>JBOHIC010000064.1:0-2784 GCA_050725835.1 Novosphingobium sp.
GCCTGCACTGTCCCGATGAGCCGGTCGAGGCGGCGCTCGCCCAAGCCCTCGGCGATGGCCCGCTCGGCGACCTGCTCGACATCGGCACCGGCACCGGGCGGATGGCCGAGCTGTTCGCCCCCGCCGCGCGCCGCGTCACCGCCTTCGACAAGAGCCCCGACATGCTGCGCATCGCCCGCGCGCGGTTGCAGCACTTGCCCGCGGGCCGGCTCGATCTGGTCCAGGGCGATTTCGCCGCGCTGCCCTTCGCCGCGGCGAGCTTCGATACCGTGCTGTTCCACCAGGTGCTCCACTACGCCCTCGCCCCCGAGGCGGCGCTGGCCGAGGCGGCGCGGGTTGCCCGCCCCGGTGCGCGCATCGCGGTGGTCGATTTCGCCGCGCACGACCGCGAGGAGCTGCGCTCCGCTCACGCCCACGCCCGGCTCGGCTTTACCGACGAACAGATGCTGGCGTTGCTGTCGGGGGCAGGCTTCAGCGCCGAACCGGCGGTAGCGCTCCCCGGTCATCCGCTCACGGTCAAGGTGTGGACCGGGCAGCGCGTGGGCGCGCGCGCCAAGGCGGTGGCGTCATGATCGCCCCCCCGGATTCGTTGATTGGGCCGCTCCCCGGCGCGCTCAAGGTCTCGTTCGAGTTCTTCCCGCCCAAGACCGCGGCGATGGAAGAGCAGCTGTGGTCGGCGATCACCGAGCTCGCCCCGCTCAGGCCCAGCTTCGTCTCGGTGACCTACGGCGCGGGCGGCTCGACCCGCGAGCGCACCCACGCGACAGTCGCGCGGATCGTCCGCGAGACCTCGCTGGTCCCCGCCGCGCACCTTACTTGCGTCGCCGCCAGCAAGGCCGAGATCGCCGAGATCGCCGATCAGTACTGGGACGCCGGGGTGCGCCACGTGGTCGCGCTGCGCGGCGATCCCCCGGCCGAAGCGGGCGGACGCTTCGCGCCCCACCCCGAGGGCTACGCCGGTGCCGCCGAGCTGGTCGCGGGGCTCGCCGGGCGGCACAGCTTCGAACTGTCGGTCGCTGCCTATCCAGAGGTTCACCCCGACGCCGCCGACTCGCAGGCCGATCTCGACAATCTCAAGCGCAAGCTGGATGCCGGCGCCACTCGCGCGATCACCCAGTTCTTCTTCACTCCCGAAGCCTATTTCCGCTTCCTCGACCGCGCGCTTGCCGCGGGCATCTCTGCCCCGATTGTCCCCGGGATCATGCCGGTGACCAATTTCGCCGCGATCCGCCGGATGAGCGGCAACACCGCAATTCCCGCCGAGCTCGAGGCGCTGTTCGAAGGACTCGACAGCCGCCCCGGCCCCCGCGCGCTGGTCGCCGCGGTCGCCGCCGCCGACCTCTGCCGCCGGCTCCACGCCGGGGGCGTGCGCGATTTCCACTTCTACACCCTCAACCGCGCCGAGCAGGCCTATGCGGTGTGCCAGCTGCTGGGGTTGCGGCCGGAGGCATGAGCGCTCCATCCCCCCGTCATCCTGAACTTGTTTCAGGACCCATTCCTCCCCACGACCGGAGCGCAAGATCGCGCGCTTGCTTTGCCGTTGGGCGGCGTAGCGTGAGGGATCATAGCTTCGAATTTGCGGCCCGATGGGCCCTGAAACAAGTTCAGGGTGACGGCGGTGGGATGTGAGATGAACGTTCGCGAGCAATTCCAGCAAGAAGCCGCCAAGGCGATCCTGATCAAGGACGGGCCCTACGGCACCGCGATCCAGGCGGCGGGACTGGCCGAAGCCGACTATCGCGGCGCAACTGGGCTGACCAGTGACCAGAAGGGCAACAACGACCTCGTCAACCTCACCCAGCCCGCGCTGATCCGCCGGATCTGCGACAGCTACATTGCCGCCGGCGCACGCATCCTCGCGACCAACAGCTTCAACGCCAACCGCATCAGCCAGGCCGACTACGGCGCGGAACATCTGGTGCGCGAGATCAACCTCGCCGCATCGCGGGTGATCCGCGCGGCGGTCGACGCCGCCACCGCCAATGACGGCGCACCGCGCTTCGTCGTCGGCGCGATCGGGCCGACCAACAAGACCCTGTCGCTCTCACCCGACGTCAACGACCCCGGCTTCCGCGAGGTCGATTTCGACACCGTGGTCGAGGTTTACCGCGAGCAAGCCGCGGCGCTGGTCGAAGGCGGGGCGGACTTCGTGCTGATCGAAACGGTGTTCGACACGCTCAACGCCAAGGCCGGGATCATGGCGGTCAAGCAGCTCGAGGCCGAGCTTGGGCGCGAAGTCCCGCTGATGCTGTCGATGACCCTCACCGACCTCTCGGGCCGTAACCTCTCGGGCCACACGGTCGAGGCTTTCTGGCATGCGGTGCGCCACGCCAGGCCGCTGACCATCGGGCTCAACTGCAGCTTTGGCGCGGCGCAGCTGCGCCCCCACGTCCGCCTGCTCAGCCAGATCGCCGACACGCTGCTGATGGTCTACCCCAACGCCGGCCTGCCCAACGAACTCGGCGCCTACGACGAGGAGCCCGAGACGACCGCGGAACTGGTCCACGAGTGGGCCGCGGCGGGGCAGGTCAACGTCCTCGGCGGGTGCTGCGGTAACACCCCGGAGCACATCGCGGCGATCGCCGCGCGCGTAGAGGGGGTTAAGCCACGCGAGGTGCCCGAAGTCGCGACCCTCACCCGCCTCGCCGGGCTCGAACCGTTCGTGATGGCTGGGTGAATTGAATCGCCCCTACCCAGCGGGGAGGGGCAACGAGACTTGGCAACTTGTTGCCTAGTCGCAGTGGGGTGGGGGCTCCACGCAGCGTCGAGCCCCCACCCCAACCC
>JBOHIC010000065.1:0-1028 GCA_050725835.1 Novosphingobium sp.
AAGCTGCGCCAGGACCCGCGCGTCACCGTGCTCGAGCAGACCAGCGCGCGGCTGCTCACCCCGGCGCTGATCGACGCACCCTGCGACTGGGTGGTGTGCGACGCCAGCTTCATCGGCCTCGCCAAAGTGCTCGAAGTCCCGCTCCGCCTCGCCGCGCCGGAATGCAGGCAGGTCGCGCTGATCAAGCCGCAGTTCGAAGTCGGCAAGGGCGAGGTCGGCAAAGGCGGGGTGGTGCGCGATCCCGTGCTGCACCAGCGAGTTTGCGGCGAGGTGCAGGACTGGCTCGAAGCCGCGGGCTTGACGGTTCAGGGTATCATCCAAAGCCCGATCACCGGCCCCGAGGGTAATGTCGAATTCCTCATTTCGGCACACCGTGGTTAGCACCATTGCCTAAGCTCGAGTGCGCCGCCAAAACCCCGCCCAATCCCAGTCGAATCGAGGATCGTCCCGCGTGATGACCGAGCTTGCCTCTCCCGGCCAATTGCGCGCCGCGCTGCTGCGCTGGTCGCTGGTGACGATCCCGGGGACGCTGATGCTCGGCTTTCTCTCGGGCCGGCTGGCGCAGAGCGGGCCAGGCAATCCGTGGTTCGATGCGTTGGCCAAGCCCTCGCTCTACCCGCCCTCGGCGGTGTTCGGGATTGTCTGGTCGATCCTTTACGTGTTCATCGGCTTCGCGCTGGCGCTGGTGGTGAGCGCGCGCGGCGCGCCGGGGCGCGGCGCAGCGATCGCCGCGTGGATCGTCCAGTTCGTACTCAACCTCGCCTGGACCCCGGTATTTTTCGCCGCGCACCAGATCACCGGCGCGCTCGGAGTAATCGCCGCGCTCGATGCGGCGGTGCTGGTCACGCTGGTGCTGTTCTGGCGGGTGCGCACGCTCGCCGGGGCGCTGCTGCTACCATACCTCGCCTGGGTGCTGTTCGCGACCGCGCTCAACTGGCAGTTCCTCGAAGCCAACCCCGACGCCGACGGCCAGGACGTCTCGGGCGCGGTGTCGCGGATTGAAATCTAGCCCTACCGCGTCCATCTAG
>JBOHIC010000066.1:0-7487 GCA_050725835.1 Novosphingobium sp.
ATCGTGCTCGATGCGGACACTGCGGAAAAGCTGGCCGAACGCGGCGAGGCGGTGATCCTGGTGCGGGTCGAGACCAGCCCCGAGGACATCCACGGCACGCCCGCCGCGAAGGGCGTGCTCACCGCGCGCGGCGGCATGACGTCGCATGCCGCGGTTGTCGCGCGCGGGATGGGACGGCCCTGCGTTTCGGGGGCGAGCGCGGTGTCGATCGACCTCGCCAGCCGCACGCTGCGGATCGGCGAGCGGCAGATGAGGGAGGGCGACCTGATCACGCTCGACGGCGCCAACGGCGAGGTCATGGCCGGGCTGGTCCCGACGATCGAGCCCGAGCTGGTGGGCGATTTCGGGGTGCTGATGGGCTGGGCCGATGCGCACCGGCGGATGAAGGTGCGGGCGAACGCCGAAACCCCCGCGGACTGCCGGATGGCGCGCCAGTTCGGGGCCGAAGGCATCGGGCTGTGCCGCACCGAGCACATGTTCTTCGACGCCGCGCGGATATCGGCGGTGCGGCAAATGATCCTCGCCGAGGACGAGGCCGGCCGCCGCACCGCGCTGGCCAAGCTGCTGCCCGAACAGCGCGCCGATTTCCGCGCGATCTTCGAGGAGATGGCCGGGCTGCCGGTGACGATCCGCCTGCTCGATCCGCCGCTTCACGAGTTTCTGCCGCAGGGCGATGCCGAATTCGCCGAGCTTTCGGACGCGATCGGGATCGGGATCGACACCCTCAAGCGCCGCGCGGGCGAGCTGCACGAGTTCAACCCGATGCTCGGCCATCGCGGCTGCCGGCTCGGGATCACCTATCCCGAGATCTACGAGGTCCAGTCGCGCGCAATCTTCGAGGCGGCCTGCGAGGTCGCGGCGTCGAGCGGGGAAGCGCCGGTGCCCGAGGTGATGATCCCGCTGGTCGCGACCAGGCGCGAGCTCGACATCCTCAAGGCGCTGGTCGACCGCACCGCTGCGGCGGTGTTCGCCGAGCAGGGCCGCACGCTTGAGTATCTGGTGGGCACGATGATCGAACTACCGCGCGCCGCGCTAATGGCGGGCGAGATCGCCCAATCGGCGGCGTTCTTCTCGTTCGGAACCAACGACCTCACCCAGACCACGCTAGGGGTCTCGCGCGACGACGCGGCGCGGTTCCTCTCGCCTTACGTCGAGCAGGGCATCTATCCGCGCGATCCGTTCGTCAGCCTCGACATCGAGGGAGTCGGCCAGCTCGTCACCATGGCGGCGGAGCGGGGCAGGGCGACGCGTTCCGAGATCAAGCTCGGCATCTGCGGCGAGCACGGCGGCGATCCGGCGAGCATCGCCTTCTGCGAGGCGGTCGGGCTCGATTACGTCAGCGCCTCACCCTACCGCGTCCCGATCGCCCGGCTCGCCGCGGCGCAGGCGGCGCTGGGCTAGGGCCGCCGGCCGGTTAGCGTCAAAATCTCGAACCGTTCTACGGTTTCACTGCCAAACCGCTCTTTGACAACTGAAACTTTCTTTCGTGACAGCACCGGCCCAGGCCGCGCCAGGACGTTGCTCAGGCTCTGCGCGCGCAAGTCGGCCACCAGGCTGTCCAAGCCAGAAAAGCGCACCTCGAGCGTGCGGCTGTCGACCACCGGATCGGCCCACCCCGCTCGCTGGAGCAATTGCCCGGCAGCGCGGACGTCGACCATCGGGTGGAGCCGCGGGGCGGGGCGGTCTCCGTCGGCGGCGAGCATCGCGGCGCGCAGTGTGGGCAGGCTGCCCGCGCCGACGAAGCTGGCGATGGCGATGCCGCCCGGGACGAGGGCATTGCGCATGTGGATTAGCGCGCCGGGGAGGTCGTTGGCGGTGTCGAGCACGCCGAGGCTGACTACCGTGTCGAACTCGCCGAAGGGGTAGGGCGCTTCTTGGTCGGAGCCGTCGACAGGATCGCGTGAATCGGCTGCACCGAGCAGCCCAAGGTCGCCGATCGCCAGCATCCGCCCCGGCTCATGGCGCAAGAAAGCGAGCCGTTCGCGAACGTCTTCGACCATGTCGCCCAGCAGATAGCGCGCCGCGTCTGGTTGCACCTGCAGCCGCAGCATCCGCCGCCGCGCCGCATGTCGGCGCGTGGGCGAGAAGATGAGCGGGGGGTTGCTGGCCATGCGCTGCGCCTGCCTTGCGCGGCGCAGCGGTGCAAGCAATGATGGCGGCGATGGCCCTTGCCCAAGCCCTGACCCCGCTCGCCGACTTCGTCTTCCCCCCGCGCTGCCCACTGTGCGGTGCCGGGCTAGCGGCGCAGGGCGGGCTCTGCGCGGGCTGCTGGGCGGAACTGGCGATCCCCGGCGAGCCGAGCTGCGCGGCCTGCCAGCGCCCGTTCGGCGAGGGCGTCGCGGCCGGAACGCTGTGCGCCCCGTGCCTCGCCGAACCGCCGCGTCACGACGGGATCGCCGCGGGTACGCTCTACAACGATGCCTCGCGCCGACTGGTGCTCGCCTTCAAGCACGGCCGCCGGATCGCGCTCGCCCCGCTGCTGGCGCGGCTGATGGCGGCTCGGCTTGGCGAGGTCGACGCTGACTGGCTAGTGGTCCCGGTGCCGCTCCACCGGTGGCGGCTGTGGCGGCGCGGGTTCAACCAGGCCGCACTGCTCGCCCGCGAGATTGCGCGCGAGAAGGGCGCAGTGCTGGCGGTCGATGCACTGGTCCGCAGCAAGCCGACCCCGGTGCTCGGCGGGCTCGGGCGCAAGGCGCGGGCGCGGGCGCTGGCCGGGGCGATCGGCGTGAACCCGCGCTGCGCGGCACAGCTCAAGGGCGCCAAGGTGGTGCTGGTCGACGACGTCATGACCAGCGGCGCGACCACGGGGGCCTGCGTCAGCGCGCTGAAGCGCGCAGGCGCGGAACGGGTGATGATTGCCTGCTTCGCCCGAGTGCTCGACGAAGCGCTCGAGGTTGCCTGAAACGAAAACGCCCGGGGGATGAGCCCCGGGCGATCTCGTGACGAAACTGTCGAGGCGCCGCTTGCACGGTTCGGCGGCCCCCCTTCGACCGCCTCGCCCAATCCCTCATCTGACCCCTGAACCCGGGCCTTGCGCCGCACCGACGCTACGGTCCGCGCGAGCAGCGGCTGTTTCGCTCGACGCCCGGGCAAAGAAAAGTGCGAACGATTCGCAGGGCAGATTTTGGTCGACACATGTGGTTATCCTGCAACAAGAAACCCCATGACCGAAAGCGACCGGACCGCGCGCGAACAGGGCGCCGCCTTCGTGCCGAAATTCGACGCGGCCGGGCTGATTACCGCTGTGGCGGTCGATGCCGCGCGCGGCGAAGTGCTGATGGTAGCGCACATGGACGCCGAAGCGCTCGAGCGGACCCGCACAACCGGGCACGCCCATTTCCACTCGCGCTCGCGCGGCCGACTGTGGCTCAAGGGCGAGACTTCGGGCAATGTGCTGAAGATCCGTGAGATCCGGGTCGATTGCGACCAGGATGCGCTCGTCCTGCTGGTCGAACCCGCTGGGCCGGCGTGCCACACCGGCGCGGCGAGCTGCTTTTACCGCCGGCTCGAAGGCGAGGGGCTGGCGCAGATCGAAGATTGACGTTTACGTAAAGGTTAGGCAAACTCGCCGCCATGGCCAGCCTCGCACCCTCGCGCGCCCGTCACGGCGGCGCGCACGTCGATCGCCCCGATGCGCTGCAGCGCGCGCATTACACCATTTCCGATCTCACCGCCGAGTTCGACGTTACAGCGCGGGCGCTGCGGTTCTACGAGGACGAGGGGCTGATCGCCCCGGCGCGGTCGGGGCTCAGCCGGATCTATTCGAAGCGCGACCGCGCCCGCCTCGCCTGGATCATGCGCGCCAAGAACGTCGGCTTCAGCCTGACCGAGATCAAGGAGATGATCGACCTCTACGACCTCGGCGACGGCCGGGTCGAGCAGCGCCGCGTGACCATCGCCCGCTGCCGCGAGCGGGTCGAGCGGATGCAGGCGCAGCGCGCCGATCTCGACGCCGCGATCACCGAACTGACCAGCTTTGTCGCCCAGATCGAGGCGATAGACCCCGCGCACCATTGAGGGACCCGCCATGCCCGTTTACACCGCGCCGACGCGCGACACCCGCTTCGTCATCAACGAAGTCCTGAAACTCGAGAGCTACGGAAACCTCCCCGGGTTCGAGAACGCCGGGGCCGACATGGTCGATACCGTGGTCGAGGAGTGCGGCAAGTTCGCCGCCGAAGTGCTCGCCCCGCTCAACCAGTCGGGCGACCGCGAGGGTTGCACCCGCCATTCCGACGGCTCGGTGACCACGCCGAGCGGGTTCAAGGCAGCCTATACGCAGTTTCGCGAGGCGGGCTGGGGTACGCTTTCTGCGCCCGAGGAATTCGGCGGGCAGGGCATGCCGCACGTGCTCGGCTTCATGGTCGAGGAGTTCGTGGCGGGCGCCAATCACTCGTTCGGGATGTATCCGGGCCTCACCAACGGCGCGGTCGCCGCGATCCTCGCCAAGGGCTCGCCCGAGCAGAAGGCGCTCTACGCGCCGAAGATGATCGGGCTCGAGTGGACCGGGACGATGAACCTGACCGAGCCCCAGTGCGGCACCGACCTCGGCCTGATCCGCACCCGCGCCATCCCGCAAACGGACGGTTCCTATTCGATCACCGGGACCAAGATCTTCATCTCGGCCGGCGAGCACGACCTGGCCGAAAACATCGTCCACCTCGTGCTGGCCAAGACCCCCGACGCGCCCGAGAGCAGCAAAGGCATCTCGTTGTTCGTGGTGCCCAAGGTGATGGTCGATGACAACGGCTCGCTCGGCGAACGCAACGCCGTCTCGTGCGGCTCGATCGAGCACAAGATGGGGATCCACGGCAATTCGACCTGCGTGATGAATTACGACGGCGCGACCGGCTGGCTGATCGGCGACGAGAACAAGGGCCTCGCCGCGATGTTCATCATGATGAACGCGGCGCGGCTCGGGGTCGGCATCCAGGGGCTGGCGCAGGCCGAGGCCGCTTACCAGAACGCGGTCAAATATGCCTCCGAACGCCGCCAGGGCCGCGCGTTGACCGGGGCGGCCGAGCCGGGCGAGAAGGCCGATACGCTGTTCGTCCACCCCGATATCCGACGCATGCTGATGGACGCCAAGGCGTTCACCGAAGGCATGCGCGCGCTGTGCCTGTGGGGGGCGCTCCAGGTCGATCTCAGCCACAAAGCCGCCACCGAAGGGGAGCGCACCGCCGCCGACGAGCTGATCAGCCTGCTCACCCCCGTCATCAAGGGCTACGGCACCGACAAGGGCTTCGACACCTGTGTCAACATGCAGCAGGTTTTCGGCGGGCACGGCTATATCGAGGAATGGGGGATGAGCCAGTTCGTTCGCGACGCGCGGATCGCCCAGATCTACGAAGGGGCCAACGGGGTCCAGGCGATGGACCTGGTCGGCCGCAAGCTTGGGCAGGGCGGGGGCAAGGCGGTCCAGGCTTTCTTCGCGATGGTCGATGCGGAATGCGCGGCGGCGAAGGACGCCGCGGCTCTGGCAACGCTGGCCGGGCAGGTCGAGAAGGCCAACACCGAGCTCAAGGCCGCGACGATGTGGCTGATGCAGAACGGCATGGCCAACCCCAACAACGCCGGCGCCGGCGCACACCCCTACATGCACCTGATGGGCATAGTGTGCCTCGGGCTGATGTGGCTGCGGATGGCCGCGGCGGCGGCGGACGCGCTCGCCGCCGGCCAGGACCGCGCATTCTACGAAGCCAAGCTGACCACCGCCCGCTACTTCGGCGAGCGCTTCACCCCCGACGCGGGCGCGCTGCGGCGCAAGCTCGAAGGCGGGGCGGAAAGCGTGATGGCGCTACCAGTGGAGGCCTTCGCGACGGCTCAGTGATCGTTGCGGAGGCGTGGCGCGGACGCCGCCGCTCCCCATTTGTACGGGATTTCCGACGTGTCCCACGGTAGCCGGTAGTGATCCGGGTCGGCGTAGTCGTAGGCGACGGTCGGGAAGTTGATCATCAGCGCGTCGCCGGTGCCGAGGTTTTGCACGCCGTGCCAGACCCCCACCGGAACGACCACGAAAGTCGGGCGGACATCGCCGCAGTGGACCTCGCGGAGGGTTCGGTCGGTCGGGCTGTCTTCTCGCCCGTCGTAAAGCACCACCTTCATGTGACCCTGGTTGACGAACAGCCGGTCGATGCTTTTGGCGTGGCAGCTCCACGCACCGATCGCGCCGGGGAACAACCGCGACTGGTAAGAGTGCGTCACCGGCAGCCCGGTCGGGTCCCACTCATCGCGATACAGTTCGGTGATGACCCCGTGATCACGCGGCACATGGCGCACCTCGCGCAGCTGGACGCCGTCGATCTCGCCGAGGAGGAATTGCCAGTCGCTGGTGACCAGCTGGCCGTCTTTGCGTGCGCCTTCGATCACGTCTTTTCTCCCGCGTCCGTCGCCACCGGCCCCAGGCCCTTGAATTTGCGCAGCCGCTCGACCGCCGCGCCCGGGGCGCTGGGCCACTTGTAGGTGCCGTCGATACGGCGCCTGACACGAGCCACCGTTTCATCCGCGAACTGCCGGATCAGATCGGCGTAGCGGAGCTGCCCCGGAGTGACAATTGCCGCCGTCACCTCAAGCAGCAGTCGCTGCGCGAGATCGGGCTCGGTGCGGACCCGCTCGAGCCAATGCGATTGTTCATGAAAGGGCTGCTCGCGGTACACGTTCCGGCGATTGCCGCCGGAAATCTTGATCACCGAGAGTTGCGGAACCGCCGCGAGCTTTCCGCCGGCGGCGTGAATGCGCCGCCACAGGTCGCTTTCCGGCCAGCGGATGACCTCGCGAAAGTGCGGCCAGCTACCGCTTTTGGCAATGATATGGCGGCGATGCGCGACACCCGACGGCGGAATGTCGTCGCCGGGGGCATATGCCGCCACGAATGCGATCCGGGCATAGTCTCCGGGGATCGGCGGCTTGTAGAGTGCCGCGTGGGCGAGATCGGCCCCGGCGTCGATCGCCGCGATCAACCCGGCAAGGTGGCCAGGGAGCCACAGGTCGTCATGCCCTAGATAAGCGACGATCTCGCCGCGGGCCTGCTCGATCCCGACGTTGTTTGGCACCGACTGGTGGCCAGAGTTGACCGGCAATCCGATCCACCGGACCCGGGAATCGGAAATGGCGGCGACCGCTTCGGCCGAATCGTCGGTGCACCCGTCGCCGACCACCAACAGCTCGAAATCCGCAAAGCTCTGCCCCAGCACGCTGCCGATCGAATAGGGCAGCACCGCGCTACGGTTGTAGGTCGCCATCACGACGGTGACGCGGGGTGCGGCAGCGTTCACGACCTTGCCTTGATTTCCAGCCGAGGCTCACTCGGGTAGGAAGTCGGGTACCGAAAGATAGCGCTCGCCGGTGTCGTAGTTGAACCCGAGCACGCGTGATCCGGCGGGCAGGTCCGGCAGCTTCTGGGCGATTGCGGCGAGCGTCGCGCCCGAGCTGATCCCCACCAGCATGCCTTCCTCGCGGGCGCAGCGGCGGGCCATTTCCTTGGCCTC
>JBOHIC010000067.1:0-1771 GCA_050725835.1 Novosphingobium sp.
TCGCCGACGACGAGTGCTGGAACGCCGTGTTGACCCGCGACCGCGCCCACGACGGGCGCTTCGTCACCGGAGTGCTGACCACCGGGATTTACTGCCGCCCCTCGTGCGCCGCGCGGCATCCCAAGCGCGAGAACGTGCGCTTCTTCGCCGATGGCGCCGCAGCGCGGACGGCCGGGCTGCGGGCGTGCAAGCGCTGCTCGCCCGACGACGTCAGCCGCGACGAGCGCGCGGTGCTGATGGCGATCGAGGCGATCAAGGCGGCCGAACAGCCGCTCGCGCTGGGCGGGCTGGCGGCCGACGCGGGCTATTCGGTCGCGCACTTCCAGCGGGTGTTCACGCGCCACACCGGGCTCTCGCCGGCGGCCTATGCCCGCGCGCTGCGCGCCGAACGCGCGGCAGTGGCACTGACCGAAGAGGGCCGGGTGACCGAGGCGATCTACGCCGCAGGCTATTCCGGGCCGTCGCGATTCTACGAGGGCACCGGGGGGAGGCTGGGGATGGCGCCATCGGCTTGGGCGAACGGCGGTAGGGGCGCGACGATCCACTGGGCGGTGGTCGGCACCTCGCTTGGCGCGATGCTGGTCGCCGCGACGGACAAGGGGGTGTGCCGGCTCTCGTTCAACGAGGGCCGCGAGGCGCTCGAAGCCCGATTCCCCAACGCACAATTGGTTCAAGGCGGGGCCGAGTTCGAGGAGTTGCTCCAGACGGTGATCGCAGCGGTCGAGACGCCCGGCGATTTAGGCCACATTCCGCTCGACGTGAAGGGCACCGCCTTCCAGGAAGCTGTGTGGCGCGAGCTGAAGCGCATCCCCAAGGGCGAGACGCGGACCTACGCCGAACTCGCCGCCGCGGTGGGCAAGCCCAAGGCCGTGCGCGCCGCGGGATCGGCCAACGGTGCCAACAACGTCGCAGTGCTGATCCCGTGTCACCGCGTGATCCGCACCGGCGGCGGGCTTGGCGGCTATGCCTACGGGCTCGAGATCAAGCGCAAACTACTGGAGAAGGAAGCCAAATGACCGACCACGTCGCCGCGTTCAAGGCGCTCCACGTTTCCGGCGATCCGCTGGTGGTGTTCAATATCTGGGATGCCGGCAGCGCCAAGGCGGTCGCGGCGGCGGGGGCGAGAGCGATCGCCACCGGCAGCTACGGGGTGGCCGAAGCACAGGGCTTTTCCGACGGCGAGGACTTCTCGATCGAAGACGCGCTGCGCAACCTCGAACGGATCGTCCGGGTGATCGACCTGCCGGTGACGCTCGATTTCGAGAGCGGCTACGGCGCGACCCCCGCCGAAGTTGGCGCATCGGTCCAGCGGGCCCGCGACGCCGGCGCGGCAGGGATCAACATGGAAGACCGCATGCCCGGCGAAGCCGCGCTGGTCCCGCTGGCCGAAGCGGCCGAGCGCATCGCCGCGGCGGCGAGCACCGGCCTGTTCGTCAACGCCCGCTGCGACGTCTATCGCGGGGTCAAGCCCGAGGACTACGGCCAGCACCTGATCGAAGCCGTGCTCGAACGCGGCGAGGCCTATGCCGCCGCCGGGGCGAGCGGGCTGTTCGTGCCGTTCCTCGGCGATCATCCGACCATCGGAAAAATCTGCGCCGCCGCACCGCTGCCGGTCAACATCCTGTGGGGGCCGGGGCGGGGGACCAAGGCCGAACTCGCTGCGCTGGGCGTTGCGCGGATCAGCTACGGTCACGGTCCGTGGGCGGCGGCGATGGACTGGCTGAAGGGGCAGGCGAAAGCTGTGTTTGCAGGTGAGATCGCGCCCTACTCA
>JBOHIC010000068.1:0-1771 GCA_050725835.1 Novosphingobium sp.
TCGCCGACGACGAGTGCTGGAACGCCGTGTTGACCCGCGACCGCGCCCACGACGGGCGCTTCGTCACCGGAGTGCTGACCACCGGGATTTACTGCCGCCCCTCGTGCGCCGCGCGGCATCCCAAGCGTGAGAACGTGCGCTTCTTCGCAAATGGCGCGGCGGCGCGGGCGGCGGGGTTGCGGCCCTGCAAGCGCTGTTCGCCCGACGACGTCAGCCGCGACGAGCGCGCGGTGCTGATGGCAATCGCCGCGATCAAGGCCGCCGAACAGCCGCTCGCGCTGGCCGGGCTGGCGGGCGATGCGGGCTATTCGGTGGCGCATTTCCAGCGCGTGTTCACCCGCCACACCGGGCTTTCGCCCGCCGCCTATGCCCGCGCGCTGCGCGCCGAACGCGCCGCCGCTGCGCTGACCGACGAAGGCCGGGTGACCGAGGCGATCTACGCCGCGGGCTATTCCGCTCCGTCGCGGTTTTACGCGGGCAACGCCGGGCGACTGGGGATGGCGCCGTCCGCCTGGGCCAATGGCGGCGCGGGCGCGACGATCCACTGGGCGGTGGTCGAAACCAGCCTCGGCGCGATGCTTGTCGCGGCGACCGCCAAGGGCGTGTGCCGGCTGTCGTTCAACGAAGGCCGCGAAGCGCTCGAAGCGCGGTTTCCGAACGCACAATTGGTTCAAGGCGGGGCCGAGTTCGCAGCGCTGCTCGCTACCGTGATCGCCGCGGTCGAGGCGCCCGGCGATTTCGCCCACATCCCGCTCGACGTGAAGGGCACCGCGTTCCAGGAAGCGGTGTGGCGCGAGCTGCGCCGCATCCCCCCCGGGGAAACCCGCACCTACGCCCAGATCGCCGCCGCGGTGGGCAAGCCCGGGGCGGTGCGCGCGGCAGGATCGGCCAATGGGGCGAACAGGGTTGCGGTGCTGATCCCGTGCCACCGCGTAATCCGCACCGGTGGCGGGCTGGGCGGCTATGCCTATGGGCTCGAGATCAAGCGCAAACTGCTGGAGAAGGAAGCCAAATGACCGACCACGTCGCCGCGTTCAAGGCGCTCCACGTTTCCGGCGATCCGCTGGTGCTGTTCAATATCTGGGATGCCGGCAGCGCCAAGGCGGTCGCGGCGGCGGGGGCGAAAGCGATCGCCACCGGCAGCTACGGGGTGGCCGAAGCACAGGGCTTTTCCGACGGTGAGGACTTCTCGATCGAGGATGCGCTGCGCAATCTCGACCGGATCGTCCGTGTCATCGACCTGCCGGTAACGCTCGACTTCGAGAGCGGCTACGGCGCGACCCCCGCCGAAGTTGGCTCATCGGTCCAGCGGGCCTGCGATGCGGGAGCGGCGGGGATCAACATGGAAGACCGCATGCCCGGCGAAGCGGGGTTGATCCCACTGGGCGAGGCGGCCGAGCGCATCGCCGCGGCGGCCGCCACCGGCCTGTTCGTCAACGCTCGCTGCGACGTCTATCGCGGGGTCAAGCCCGAGGACTACGGCCAGCACCTGATCGAAGCCGTGCTCGAACGCGGCGAGGCCTATGCCATCGCCGGGGCGAGCGGGCTGTTCGTGCCGTTCCTCGGCGATCATGCGACCATCTCGAAAATCTGCGCCGCCGCGCCGCTGCCGGTCAACGTGCTGTGGGGACCGGGCCGGGGGATCAAGGCCGAACTCGCTGCGCTGGGCGTTGCGCGGATCAGCTACGGTCACGGTCCGTGGGCGGCGGCGATGGACTGGCTGAAGGGGCAGGCGAAAGCTGTGTTTGCAGGTGAGATCGCGCCCTACTCA
>JBOHIC010000069.1:0-4368 GCA_050725835.1 Novosphingobium sp.
CGACCTCGCCGGTCCAGCCGGCGTAAAGGTCGAGCTCCATGTTGCCGTAGATGTCGAACGCATCCTGCTCGAGGCTCGAGCCCCAGGCGCCGACGTAGAACCCGCTGTCGTGGTTGACGTTGATCGCGCCCTGGATCGCCGGATCGCCGCCCGAAAGCGACAGGCCGCGGAAGCGATAGTCGGAAACGAAAACGACGTTGCCGGTGACGGTGAATTCGCTGGGCGGGGCGGTTTCTTCTTCTTCGGCGAGGGCCGGCGCCGCAGCGAGAGCCGAGCCAGCCACAAGAGTAGCGGCAACCAGGCCGCGGATGGACGTGAGCATTGCAATCTTCCTTCGATTGGTTGTGCTTCGTCCCACCTGCGCGTGTGACCCGCCCGCTCGTATCGGCAGCCATTGGTCACTTGCACCGCCGCCGTGCACACTTTTGCTGCACTGCACAAGGCGTTTTCGCACGATCGTTGCGCGAACCGTGGCCTGCTGTGCCCAATCGGCCACAGCGGGCGGCGCGGCTTGTTCCTCCGCGCGGCTCCAACTATATGCGCGCCTGCCCCGGCACCGCCATGATCGCCTCGCTCCGCCAGCTCTTCCGCGCGCCTCCCGCGCCGCCCCTCCCCGCCGTTCCGGCAGGCGAGCGGGTCTATGCGGTGGGCGACGTGCACGGCCGCAGCGACCTGTTCGCCTCGTTGATCGAAGCGATCGACGCCGACGACGCGATGCGCGGCGCGGCGCGCACCACGGTGGTCCTGTTGGGCGACCTGGTCGATCGCGGCCCCGACAGCGCGGGGGTGATCCGGCTCGCGCGCGATTGGCGGGCGCGGCGCAAGGTCCGGCTGATCGCGGGCAACCACGAAGAAATGTTCCTCGCCAGCTTCACCGACCGCGAGACCTGCAAGCATTTCCTCAAATACGGCGGGCGCGAAACCGCGCTGAGCTATCCGATCGACCGAGACGCCTGGAATGCCGCCGACATCGCGCAGGCGCAGGCCCTGATGGAGGCGCACGTGCCAGCCGACGACCGCCGGTTTCTGGACAATGCCGAAGACATGATCGCCATCGGCGATTACCTGTTCGTCCACGCCGGGATCGCGCCCGGGGTGCCGTTCGAGGACCAGCGCACCAGCGAACTGCGCTGGATTCGCGAGCCGTTCCTCAGTCACCGCGGCAACCACGGCGCGGTGGTCGTCCACGGCCACACCATCACCAGGGCGCCGGTGCTGCGCGCCAACCGCATCGGGCTCGACACCGGGGCTTACCAGTCTGGCCGGCTGACCGCGCTCGGGCTTGAGGGCGACCGGCGCTGGCTGCTCGAGGCGGCCGAGGTCGACGGCGAGATCGCCACAACCGCAAAGGACATCGCATGAAGATCGCCATGGTTGGTTCGGGCTATGTCGGCCTCGTCTCGGGCGCGTGCTTCGCCGATTTCGGCCACGACGTGGTCTGCATCGACAAGGATCCGGCCAAGATCGACAGCCTCCACGCCGGGGTCATGCCGATCTACGAGCCGGGGCTGGCAGAGCTGGTCGGGGCCAACGTCCGCGCGGGGCGGCTGACTTTCACCACCGACCTGGCCGAAGGCATCGCCGACGCGGGCGCAATCTTCATCGCGGTCGGCACCCCCAGCCGCCGCGGCGACGGCCATGCCGATCTCTCGTTCGTCTACGCCGTGGCCGAGGAAATCGGCCAGAACCTCAAGAACGATGCGGTGGTGGTGACCAAGTCGACCGTGCCGGTCGGCACCGGCGACGAGGTCGAGCGGATTCTCGGCGAGGCGGGCCTGGCTGTGAAGTTCGCGGTCGCCTCGAACCCCGAGTTCCTGCGCGAAGGCGCTGCAATCAGTGACTTCAAACGCCCCGATAGGATTGTTATCGGCACCGAGGACGACTGGGCGCGCCATGTGATGAACGAGGTCTACCGCCCGCTGTTCCTCAACAAGGCGCCGATCCTGTTCACCAGCCGCCGCTCGGCCGAGCTGATCAAATACGCCGCCAACGCGTTCCTCGCGGTGAAGATTACCTTCATCAACGAGATGGCCGACCTGTGCGAAAAGGTCGGCGCCGACGTCCAGGACATCAGCCGCGGCATCGGCATGGACGGGCGCATCGGCGCCAAGTTCCTCCACGCCGGGCCGGGCTATGGCGGGAGCTGTTTCCCCAAGGACACCCTCGCCCTGCTCAAGACCGCCGAGGACTATGAGGCACCGACCCGGATCGTCGAGGCGGTGGTCAAGGTCAACGACAGCCGCAAGCGCGCGATGGGGCGCAAGGTGATCGAGGCGCTGGGCGGGATGGACGAAGCGCGCGGCAAGAAGGTTGCGATGCTCGGGCTGACCTTCAAGCCCAATACCGACGACATGCGCGACAGCCCGGCGATCGCCATCGCGCTGGCGCTCGCGGACGCCGGCGTGGAAGTCGCGGCCTACGATCCCGAAGGGATGGAGCTGGCCCGCCCGATGATGCCCGCCGTGACGATGGCGCAGAACGCCTACGCAGCGATCGAAGGCGCCGACGCGGTGGCGATCGTCACCGAATGGGACGCGTTCCGCGCGCTCGATCTCGACCGGGTCAAGGCCATCGCCAAGGCCCCGGTGCTGGTCGACCTGCGCAACATCTACGACCCCGCCGAAGTCCGCGCCAAGGGCTTCACCTACGCCAGCATCGGCCGCCCCTGAGCCGCGCCTCGCGCCTTGCGCGCCCCGCCGCGCCCGCCTAGCATCGCGGCAGCTACCGCTTGGGGAAGGTCAGGCACGCGATGCAAGTCATCCGCACGATAATCTGGGTCGCGCTCACCATCGTCCTGGTCGCGTTCATCGCGATCAACTGGGTGACGGTGCCGGTCAATTTCTGGCCGCTCGAAACCGGCTACCTCCATTTCGAATGGCCTGTCGGCTTCGTCGCGCTGGTCGCCTGGGCAATCGGCTTCGTGCCGATGTGGCTGTTCGCCCGCGCCGCCAAGTGGCGCGCCAACCGGCGCATCGCCAGCCTCGAGAACTCGCTGCGCGCCGCCACCCCGAGCACGCCCCTCGCCACCACGACGCAGCTCGAAGCCGCTGCGCCCCCGCCTGCGGAACCGATTGCCTGACATGGCCAACCCGATCTACCTCGCGCTCGACCTGCCGCGGCTCGACGCCGCCGAGGCGCTGGCGCGCAAGGTCCGCGATCACGTCGGCGGACTCAAGCTCGGGCTCGAATTCTTTTGCGCGCACGGGCACCACGGTGTCCACGAGATCGCCAAGCTCGGCCTGCCGATCTTCCTCGACCTCAAACTCCACGACATTCCCAACACCGTCGCCGCGGCGATGCAGGCGGTCCACGTGCTCGAACCGGCGATCGTCACCGTCCACGCTTCGGGCGGGCGCGCGATGATGGAGGACGCCAAGGCCGCGGCGGGCGAGCACTGCAAGGTCGTCGGCGTGACCCTGCTGACCAGTCTCGACGCGCGCGACATGGCGCGCACCGGGATCGGCGGCTGCGCCCACGACCAGGTCCTCCGCCTCGCCGAACTGGCGCACACCGCCGGGCTCGACGGGATCGTATGCTCGGGCCACGAAGTCGGCGCGGTCAAGGAGCAGTGGAAGGACGGCTACCTCGTCGTCCCCGGTCTGCGCCCGGCCAACGGCAGCGCCAACGGCCACGGCGATCAAAAGCGTACCGTCACCCCGCGCGAGGCGCGCGACGCCGGGGCCAGCGTACTGGTGATCGGCCGCCCGATCAGCCGAGCCGACGAGCCGGTCGCCGCAGCCCGCGCGATCGAGGCGACGCTTTAGCGCCGGACCCGGTTCAGCCCGCCGACAGTTATGCACGGGCAATCCGGCCGCGAAGGAGCATTCGCCATGAAGAGCCTCAAATATGTCCTCGCCCCGCTCGCCCTGCTTGCCGCCTCTCCGGCGCTGGCGCAGGTCGTCTCGCCCGGTCCGGTGATCGCCGCGGGGAACACCTTGCTCACGGTCAGCGCCGAGGGGCGGACCGAGCGCGCGCCCGACCTTGCCGTGTTTGGCGCAGGGGTGACCAGCCAGGGCAAGACCGCGGGCGAGGCGCTGAGCGCCAATTCGGCCGACATGAGCCGGGTGATCGCGGCGCTGAAGCGCGCTGGCATCGCCGACCGCGACATCCAGACCAGCCAACTCAGCCTCAACCCGATCTACGCCCAGCAGCGCCCCCTGCCCGACGGCAGCTACGATCCGCTGGGGCCGAAGATCGTCGGCTATCAGGCGAGCAACCAGGTCACCGTGCGCCAACGCGACCTCAAGAGCTTCGGCAAGGTGATCGACACGCTGGTCGAGGCCGGGGCCAACCAGGTCAACGGCCCGAGCTTCCAGATGGACGACGGCGACGCCGCCGCCGATGCGGCGCGGATCGACGCAATCAAGA
>JBOHIC010000070.1:0-26390 GCA_050725835.1 Novosphingobium sp.
CCCAACAAACCGCCCGCCATCGCCTTCACGACGTTGGGATCGCCGCGATAATACCAGACAAAGTGGGGTATTTTGAGCGGGTCATAGGCGGCGACGGGCAGGCCGAGGATCAGCCAGCCGATCATGCTGGCAATAGCGAGCGCGATGAGCAGCCCGAGGGGCAAGCCGATCAGCAATCTTGCTGCCCCGCCGTCAGGCGGCGTGCCTGCCTTCTGGGTCATAGTAGATCTCCGTCACCCGAAATTCGCCATCGGTCTTTTTGGTTTGCACCACGACATCGACCAGCATCGTGAGCAGCGCGCGAATATCGCCGCGCGCCAGATCGGATCCGCCTTCACTTTCCTTGACCAGCAAAGTCAGTTGCTCGAACGCCAGTTCGGCGGAATCGGCATGGATGGTGGTGATCGAGCCGGGATGGCCGGAATTGACGTTTCGCAGATAGAAAAAGGCCGTCCCGTCGCGCAATTCCTGGAGCAATATGCGGTCAGGGCGCATCCTGAGCGCGCTCTCGAGCAGATGCTTGGCCGTGACATTGGCGGTGCCCTGGCCGTCCTTGGCATAGAGCATATGGACGACGTTCTTTTGATCGACGATCAGTTCGCGCGTGTCCTCGATCGTCAGCAACCGCTCTTCGGGCGGAATCAACTGGATCAAGCCCTTCGATAGCGTGGTCTTGCCCGACCCCGTCGCCCCTGAAATGAGGATATTGAGCCTGGCTTTGACCGCGAGGTCGAAGAATTCGACATGGCGGCCAGCGCGCAGCAGCGCGAGCAATTCCAGTTCCTGCGGGCTGACTTTCTTTTCGGCGATCCGCGTGTCCCTGAACAAGCCCGCCGCCTCGAAATCGGCGAGCGTCATTGTCACGGTCGATGGCTTGCGCACGGTGATCGAGACCGTTTCGTCCGGCACGACGGGCGGCACGACGATTTGCACGCGCTCGCCGGTCGGGAAGATGGTCGAGACGATAGGGTTTTCGCGCGTGACGTCCTGCGAGGTAAAAGCGGCGGCGGCAGTCGCCAGCGCCATGAGCGTCTTGTAATCGAGCGATGGCTCGCTTTCCCATGTCCAGCGCCCGCGCCGCTCAATGCCGACCTCTCCGGGCAGGTTGATGACCAGTTCGGTGACGCTCGCGTCATCGAGATATTTGCGCAGGGGTGCCGTCACGCTGTCGAGGACAGCGGTGTTTTTGCCCGGTGCGGCCATTATTTGAGTGCGAGGCCGTAAACGGTCGAGAAGTCGAAATCCTGCGCCACTGTGATGCCGACATCCTCGCCCTGATTCTTTCGCAGCACAGGCTTGATCTCGGCATTTTGCTGCAAGACCGTTGACGCAGCATCGGAGGGGACGCGCGTGGTGTTCGAGCCGCTATTACCAACGGCCTCCGCCCCAACGGTTGCCGCATCTTCGACAAGGCTGAAGAGCAGGGCGGTGCCAAAACGCTGCCAGAAGAAATTATTGACCCGGCCATCCACGCCGCCACGTCCGAGCGCATCGGTTGCGGGCGATCCTACATCAATCGCAATCCCGCGCGGCGTGACGGCGCGCGTCCACAAGACGAACAGCCGGTATTGCCCGCGATTGAGGCCACCTTGATATTCGCCAAAGATCTTCGTGCCTTTTTCCATCAGCACGACCCGGCCATTGTCCGAATAGACATTGCGCGGGAGGATGCAGGTCACATAGCCTGGCTGACTTGAATCCATCGCGGTTTGCAGCACGCACGGGATGAAGCTCCCGGCCGTAATCAGAAAATTGCGGTCGGGCAGCGTGCGGGCCTGGGCCTGTCCGATGACCGACGCGCGCCGGAGCGTGTCGAGATTGGTGGGTTGCCGCGCCGAAGCGTCTCCCGCACTGATTGCGCCACCCGCATCGCCATAGTGCGTGCTGGCGATGCCGCTTTCGCGCTCGCCGCCATAGGCAATCAGCGATGACCGGCGCGCGGCTTCGCGCAGCGCCTCTGCGGGGGATTGCTGGCGCTGTTGCCCTGTAGCCGGTGGCGGGCCTTGCGGTGGCAAGGGTTGCAGACCGATGGCGGGAACTTGCGGGCTGTTCAGCGGAATGGGGGCATTGGGATCGGTTGCCGCGCCCGCCAGCGTTGGCGCAATGACGGTAGCCGGGTCGTATTGCGCGGGTTCGAGTGCGGGCCTGGGTTTGACAGGTGGCAAGGTCGTGTTACCCGTCAATCCGGTTCCCAGCGCCAGCACCGTGAACATCAATGCGCCTGCGGCAGCGGCAAAACCGATCATCTTTTTCGGGTCCATTGTCGTGCCAGGCATCGACGGCATTTTGCTGCCGCGTTCGATGGCGGGGGCACGGTCAATCTCGTCGGGATCGGGCGTTTGATCGACGGTGGGGCGGTTTGGGGCATGGTCCGGGTTGGCAGTGTCGGCCATCATCTTGTCTCCCCATTACCTTGACCCGTCGTGCGCTCGACGATGCTTGACGCCGTGCCGGACTTGGGATCGCGACCGTAGAAATCCGGTGCCTCATTGAAGACGCACAGCACCTCTTTGCCGCGCCGCAAGCGGAGCTGGCCGAACACGCCGTGGATCACGACGAATTCGTCGCGGACATCGAATGGAACGATGCTTTCGCTGCCATCGGGATTGACGGCAAAGAAGGCCGGAAGCTCGCGCTGGTTCGGGAAACGCAGCGCTGTGAACTGGCCGTTGTCGGTAATTTCGGACGGCTGGATCGCCGATGATCCCTGCACACTATACTTGAGATTCCGCCTGCCTTCGAGAACAGCCAGATCGAGCGCCGAGCGGATCGCTCCGGCTTGGAGTGCGACGGCCTTGGCGTAAGCGGCCTGCGTTGCCGCCGCCTGCGCTGCCGCGGCTTCCTCACTCGGATAGCGGAACGCGACCTTGAAGAAGGTATCAGCGATCCGCGCACCAATGCCGCCGTGCCGTGCGGTCAGCTCGAACGTATAGGTGCGAATGCCCGCAACCGAACGGGTCATCACGATCAGGTTGGTCGATCCTGCCAGTTCGCGCGGCTTGATGAACAGCGAATTTTCGGCCGGAGCGACTTCCCATGACACGGTATCCCCAAGCGCCACATGCTCAACGCGCTCGCCTGCTGAAAAGACAATCTGTGTTGCCGACCGGAACACGCCGACAATGCGGAACACCTGGCCCTCGCTATAAATGACTTCGCGGATGCGGCTGTCTTGTGCAGTCGGATGCGGGGTCTCGCTTGCGAGCGCGGGGCTGGCTGCGATCATCATGGCGATAGCCGCAATGCTGTGTGCTGTTTTCATTGCGTCACCTCCAGATCGGCACGGTAAGTCTGCACTTCCAGTCCCAGCGGATTTTTGAACCGTTGCTGTTCGGTCGTCGGCGTGTCCGTGGTGTCATAGGTCACGGTTGCGATAGCCGGGGTGTCCGTCACGACCGCGCCGTGCTGGAGTGTCTTGGTGAAGCGGATTTGCGCGACGTTCTTTGAAACGAACGTCACGGATTTGATCGCGATGAACATCGTATCGAGATCGGTGAAAATGCTCTGCGGCGACTTGGGATTGTCCTTGCTGTAGAAGGCCGTCCATCGCGCCTGTTCGTCGCGCGACGACATTGCCAGCACGCCCTCGAAGAACTCCTGGCGTGCTTGCGGAATCCAGCCCTCGCGGTTGCGGACATAATCGGCGAGAAAATATTTGGCGACCGCTTCGTTATAGGTGATCGCCTTGTTGCCAGACATGGAGGCGGTAATCTCGCTCGCGCCGGTCGCCTTATCGACGGTGATGACATAGGGCGCGACGGTCTTGAGCGGAGTAAGCATCGCCACCGCCGCAACGCCCGTGATGGCAAGGCCGCCGGCGATCGCTGCAACCGTCCAGGCCAGCCGCTTCGAGCGATTGGCCGCGATCAGCCGGTCGCGATCCCAGCTCGCGGCTTCCTCGAAATAGGCTTTGAGATCAGCCCTGTCGGTGACACCGCCCGCCATGACCCTCAGCAGCTCCGGTAAGCGGTTGGCGGGTTGGCGCTGCTGATGGGTGGCACCTGTGTGGGAGGCTCGCCGTTCTCTTGCGTTGGCCCTGGTGTTGCCGCTGCCCGTTCGGGGAACACATGCACGTCGGCCGGCGCCGGCCCTTGGTTGGACGAGGTAGCCGTTCCCGCCAGCGGATCGACGGTCGGCAGGATCGAACCATAGGGGTTTGCTTGCCGCCGCTTCTTTCCGTCGCACTTAGCGAGCTTCGGCGATTTTGACGCTGCGGTCGCTGCATTGACCGGCGCGATCAGTGCCAGCGCCACCAAGATACTCACTACATGTTGACGCATACGCTAATTCCTTATGTGGCTCCGCGACTGACCGAGCCCGATGTCCGCATCCGCGCAATACCGCGCGCGAAACCCCGCTCGATCGCGCGGCTGGTCGCCTGTGCGCCCGTGGCGCCGCGCCCGATGACGAACCCGCCCGCCGCAGCGATCGCAGAGGCGAACTGGTTGGCGAGCGCGGGGCCGCCGCCGCCGAGCGAAGCGGCGAGCATCGGGATTTGCAGGAAAAAGAAGAAGCCGAGCGCGTAAAAGGCCAACGCCTTGATCGCGGCCATGCCGATTTCGTCATTTTCAGAGATCGTTGCGATGATCGTATCGCCGGTCTGCGTCAGGAACAATGTCAGCACGAGGGCAAACACGATCAGCATCAGATAGTTGATGCACGCCCCGAGCCAGGCGAAGAAATAGCCGCGTGTGGATTCGAACAGCAAAGCTGCCACAAACAGCGGCCCGACCACCGACAACAGGGCGAGCGCAAATAGTCCGAAGGCGCTGATCACGAAGCCGATGGCAGCGCAGAGCAGGGTGGCAACAATCACCATCACCACGAGGAAGCCGGAAAAGACCGCATATCCTATGTCGGGGAGGGTGCCTTGGGTTTCCTGATAATCGGCCGCGATCTTGCGCATCGTGTTGGCAGTCTCGAAACCCGTGCCTGCGAGCTTGTCATAATATCCGCCAAGACCGCCGACGTCCGAGCCGCCAAGTGCGCTTGCGAACTGGCCAGGGAGGCCGCCCAGCGCAAACATGCCGATCTGGGTTCCATAGAGGGAGGTGACGGCAAAATAGAGGAACGCGAGCTGGCAGCCGCGATAGGCATATTCACGGAACGGATATTGCACCGCGCCGCGCATGATCGCGTAGCCCAAGAGCGAGATATAGATCACGATCCCAATGCGGAGTGCCGGAGAGACGATGCCGATCACTGCGGCATATTTCCCGACGATCGCCGCAAGCGCGTTATTGAGCGCCTCGAACATCGTCGTAAAAACATGATCGCTGAAATCCATATCCTGCACTCATCCCTTGTGGGTGGCTGTTATTTCGTCAGTTGGAGTTGCGACTTGGCGAAAGCAGCAGCGCGACAGTTGGTCGCAACGGCGGCGGGTTCCGATCCCGCCGGTGAGGTCGACCCCGCCCATTCGCGGCAAGTCTTCTGCATAGGTTCGATCTCGCTCGGGTGGGCGACATAATATCGCCAGTCCCGCGCTGGCAGGTCCGCCTGGGGTATGGATTTGCCACACCCCGCCAGCAGCACCGCCGAGCAGAAGATCGCCAACCGCACGTCATTGCCCGCGATAGTAGCGACTTGCGGCATCGAGCTTTTGGGCGAGGGCCGCCTGCCCTTCCGCCGCGCGTTGGCGTTCCTGCGCCCCTTGCTGCAATGCGATTGCCTGCAAGCGGAGTTGGTCGTTCTGCATTGCAGCGGATTCGAGGCTCAGCCGCGCCGTCAAGTCAGCCACTTCCTTTGCTGTCGCCGCTGACGCCAACCGGCTGCGCAATTGGTCGAGGCCTTGCGCCCGCGATGTAACAGCGGCGCCCATATTTTCGGCGAGGCCGACATTGATACCGATGTTGCGGGATTTGAGATCATAGGCAGCGCGGGATTGTTCGGAGCCGGCAAGTCCCAACTGTTGGAGCAAATCGCGATACACCGCATCGGCCTTGGCGCGCCCCGCGCCGACGACATTGAGATTGCCGTTGCCAAAGCCTTCGAGCGAGCCGCCCGATATGTCGAGTTCGCGCAAGGCATCGGATTTGAGCTGCTGTGCCAGCGCCGGAATATCGGTGAGCTTGTTCAAATCCTGATAGAGCTTCTGCGCTTCGGCAATTTGCTGCTTGCCTTGGGCAACAACCTGGAGCGCCTGTCGGACGGCGTTGATTTGCTGGATCAGGCTGGCGCTGTCATGGACAGGCATCCCCTGTGCGGATGCAGGCAATGGGGCTGCGAACAGCAAAGTTGCACAAAGTGCTTTGGTCAATTTTGTCATCGACTTTCCTTCCTTTCAATTCAGCGCCTTTGTTCGGTTCAGCTGGGACGCCTCCGGCTATGGAAGAGGGGGAGCCAGGTGGCGGGATCATGTCCCACCTCGGCAATCACTTCGTCGGCAACGGCAGTGGTTTCTGCGCGCCCCGACAACACCGCGAGTTCGTCATCGAGCCCGGCAAGGTCGAGTTCGACCACCACGCTGTCATGGCCTTGCTTCACCAGAAATTTATGGCTTTCAGGGGCCAGCTCTTCGCGCACCAGTTTGAATTCGGCTTCGGACAGCGCGAACCCTTCGACATAATCGCGCCGTGCGCCGAATGGATTCGGCAGCATGATTTTGGTGGCGACCTGTTCCAGAATCGAATGGCTGATGTCGCTCTTGAGCGCATCGGCGGGCGATTGCGTGGCGAACACCAGTACGGCGTTTCGCTTGCGGTAAGTTTTGAGGCCGTCCTGTGCGAAGCGCCGGAAGGCGTCATCGCCCAGCGCCTTCCAGAATTCGTCGATGCAGATAATCATCCGCTCGCCGGTGAGGAGCTGGTCGATCCGGTGGAACAGATACAGCATGACTGGCGTGCGAATGTCGGCATTGTCGAGAAAATCGGTCATGTCGAAGCCGATGAACCGGGCATCGAGCGTCATGCTGTCCTGGGGATTGTCGAACACCCAGCCAAGCGATCCTTCCGACGTCCATTTTTCGAGCCGTGCGCCGACGCCGCTGGAATCCTTCATGCCGAGCATGGAACGGAGTGCGCTCAGCGAACGGCCGGCGACCGGGAGTTTCATCACGGCATTGATGCCGTCTTCGATCAGCCGTTCCTCTTGAACCGAGATTGGCTTGCCGTCCGCGCGAACGAGCTGACGGATGAAGACCGACAGAAAACTCTTGTCTTCGGCGCGATCGGCAAGGGCTTTGAGCGGTGAGAAGCCCGTGGCGACGCCGTTATGCAAGGCGAGATAGGTGCCGCCGCTTGCCTGGACAAAGATCTGCGCGCCGCGATCCTTGTCGATGAAAATCTGCCGAGCGCCGGTCTTTTCGGCCTGTGCCATCAGGAAGTTGAGCAGCACCGTTTTGCCACCGCCGGATGGGCCGATAATCAGCGTATGCCCAAGATCGCGTTTGTGGAAATTGAAGAAATAGGGGCTGCGCGCATTGGTTTTGAGCAATGCCACTGCATCGCCCCAATGATTGCCGCGCGCTTGTCCCGCAGGGAAGGTATGGAAGGGCGAGAAGGCCGCGAAATTGAGCGAGGTGATCGGCGCAGGCCGTGCACGCCATGCGAAATTGCCGACGAGCTGCGACCAGTAAGCGGCTTCCAGTGCGGCCCCTTCGCGCGCCGCGACCATGCCGGTGTCGGCAAGAGCCGCGCGCGCTACCGACATATGATCGCGCAGGGCGTTCATCGAATTCGCATAGACCGCGAGCGTGAAGTGATGATCGCCCAGCACGAAGCGGTTCGACATCAGGTCATCGCCTGCGTCGATCAGTGCATCGGCCTGGCTGACCGCACGGTCGCCCGCATTTTCCATCTGGGTCATGCGGAGCCGGAACTTCTCGGTCGCCGCCGCACGCCCAAGAAAAGTGAAGCTCTGCGTCAGCACGAACCCAAAATCGACCGACAACAGCGCCTCGAACTGGCGCGGCGTGGTCTGTGCCGGATATTCCCGGATGCCGAAGATGCCGCCAAAGGCCGACGCATCGGCGTCGCGCACTTCGATGGTTTCCGCGCCGAAGATCGTGCGCGAGCGGTAGAGCGCGCCGCCGAGATGGCCGCGCACGACGGGAACGCGGCGGTGGCGACCCGTCATCACCATATCGGCCACTTCCATCGTTTCGGAAAACATCAGGCCGCGATGCTCGTAAATTGCGCAGCGGCGTGGTTCGCAGCGTGCCATCAGCTTTTCAAAATCACGGGCTTTGTCGTCGAGAAGTTCGATTAGGGACTCGTCGATCAGCGGACCTTGCCTTGCCTGACCCGAGACCTTGCGCTTGAAAAGCTGGATGAGCTTGTCGCCGCCCGTGGCCGCAGGCCGGATCACCAGCGTCGCAAAGAAGCGGTTGATGAACATCCGTTCCCGGTTGATCTGGCCAAAATAGGCGCGGTCGAGATCGGCTGCGAAGCCCGATTTGAAGGCACCACCCGGATATTGATCCACCCGCATCCTGATCAAATGCGTCCAGATCGACAGTCTTTCGTCATGCAGGTTGCGGAGCATCCCGTTCAGCTTGGTATGCCAGTCGTTCAAGTCGCGCACATCGGCCGTCTCGAAGGCGCGGCCTTGCAGCTCGAAAGTCAGCATGATGTCGCCGGAATCGAGGGCCACCATTTCCTCATTTACATGGCGCGCATAGGGCAGGAACTTTTCAGGCGTCGCCTCGCGCTGCGCAATTTTCAGCGGCACGGCGTTGGGCAGCATGGCAGTGGGGGCAAGCCGCCTAGACATGGCGGCCAAATCCTTTGCGACGCAAACCACTTAACGGCAGCGGCGAGTAACTGCTTCCGCCCCAGAAGACCCGGTTGCGGTTGCCAGCTTTGGTCCGGCCCCAAAGGAACAGCAGACGGAACGCATTGACGTCATGGCGCACGATCAGCCGCGAGATCGAGTAGCCGAACGCTACGACCAAGGCGGCATATACCGGGCTGTTGGATTCGATCAGCACCGAGGCGCTGGAAATCAGAAGCAACACCGCCGCCTCAATCGGGATTCCCGCCCACAGCGCCGGGCGCGTCACCGCGAGGAACAGCGTGTTTTTGGTCAGGATTTCGGTGTCGTCGCTCACCTGGCTTAGCCCGCAATGATGCCGACGATGGAATCGGCAGAAAAGACAATGGCGATGCCGATGATGACCGTGACCAGGATCGCCGTTGAGGCGCGTCCCGTGAACCAGAGCAGGCCGGTGACGATGACGGCGATCACCGCGAGCGTCCTGAGCAGCGTCGACGACAGCAGCCCGCGCACCTTGGTCGCAAAGCTCTCCAGATTCTGTGCATAGGCGGGGTCAGGATTGAACGCGGAAACCACGATCACCAGCGCGAGAGCGACGCTCCACAGGAGCGCGTTCTGCCGCGATTTCGGCATGGCATCGAACCAACACGTCAGACGTGACCGGACACGGACGGTGCTGCGCAGAATTCTTCTCAGTCCCGCCATACGTTGATGCTTTCTCTCGTTTCAGATCGGTTGGCCGTTTGCTGGGCATGGGCAGCGCGCTCGAAGAGGTTCCAAGCAGGCGGGGCGCTGGGGCTAGTTGCTGGCATCATGGAAGGAGCGAGGTTTTCCGAGATGAGCAGCACGCGCGCATCAAGGGGTGTCTGTGGCATGGTCGGCTCTTGCGCCGTTACCGGGTCGGCAAAACCCGCATTCCCGACAACCTTTGCGACATAGCCGTTGCGGAATCCCCGCGACGAGCTTCCAGTATTATAGAGCGAGAGTGCGACCCGAAGCGCGGATTGCGGATCGCGTCCGGGAATGGCCGCGTTGTAATTCCGGGTGATCACTCGTCCCAGCGCCGCGACATTTGAGCAAGGGTCGAATACGGTGTCCCATGTCAGCCCAAGCCACCGCATATTCCGCGAGTTGATTTGACCGAGGCCGAGATCGACCGAATAGCCCGCCGCGATGTATCGCTGTGCCGTCGCGGCGGCGCTGGCGGCGTCGGCCTGCGCTGGAGGTTGCGTTCCGCCATTGACGTTAAGCGCGAAGGGACGACGGTGACTTTCGGTCTGCACGATTGCAGCGACAGTTTGCGGCGCAACATTGGGCGCACATTGCGACGCCAGCGCGAGGATGGCAGCGGCGGAATAGGCCATTATGAGCAAATCCCCGTAACCCTGGAATTTGATCGGCGCTGTGACCTGATATTCACCGTGCAACGCCCCCCGATACTATGGCCAAACAAGAAAGCCCTGTCTGGCGGTAGGACGATTGATAGCCATTGGGCCGACAGGTCAGCTATAGATTCACGAAGGCGAAGCGGTTGTTTCGACTTGGCAATCGAAGCTCGTATCGCCCTTTGACCTTCAATCTTGATGCTGTGGACTATGTGTTCGTTGCCGGGAGGATTCGTTGTCAGCCCGATTCACTGTCCGACTTTGGACAAATAAGGCGAAATCGATCATTCGCCTTCGCAATCTCAAGGCCTCGCGGGTGTCAACCAGCTAGGGGCTGACAATGAATAGAAGCCGCTATGTAACCCGGCCACTCGACAATACCGATCGAGCCATAATAGCCGCGTTGTCCAAAAACGGCCGCATGACCGTCCGGGAGCTTGCAGCCTTGATTGGATTGTCCAGCCCCAGCGTAACCGAGCGCATTCATAAGCTGGAAGATACGGGCGCTATCCGGGGATATTCGGTTTTGGTTGATCCCACAGTCTTCGGTCTCGGCATTGCCGCTCACGTCCGAATGCGCGCCATGCCAGGCGAAGTGAAAAGAGTGGCGCAGATGCTTATCGACACGCCCCAAGTGGTCGAAGCGGATCGAGTCACCGGCGAAGATTGCTTTCTGGCAAAAGTGGTAGCGGGCAATGTGCTTGAGCTTGAGAATGTGATTGATCGCTTCCAGCCGTTTGCGTCGGCCGATACAGCCATCATTCTATCGTCAACGGTCGTCCGACGCCTTCCCAAATTATAGGGTTTCCGCATCGGACGACGGCTGTTTCGTCAGTCGAAATCAGTGCTTCTTGATCGCCGTCACTACTCCAGCACTGCCGGTCACAGTCAGATCAAAATCCACCTTGTCGCCGACAGCGATACCCTTGAGCAGCTCGGGCTTGGCCGAAAAGCCCATTTTCATCGCGGGCCAGTCAACGGCAGGAATCGCGCCGTGGTCGAGCGTAATCTTGCCTGCCGTGGCATCCACGGCAGTCACTGTGCCAGAGCCTTTGCCCATCTTGCTGCCTTCGGGCATCGCCATATTCGACATGGCATCGGCAGTTGCGGCGACCTTGGGGGCATCGGCCTTCGGTGCTTCGGGTTTCTTGTCGCAACCGGAAAGGGCAATCGACAGGGCAGCGAATGCGGTCATCGTCATAGTCCTATTCATGTAGGTTCTCCTTGGTGCTGAACTTGAGTTCGCCGCCGCATCAGCAAATAAGCGGCGGGAATGATAAGCATCGAAAGCAGCGGTGCGGTGAGCATCCCACCGATCATCGGCGCGGCAATCCGGCTCATGACTTCCGAACCCGCGCCGGTGCCGATGAGGATGGGGAATAGACCGGCTAGAATGACGGCCACGGTCATCGCCTTGGGGCGAACTCGCAATAGCGCCCCGACACGGACAGCGGTTTCCACGTCGCTGTTTTCGGCTAGCGCGGATTTCAGGTAGATCAGCATGACGACGCCGAACTCTGCCGAGACGCCCGCCAACGCGATAAATCCGACCCCGGTGGCGACCGACTGGTTGAAACCGAGCAGGTAGAGCAGCCAAACCCCGCCCGTAAGCGCGAACGGCAACGTCGCCATGATGAGCGCCGCTTCATCCCAGCGCCGGAACGTGGCGTAGAGCAGCGCGAAGATGATGAGCAGGGTTGCCGGGACCACGATCTTCAATCGCTGCGTCGCGCGTTCAAGAAACTCGAACTGCCCGGTATAAGCGACGCTGATTCCGGGTGGCAGTCTGACCTTTTGGGCAACGGCGCGTTGCAGATCGCCGACTATCTCGGTGAGCGCGCGGCCCCGCCCGTCGATATAGACCCAAGTGGCAGGGCGGCCATTCTCGCTGCGGAGCATGGGCGGGCCGTTGGTGATATGCACATCGGCGACCGTCCCCAGCGTGATTTGCTGGCGTGACGGGGTCAGCACCGGAAGTTTCACGATGTCGTCCACACTGTCCCGGATTTCACGGGGGTAACGGACGCTGATCGGATAGCGCGCAAGGCCTTCAACTGTTTGCCCGACCGCCTCGCCGCCGATCGCGCCGGACACCACGGCCTGCACATCTGCGACATTGAGGCCATAGCGCGCTGCTGCCGCCCGGTTGATCGAAACGTCGATATAGCGCCCGCCGGACAGCCGTTCGGCCAGCGCCGAGCTGATTCCCGGCACGGTCTTCGCCACCGCCTCGATTTCCCGCGCGGTGCGGTCAATGTCGTCGAGGTTCGCGCCCGATACCTTGATGCCAATCGGGCTTTTGATACCCGTCGCCAGCATGTCGATCCGGTTGCGGATCGGCGGTATCCAGAAATTGGCGAGGCCGGGGACTTTGACGGTCTTGTCCAGCTCATCGATCAATCTGGCCTGGGTCATGCCGCTGCGCCATTGGCTCTTTGGCTTGAAGCGTATGGTGGTCTCGAACATTTCGAGCGGAGCGGGATCGGTTGCGCTGTCGGCGCGCCCGGCCTTGCCGAACACGCTTTCGACTTCCGGCACAGTCTTGATGAGCCGGTCGGTTTGCTGGAGCAGCATTGACGCTTTGGCCGTCGAAATCCCCGGCAGCGCCGAGGGCATATAAAGCAAGTCGCCTTCATTCATCTGCGGCATGAACTCGCCGCCAGTTTGGGTGATCGGCCACAGGCTTGAAGCAAACACCAGTCCTGCGATCAGCAGGGCGGCTTTGGGCTTGGCCAGCACCCAATCGAGTGCGGGGCGGTAGATGCGGGTGAGGAAACGGTTGATCGGGTTGCTATCCTCACTCGGGATGCGCCCTCGGATCAGCCAGCCCATCAGCACCGGAATGAGCGTGATCGACAGCAGGGCCGCGCCCGCCATCGCGTAGGTCTTGGTGAAAGCCAGCGGTGCGAACAGCCGCCCTTCCTGACCTTGCAGCGAGAAGATCGGAATGAATGAGAAGGTGATGATCAGCAGGCTGAGGAACAGTGCCGGGCCGACTTCGGCGGCGGCATCGGTGACGACCCGCCAGCGTTCGGTGCCTTTCAGCTCCTCACCCGGATTGTCATGCGCCCAGCGTTCGAGATGCTTATGGGCATTCTCGATCATCACGACCGCCGCATCGACCATCGCTCCGATGGCGATGGCGATACCGCCGAGCGAGAGGATATTGGCGTTCAATCCCTGAACGCGCATGACGATGAAGGCGAGGAGGATGCCGAGCGGCAGTGTCAGGATCGCAACTAGCGCCGATCGGGCGTGCCACAGGAAAAGCCCGCAGACGAGCGCCACGATCAGGAATTCCTCGAACAGCTTGCCTGTCAGGTTCTCCACCGCGCGGTCGATCAATCCCGAGCGATCATAGGTCGTGACGATCTCGACACCGGGGGGCAGGCTGGCCTTGAGTTCGGTCAGTTTGGTGCGGACGCCTTCGATCACCTCGCGGGCGTTCTTGCCCTGCCGCATGACAATCACCCCGCCCGCGACTTCGCCTTCGCCATTTAGCTCGGCAATCCCGCGCCGCATATCGGGGCCGACCTGCACCGTGGCGACGTCACCCAGAGTTACCGGCACTCCGCCCGCAGCAGCGCGAATGGGGACGGCGCGGAAATCATCGAGCGTTTGGAGATAGCCGGTCGCGCGGACGATATATTCGGCCTCGGCCATTTCGACGACCGCGCCGCCCGTCGCCTGATTGGCGCGTTTGAGCGCGTCGCTGACATCGCCAGCAGTTACCCCAAAGGAGGCGAGTTTCTGCGGATCGACCACGACCTGATATTGCTGGACCATGCCGCCGATGCTGGCGACTTCGGCCACGCCGGGGACGGATTTCAGCTCATAGCGCAGGAACCAGTCCTGAATGCTGCGCAGCTGCGCCAGATCGTGCTGCCCGGTCTTGTCGACCAGCGCATATTCGTAAATCCAGCCCACGCCGGTTGCATCGGGGCCGAGCGAGGCCGTTGCGCCCGCTGGCAACTTCCCTTGAACCTGGCTGAGATATTCCAGCACGCGCGATCTTGCCCAATAGAGATCGGTGCCATCTTCAAACAGCACATAGACGAAACTGTCGCCGACGAAGGAGTAGCCCCGCACTACCTTTGCACCGGGCACCGAGAGCATGGTTGAAGTGATCGGGTAGGTGACCTGGTTCTCGACAATCTGCGGGGCCTGACCCGGATAAGTGGTGCGGATGATGACCTGCACATCGGACAGGTCCGGCAGCGCATCGACCGGGGTGGTTCGCACTGCGAAAATACCAATCACCGTCAGCACCAGCGCTGCGACGACGATCAGCCCACGCGCCTTGACCGAGGCGCGAATGATCCATTCGATCATTGTGCTGCCCCCAGCTTGCGCGCGGGAATCCCGGTCAGACTTGCTTCGGAATCGAGCAGGAACTGCCCCGAGGCGACGACCTTCTCGCCTACGGCCAAGCCTTCGAGTATCTCGGTCTGCCCGCCGCCTTCACGGCCGGTGCGGACTTCGGCGGGCTGATAGCGGCCATTGCCGGTCGCCAGCATCACCAGCGTGCGAGTTCCCGTGCGAATGACCGCTTCGCTCGGCACCAGCAGCGCCGCGCTGCCCGTGCCGCCGAGCGTCACCTGCGCAAACATGCCGGGTCGCAGCCGTCCGCCGCGATTGGTCATTTCGATGCGGACGGTGACTGTGCGGCTATCGGCCTGCGCGGTCGGCAGGATCGCGAGGATGCGCCCACTGAACGTCTCGCCGGGGAAGGCGGCAAGCGTGGCGCTCGCGCTTTGCCCGATACGGACGGTCCCCGCTTGGGCTTCGGGAACGGCGGCATTGAGCCATACCGTGCCGATGCCGGTGACTTGCGCCAGCGTTTGCCCTTGCGCCAGTGTCACACCCGCACGGGCATCGAGCGTCTGGATCACCCCGGAGATTGGCGAGGTAATCGTTATCGTGCCGTTGGTCCGTCCGCTGCGTTCGACGCCGGAAATCACGCTTTCCGGCATCCCCATCAACCGCAGCCGTTGGCGCGCCGCAGCGGTGAGATCGGGTCTGCCAAGCCGTCTGACTGCGATGAACTCGGTCTGCGCGCCGCCCCATTCGGGCAGCTGCACATCGGCAATTGGCGCACCGGCGCGCACGACATCGCCGGGAGCGCGGGCATAGACGCGGCTCACGAAGCCGCCTGACCGCGCCTGAATCACAGCAACGTCCCGCTGGTTGAAGTCGATGCTGCCGGTGACGTTGAGCGTGGCAGCGAGGCTGCCCATTTGTGCCGGGACAATGCGGATACCCAGATTCTGCATGGCTGCGGGATCGATCGTTACTCCCGGCGCTTCGCCGGATGCGCCGCCATCGTCGGCATATTTGGGCTGGGTCTTCATTCCCATCGACGAAAGTGAATTGGGATTGTCGTAGCGCTCGGCAGGCACCATCGGATCATACCAGTAGAGGATTTTCCGCCCCGGTTGACCCGAGCCAGCCTCGCTGGCTGACCCGCCGCGCTGCCCGAGCCAGTAACCGCCGCCGCCCGCGATCAGCACCGTTGCCAATATCCCGGCGCGCCACCGCGCCGCTATCGTTGCATCGGTGCTCATGGCCGCATCTCCCCATAGGTGTAGTTGATCCGGATGGCGTCACGCGCGACGTCGGCCTCGCGCGACAGGGCATCGACTTCGGCTTCGGCCAGCGCCAAGGTCGAGAGCAGGGCGCTGCCAAGATCGAGCCTGCCTGCGGCATAGCTCGCCATGTCGAGTTCGGCCCGGCGCTTGGCCAGCGGCACCAGTGTTTGCCGCGCGTTCATCAGTCGCTGGTGGTGCATGGCATGATCGGCAAGGTCACTATCGAGCGCGGCCAGGACGTCGCGTTCTCCGGCATCGCGCATCAGCCGCGCCCGGTTCGCCTCGCTCTCGCGTGCGGCGATCAATGGATCTTGTCTGCGTTTTGCAAAGAATGGCAGATCGATGCTGACAGTGACCGAGACCATGTCGCCATAGGCTGGATCGCGACGGCCGTAGGATGTGCCGACCCGCCAATCTGGGCGCTTGTCGGCGCGGGCAAGTGTGACATCAGCGTCGGCAACGCCGGCTTGGGCGTCGAGCGCCCGCAGGCGGGGCAGCGAGGCGACATGCGCCCGCAAGGCAGGTCCGTCCACCTCAAGCACAGGCGGGTCTCCGGCAACATCAGCATCGGAGTCGCCGGTCAGGCGCGCAAGTCTGGCCTTCGCCCTGGCAACCTCGGCTTCGAGTTCGCTGCGACGATCTTTGACCGCAGCGCGTAACTGCTCGGGTTCAAGCGCCTGCGAAGGCCTTGCCGAACCGGATGCCAGCCTCGCCGATACGGTCGCCTGAAGTTCGCCGAGACTTTCGTCGAGCCGTTCAAGTTGGGCGAGCCGCCGCTTGGCGTAGTATAGATCGACCCAGGCGAGTGCGGTTTCGAGCCGCACATTCTGCGCATCGACCGCCAGATCGGCTTCAGCCACGCCGATGTCGGCCTGTGCACGCCCCCGCTGGGCGCGGCGCTTAGCCGGATTGGGAAACGCCTGTTCGACGCCGATCCGCGCCATTGTCATACTGTCACCGTTCAATGTGAAAGCAGGCGGACCCGAGATCGGGAAATTGTCGATGCCGACAGACAGCGTTGGATCGGGGAGCCGACCGGCGGCAATGGCGGCCGAGCGGGAGGCTTCAACCCCAGCCTCGTTCGCCTGCACCGATGGCGCATTGGCCGCTGCGCGCTCGAGCGCAGCGTCGAATGTCACGGGTTCAGCCAGCGCGGACCCCGGGATCGCCGCAAGCAGCGGCGCCAGATAAATCATTCGCATGAAGCTCTCCTGATCGGCAGAGCCCGGACGGAAACGCAAAGAAGCCCGGGGCAAACGTGCGCCGGCGAAGCATTGGAACACCTCGCCGGCGACACGCGCCTGGCCAGCTTGCTTTTCGTTATCGGCCAGGCAATCGCCTTAGCCGGCCGAAGGCACAGCGCGCTTACCCGGCATATCCATCATGCAATCGGCCGCGCTCATCTTCATCATCGCGCAGTTGCAGGCCGCCACCTCGGTGCCAGCGTCCTTGATCCAGACCCGAACCTGCTGAGGCAAGTTGGATTTGTTTGGCCCTGGAGTCGGACGGGACTGCCAATCCCAATGGCCGCCTGCAGGCGTGTTCGCAAAACTGGCGGATGCGGTGGTGAGTGCCGCAATTGCTGCGGCAAGTGTCAGTAACGTCTTCATGTTGAAAATCCTTGGTTGAATCGCATTCGAGCGCAGAGCGGCAGTTGAGGCCGCTAAACGCCAATCGGTTCAGCCAAGGAGCGAAGGGGGATCGGGATCTGGCGCGATGCTGCGTCCGAGCAGGACTGGCGTTGTTGGCCAGAGATTGAGGCTCGCTATGAGGAGTGGTGCCTGGATGGTCGGTGAAAGCGTATCGACCGCAACAATGGCCACGCATCCCGCCATAGCGAGACAACCCAGCGTCATGTCCTTGCAAGGAGCAGCGCCATTATCCGATTTGTGCTGGCCCATCGCGCAATCAGGCATGCCAGCCATCGGCCCCGACATCGTCTGTTCCTTTTGCATCTCAGCGCAAGGGCTGGATGCAAAAGCCACGCTTTGCCCGGCAAGGCCAAGAATGACCCCTAGCAACAGGAGATGGCGGAACAGAAACTTCATATCGGTGTCGAAATGCTCTTGAGGGGGCTGAATGTCAATTCGCGTGGAAGCCCGGCGTGGTTACAGTTTGATGGTTGGACCTCCTTGGGCATTACATCGACAGCGGCGGTTCAAGCGTTCCATGCTAAGCGACCAACAGCACGCATGATCTAAGGGCTGCGCCAGCTCTGCTTAACGAAATTGAGGGCAGCGAGCGTTTCGGTGTGGATCAATCATCGGCAGCTTCTGGACAGCGGAATCGAGGTCTGCGAAAGGCAATTCAGCAGTCTAAGGCGCGCCCAACTTTTTGTCGGAAAGCCTTACACATGTCTTACACACTTACACAAAGTCTTGCACACTTTTCGACTTGACGAAAATAAATTGTTACATTACTTATATTTAAGGTTGTCTCGTCCCACTCAAAATCGTTTGTCGCAAGACGTGCCCGTTCGAGTCGGGCCAGGGGCACCAGCCGCGCTAGTCGTCCTCGGAGTTGCCGCCCGAGCGTGCGCGCGAAGCCGCGGCGATCGCGGCGCGTTGCTCCTCGTCGAGCTGGACCGGCTTGGGCCGCACCGCCGCTTTGGCGCCGGCGGGAAGGCCCGGGGGCGGGGACGGCATGGCCGTTTCGCTGGGCTCTTCGCCCGGAAGGTTGAGCGATACGGCGACGCCGCGCTGACCGCCTCCCATCGCCACATCCGAGCCGTCCATCGGAGTCCCGTAGTTGGCCTCGCTCACCGGCTCGTCGGGCGCGAAGGCCATGTACGAGCGCTCGCCCTCGCGCAGTTTGAGGCCGTTCGCCTTGAGCTTGCGCGCGCCGAGCTTGTCGGCTTCGGCAGTGAGCAGGTCGTTACGGTCGGTCCGCGCTTCGACCTCGGCGGCGATCGCCTCGCGGTTCTCGCCATCGGCGAACAGCGCGACACAGCCGGTGATCGCGATGGTGATCATCGCGAAATGCCGAAACATCTTCGGCGAAATCGGCAAGGCGTGCGCCGGGTTCATATCCGCGCTCATAGCGCGCAAGGCTGACCTCGGGGTTCGTCGCTATGGTTAAGAATAGGTGCCCAAACGGTGGTAGAGCGCGTTGATCCGGGCGAGCTCCTCGGGCTCGGTCGTCGCTTTGGCATGGCTCGCGAGCGCGGCGCGCAGCAGCTGGAAATCGGCGGTCGAAAGCAGCGCCCGCGCGCGCGACGGGCCCGGCGAGTCGGCTTGGTCGGTGGGCATCGCGGCGGTCTCCTCGAAGGGTGGATTCATCCCCCCGATAGGGCGCTGGGCGGTGCGATGGTAGCGGAAAAACGGAACTTTCGCGCCGACCGGGGATTTCCCCAGCAACACTCAACAGCAGAGGCGTTCGCCATGTCCGAAGTGCACGAAACCCGGGACGATACCGGGCACACCCACACCACGATCATCGACGATGGCCGCAGCGGCGGGGGCTCGGGCTGGCTGATTGCGCTGGTCCTGCTGGTCGCGGTGATCGGCGGGTTCTTCCTGTGGTCGCGCTACGGCGACAACGAAGCGGCCAAGAACAACGCGATTGCCGGGGCGGCGCAGGATGTCGGCGATGCCGCGCAGCAGGTCGGCGACGCCGCCCAGGACGCGGCCAACTCGGTCAAGAAGAACTGATCGACCTGTAAACGGCCCCGACATCGCGCTGCTGCGGGGCCGCGGACGCGGCGGCGCGGCGCGGAAACCCGCGCCGCACGGCACCTGTCAGATTTACCGACATTTCACACCTCCGCCCTACACCGGCGGAATGGTCCGCCTGTTCAAGCATTACGTGCCGCACGCGGTGCTCCTGCTCGGCCTGATCGACCTGGCGCTGCTGCTGCTCGCCGGGGAGGCGGGCTGGCGGCTGCGCGCCGGACAGATCGGGATCGATCCGGGGAGTGCTTGGGCGCGCGGCGGCCAGCTGGCCGGGTTCGCCGGCGTGCTTCTCGCCGCGATGGCGGCGGTCGGGGTCTACGGGGCAGAGGCGCTGCGCTCGATGCGTTTCGCCACCGCGCGGCTGATGGTCGCGGTTTCGCTCGGGATCATCGCGCTGGCGACGATCGATTTCGCGCTGGGCGGCCACACCTTCTGGCGTTCCACCCTGGCCTACGCGATGGGGCTGGCGTTGCTCGCGCTGGTCGCCAATCGCCTTCTGGTTGGCCATGTTCTGGGGGCCTCGGCGTTTCGGCGGCGGATCCTGGTGCTTGGCGCGGGATCGCGCGCGGAACGGTTGCTCCGCCTTTCGCAGCGGCCCGAAAGCGGGTTCGGCGTCGCCGGGTTCGTCGCGATGACCGATGCGCCGCCGATAGTGGCGGGCGCGGTCGGGCGGGGCGACATCGCCAACCTTACCCGCCATGTCGAACGGCTCGGGGTGAGCGAAGTCGTGCTCGCGCTCGAGGAACGGCGCAATGCGCTGCCTCTGGCCGACCTGCTGCGGATCAAGACCACCGGGGTCCACGTCAACGACTTCTCGAGCTTCATCGAGCGCGAGACCGGCCGGGTCGATCTCGATTCGGTCAATCCCAGCTGGCTGATCTTCAACGACGGGTTTTCATATGGCCGGGCGCTGTCGAGCGCGGCCAAGCGCGCCTTCGATATCGTCGTCAGCGCGCTGCTGCTCGCTTTCGCCGCGCCGCTGATCGCGCTGTTCGCGCTGCTGGTGAAGTTCGACAGCAAGGGCCCGGCGTTCTTCCGCCAGGTCCGCGTCGGGCTCTACGGCGAGAGCTTCACCGTGCTCAAGCTGCGCTCGATGCGCACCGATGCCGAAGCTGGCGGCGCGCAGTTCGCTCAGAAGGACGATCCGCGCGTCACCCGGCTCGGGCGGTTCATCCGCAAGGTCCGGATCGACGAGCTGCCGCAGGCGTGGAGCGTGCTCAAGGGCGAGATGAGCTTCGTCGGTCCGCGCCCCGAGCGCCCCGAGTTCGTCTCGCAGCTCGAGCAGGAGTTGCCGTTCTACGCCGAGCGGCACATGGTCAAGCCGGGGATCACCGGCTGGGCCCAGATCAACTACCCCTACGGCGCCTCGACCGAGGATTCGCGCCACAAGCTCGAATACGACCTCTATTACGCCAAGAACTACACCCCGTTCCTCGACCTCCTGATCCTGCTCCAGACGCTGCGGGTGGTGCTTTGGCCTGAGGGCGCGCGGTGAGCGGCGCGAGCTTCTCGTCGCTGTGGGCTGCCGTTGCGGCGATCGGGCACCTATCGGCGCTGGCCGGGGCTGCGGTGCTCGGCGTGTGGAGCCTGCGCCATCATTCCCGCTTCGGTGCGGCGGGCCCGGCAATTCGCGGCGCGCTGCTGCTGACCGCGCTGTGGTCGGCGGTCGCGGCGATCGCCGGATGGGCGAGCGGCTGGACCGACGCCGCCGAAACGGCGCGCAACCTCGGCTGGCTGTTCGTCGTCTACCGCCTGTTCGAAGGCGACGGCCGGCATCGCAGCGTGCGCCCGGTGCGCCCGCTGGTGCTGGCCCTGGCCTTTGTCGAACTGCTTCAACCGGGCCTCCTGATGGCCGCGCAGCGCGCGGGCGGGGAAAGCGTTTTCGCCATCGCGGCGATGTTCCGACTGCTGGTCGCGGTCGGCGCGCTGGTGCTGGTTCACAATCTATACGCCGGGGCGGGACGCGGTGGGCGAGACGCCCTGAGGTGGCCGACGGCGGCGGTCGCGGCGCTGTGGCTGTTCGATCTCAACTACTACACGGTCGCCTATCTCCTCGGCGAAGTGCCCCAGCAACTTGCCGCGCTGCGTGGATTCGCGGCGGTCGTGGCGCTGGCGCTGTTCGCCTGCGGGACCCGCGCCGACGCCGCGGACCTCCGCTTCGCGCCCTCGCGCACCCTGGCGTTTCGCTCTGTCTCGCTGGTTGTGATCGGAGGTTACCTGCTGGCGATGCTGGTGCTTGCCGGATGGTTCGGCGACGCGGGCGGGGACTACGCGACCGTGCTCCAGCTCGGACTGGCGGTCGGCGGTTCGGTGCTTGCTGCAGTCGTGCTGCCCTCGCGGCGGCTGCGCGCGTGGCTCAGGGTCATGCTGGCCAAGCATCTGTTCCGTCACCGCTACGATTACCGTGCGGAGTGGCTGCGCTTTACCCAAACCATCGGGCACGGCGGCGGCGACGCGCCGCCGCTCTACGAGCGCGCTGTCCAGGCGGTGGCCGACATCACTGAAAGCGGGGCGGGCCTGCTCCTCACCGCGGACGAGGAGGGCGAACTTCAGCTCGCCGCGCGCTGGCAGTGGCCGACCGCCGACGTTCCCGCGCCGGCCCTGCCGCGCGCTGTGCTGGGCGAACTCGCCCGCGACGGCTTCATCGTCGATCTCGACGAGGTTCGCGCCGCGGCTTCACCTTTGCCCGAATGGCTACGCTCGACCCCGCAGTCCTGGGCGCTGGTTCCGCTGGTTCACTACGACCGGCTGATCGGAATGGTCGTGCTCGCGCGGCCCCCGGCGGCGCGCAAGCTCGATTGGGAGGATTTCGACCTGCTCCGGGTGGTCGGACGCCAGCTCGCCAGTTACCTCGCCGAAAGCGCCGGGCAGGAGGCGCTGGCCGAGGCTGGGCGGTTCGACGATTTCAACCGCCGCATCGCCTTTGTGATGCACGACATCAAGAATCTTGCCAGCCAGATCGGGCTGCTCGCCCGCAACGCCGAGCACCACGCAGAGAACCCGGCGTTCCGCGCCGACATGCTGGTTACGCTGCGCAACGCCGCGGACAAGCTCAACGCGCTGATCGCGCGGCTGTCGCGCTACGGCGCGGGCGGCGGGCAGGGCGGCGAGGCGATCGCGCTCGACGCGCTGGCGCGGCGGCTCGCCGAGCGTTTCGAAGGGCAGCACCCGGTGGTGGTGGCGCGGGTCGATGCGGTGTTGGTCGCGGGGATGGCCGAGCCGCTCGAGCAGGCGCTCGCTCACCTCGTCCAGAACAGCATCGACGCTTCCGCCTCGGAAGCGCCCATTTTCCTCTCGGCGGCGGTCAACGGGCTCAACGGCGAGTTCGAAGTGGTCGATTCCGGCTGCGGCATGAGCCCCGAGTTCGTCCGCAACAAGCTGTTCAAGCCGTTTGTCAGCACCAAGTCCGGCGGGTTCGGGATCGGCGCTTACGAAGCGCGCGAACTGATCCGCGCGATGGGCGGCCGGCTCGACGTCGAATCGCGCGAGGGGCTGGGCACGCGTTTTGTGCTGCGGCTCCCGCTCGCGGCGGCCTCCGAGCTGCTCCAGACGCTTTCCACGCCCTCCGGGGACAACGACCAGAAGGTGGCATGATGGCCGAGGACCCTAACAAGTTAAGGCCCAGGCTCCTTGTGATCGAGGACGATCCCGGGCTGCAGGCGCAGCTCAAGTGGGCCTATCCCGATTTCGAGGTGATCGTGGTCGGCGACCGCGCCGCTGCGCTGACCGCACTGCGCGCCGAGGAGCCCGCGGTGGTCACGCTCGACCTCGGCCTGCCGCCCGATCCCGACGGGACCAGCGAGGGCTTCGCCGTGCTCGACGCGATCATGGCGCTCAAGCCCGATACCAAGGTGATCGTCGCCTCGGGTCACGGAGCGCGGGCCAGCGCGCTCGATGCAATCGCCCGCGGGGCCTACGATTTCTACCAGAAGCCGGTCGATATCGAGGCGCTCGGGCTGATCGTCCGCCGCGCGCTCGAACTGCACCGGATCGAGGCGGAAAACCGCAAGCTGGCGCACCGCGCCGGGCAGGACAATCGCGTCCTCGGCAGTCTGCTCACCGCGGCGCCCGAGATGGTCCGCGTCGCGCGCACCATAGAGCGGGTGGCCAACACCAACGTTTCGGTGATGCTGCTCGGCGCGAGCGGGACCGGGAAGGAACTGCTCGCGCGGGGCTTGCACGAAGCCAGCGAGCGGCGCGGCGGGGCCTTCGTTGCGATCAACTGCGCCGCGATCCCCGAGAACCTCCTCGAAAGCGAGCTGTTCGGGCACGAAAAGGGGGCTTTCACCGGCGCGATCAAGACCACCGAGGGCAAAATCGAGCAGGCCGCCGGGGGCACGCTGTTCCTCGACGAGGTCGGCGACATCCCGCTTCAGCTCCAGGTCAAGCTGCTGCGCTTCCTTCAGGAACGGGTGATCGAACGGGTCGGCTCGCGCCAGTCTATCGCGGTCGACACCCGGATCGTCTGCGCCACCCACCAGGACCTCGAAGCGATGATCGCCGAGGCGCGCTTCCGCGAAGACCTGTTCTACCGCCTCGCCGAGATCGTCGTGAAGATCCCCTCGCTCGCCGAGCGGCCGGGCGATGCGACGCTGCTCGCCAAGGTCTTCCTGGGCAAGTTCGCCAGGGAGATGAACCCCGCGGTCAAGGGCTTCGCCGCCGACGCGCTCGCCGCGATCGACGGTTGGCGCTGGCCGGGCAACGTCCGCGAGCTAGAGAACCGGGTCAAGCGCGCGGTGATCATGGCCGAGGGCAAACTGGTCGGCGCGGCCGACCTCGATCTCGCTGTGGGCGAGGCGGAGGAGCCCTGCGCGCTCAATTTGAAGAGCGCGCGCGAGCAAGTGGACCGCAAGGTCATTCGCCATGCGCTGGCGCGCAGCGCGGGCAATATCTCGAGCAGCGCCAAGCTCCTCGGAATTAGCCGGCCGACGCTTTACGACCTGCTCAAGCAGTATGACCTCCACGCCTGAAACGGTCCGCCGGCGCTGGCTGGTGACGGCGTTCGCGCTGGCGCTCGCCGGGGCGGCGCAGGCCGGCCCGGGCGAAAGCGACATCGCCGCCGCTCGCCAGGCGCTGGTGCGCAGCGACGGGATCGCCGCCGAAGCCGCGCTCGACCGCGCGGTTGCGGCGGGCGCGCCGCGCCTCGCGGTCGCAGCGGCGATGGGCGAGGCGTGGCTCTTGCAAGGCGACATGCGCCGCGCGCGCGATTGGCTGGGCGGCGACTTCGCCCCCGGGACCGAGGCGCACGGCAACCGCATGCGCGGCCGGCTCGAGCATGCCGCGGGCAATCTTCCGGCCGCGGGCGCGGCTTATGATGCGGCGCTGCGCTTCGCGCGATGCGACGCCCCGCTGTGGGTCGATATCGGCCGGCTGCGCTATGCCGGGGGCGAGCAGCGGCAGGCGATTGAGGCCGCCGAGCAGGCCCTGACGTGTGACCCCCGCGATCCCCGCGCGCTCGAATTTCGCGGGCAACTGGTGCGCGACAGTTTCGGCCCTGCGGCGGCGCTGGCCTGGTTCGAGGCGGGGCTTGCCGCCGCGCCCGACGATCCCAGCCTGCTCGGCGAATACGCCGCGACGCTCGGCGAGGTAGACCGGGCGCGCGAGATGCTGGTGGTGATCCGGCGCCTGCACGCGCGCGATCCCGGAAATCCGCGCGGGCTCTACCTCCAGGCGGTGCTCGCGGCGCGGGCAGGCGACATGGCGCTCGCGCGCGGCGTGCTGGGCCGCATCGGCGGCGGAGCGCTGGAAAGCCCCGCGGCGCAGCTATTGCTCGGCGCGCTCGAACTCGACGCGGGCAATCACGCTACCGCGGTCGATGCGCTTTCACGGTTGCTGCGCCGGCAGCCCGCCAATCCCCGCGCCCAGGCCTTGCTCGCCCGGGCGCTTTACGAAAGCGGCAACGCCGGCGAACTGCTCGCCCGGTTTGGCCCGCTCGCCGAGAGCGGTGAGGCGTCGCCGTACTTGCTGACTTTGATTGCCTGGGCGCACGAGGACACCGGTCGGCGCGATCTCGCCGCGCCCTTGCTCGACCGGGCGGCGCGCAGCGGCGCGGCGCGGACGGTACAGGTCGGCGGGGTGGACGGCGATGCGCAGCTTGCGCTGGGCCGCACCGACGAAGCGCTCGCGCGATACAAGCTCTCCGCCGAGGTCAGGTTCCCGGGAAGCCTGCTGGCGCGAATGCTTGCGGCGCTCGGCGCAGCGGGGCGGCGCGACGAACAGGCCGCGCTCGCGGCGACATGGTTCGCCGGAAATCCCGCGAGCCCGCTGGGGATGCGGTTGATGGCTTCGCTGGCGGCCGGACGCGAGGATTGGGGCGCGGCCGCGGCGCTGCTCGACAGGGCGCGGGAGCATGGCGGCGAGCGCGATGCCCTGGTCCTCGCCGACCTTTCGTTGGCCCAACTGCATGGGGACGACACTGGCGCGGCGCTGGCGAGCGCGCAGCGCGCCTACGGCCTCGCTCCGGCCAGCGCCGCGGTGAGCCAGGCCTACGGAATGGCGCTCGCCGCCGAGGCCAAGCAGCCGCGCGCGGCGCGCAGCCTGCTGGTCAAGGCGCGCGCGCTGGGCGGCGACAATCCCATGCTGGCCGAGGCGCTCACAAAGCTGGCGCGCTAGACAAGCCTGCCCTGCCGCGCCATCCCGGTGGCCGCAACGACAAGGGAGTGCGCGATGGCGGGAGTGCTCGACGGGGTGACGGTGATCGAGTTGGCCGGGATCGGCCCTGCGCCGTTCGCCGGGATGATGCTCGCCGATCATGGCGCGCGGGTGATTCGGGTCGAGCGGCCGGGCCAGTCGGCGCGGTTTGGCGATGGCGGCAACCGCGACATCCTCAACCGCAGCCGCGAGCGGATCGAACTCGATCTCAAGGATCCTGCCGGGATCGCCCGGCTCAAGGAGCTGGTGGGCGATGCAGACGCGCTGATCGAAGGTTATCGCCCCGGCGTGCTCGAACGGCTCGGGCTTGGCCCCGATGTGCTTCACGCGGTCAACCCGGCGCTGGTAATCGGGCGGATGACCGGGTGGGGGCAGGACGG
>JBOHIC010000071.1:0-4469 GCA_050725835.1 Novosphingobium sp.
CGACCTCGCCGGTCCAGCCGGCGTAAAGGTCGAGCTCCATGTTGCCGTAGATGTCGAACGCATCCTGCTCGAGGCTCGAGCCCCAGGCGCCGACGTAGAACCCGCTGTCGTGGTTGACGTTGATCGCACCCTGGATCGCCGGATCGCCGCCCGACAGCGACAGCCCGCGAAAGCGATAGTCGGAAACGAAGACGACGTTGCCGGTGACGGTGAATTCGCTCGGCGGAGCGGTTTCTTCTTCGGCGTGGGCCGGAACCGCAGCGAAAGCCGAGCCAGCCAGAACGGTAGCGGCAAACAGGCCGCGGATGGACGTGAGCATTGCAATCTTCCTTCGATTGATTGTGCTTCGTCCCACCTGCGCGCATGGCCCGCCCGCTCGTTTTGGCGAACATGACCACTTGCCCCGCCCTCGTGCACACTATTGCTGCACTGCACAAGAGGGATTCGCACGATCATTGCGCCAAGGCGGGTCGGCTGTGCCCTCTCAGCAACAGCGGGCGGTTCGGCTTGTTCGCCAGCGCCGCGCCAACTATATGCGCGCCTGCTTCGGCTCCGCCATGATCGCATCGCTCCGCCAACTTTTCAGCGCGCCCGCAGCGCCGCCCCGTTCCGCCGTTCCGGCGGACGAGCGCGTCTATGCGGTTGGCGACATCCACGGCCGCAGCGATCTGTTCGAGGCGCTGATCGCGGCGATCGAGGCTGATGACGCGGCGCGCGAAGCGGCGAAGACCACCGTGGTGCTGCTCGGCGATCTGGTCGATCGCGGCCCCGACAGCGCCGGGGTGATCGCCCTCGCGCGCGGTTGGGCCGCGCGGCGCAAGGTCCGGCTGATCGCCGGCAATCACGAGGAGATGTTCCTCGCCAGCTTCACCGATCGCGAAACGCTCAAGCACTTCCTCAAGTACGGCGGGCGCGAGACCGTGCTGAGCTATCCGATGAACCGCGACGCGTGGAACGCCGCCGATATCGCCGAGGCCCAGCGCCTGATGGACGCGATCGTCCCCGCGGCCGACCGCGAATTCCTCGCTGCGGCGGAGGACATGGTCCGGATCGGCGATTACCTGTTCGTCCACGCTGGGATCGCCCCCGGGGTGCCGTTCGACGAGCAGCGCACCAGCGAGCTGCGCTGGATTCGCGAGCCGTTCCTCAGCCACCGCGGCGATCACGGCGCGGTGGTGGTCCACGGCCACACCATCACCAAGGCGCCGGTGCTGCGCGCCAACCGCATCGGGCTCGATACCGGCGCGTACCAATCGGGCCGGCTTACCGCGCTCGGGCTCGAGGGCGCCAGGCGCTGGTTGCTCGAGGCCGCCGAACAGGACGGCGCGATCGCCACAACCGCGAAGGACATCGCATGAAAATCGCCATGGTGGGCTCGGGCTACGTCGGCCTCGTCTCAGGCGCGTGCTTCGCCGACTTCGGCCATGATGTGGTCTGCATCGACAAGGATCCGGCGAAGATCGACAGCCTCCACGCCGGGGTGATGCCGATCTACGAGCCGGGGCTGGCCGAACTGGTCGGGGCTAATGTCCGCGCCGGGCGGCTGACTTTCACCACCGACCTCGCCGAAGGAATCGCCGACGCCGCGGCGATCTTCATCGCGGTCGGCACCCCCAGCCGCCGCGGCGACGGCCATGCCGATCTCTCGTTCGTCTACGCCGTCGCCGAGGAGATCGGACAGAATCTCGCCAACGACGCGGTGGTGGTGACCAAGTCGACCGTGCCGGTGGGCACCGGCGACGAGGTCGAGCGGATTCTCGGCGAGGCCGGGCCAGGCGTCAGGTTCGCGGTCGCCTCGAACCCCGAGTTCCTGCGCGAAGGCGCTGCAATCAGTGACTTCAAACGCCCCGATAGGATTGTTATCGGCAGCGACGACGACTGGGCGCGGAGCGTGATGACCGAGGTCTACCGGCCACTGTTCCTCAACAAGGCGCCGCTGCTGTTCACTTCGCGGCGCTCGGCCGAGCTGATCAAATACGCCGCCAACGCCTTCCTCGCGACCAAGATCACTTTCATCAACGAGATGGCCGACCTGTGCGAAAAGGTCGGCGCCGACGTCCAGGACGTCAGCCGCGGGATCGGGCTCGACAACCGGATCGGACCCAAGTTCCTTCACGCCGGCCCGGGCTACGGCGGCTCGTGCTTCCCCAAAGACACCCTGGCGCTGCTCAAGACCGCCGAGGACTATGACAGCCCGACCCGGATCGTCGAGGCGGTGGCCAAGGCCAACGAGACCCGCAAGCGGGCGATGGGGCGCAAGGTGATCGACGCGCTCGGCGGAATCGAAGAGGCGCGCGGCAAGAAGGTCGCGCTGCTCGGCCTGACCTTCAAGCCCAACACCGACGACATGCGCGACGCCCCGGCGATCGCGATCTCGCAGGCGCTCCACGATGCCGGGGTCGAGGTCAGCGCCTACGATCCCGAGGGGATGGCGCTGGCCGGCCCGATGATGCCCGGAGTGACGATGGCGGCGAGCGCCTATGCCGCGATCGAAGGCGCCGACGCGATTGCGATCGTCACCGAATGGGACGCGTTCCGCGCGCTCGATCTCGACCGGGTCAAGCGCATCGCCAGGGCGCCGGTGCTGGTCGACCTGCGCAACATCTACGATCCCGCCGACGTCCGCGCCAAGGGCTTCACTTATGCGAGCGTGGGACGCCCCTGATCTCTTTCAGATTCACCTAGGGGCCCTTCCCCATTGGGGAAGGGTTGGGATGGGGGTTCTCCCCGAGCCGGCAGGCGCCGAGCCCCCACCCCAACCCCTCCCCGCCGGGGAGGGGCTATCGCCTTGCCACCCCCGGCGTGCCAGCCTAGCATCGCTGCAGAACCGCCTACTGGAAGGGGCCTTCGAGTGTTCGGCATTTTTCGCAACATCATCCTCGTTTTCCTGGCAATCGTGCTGACTGCGTTCGTGGCGATGAACTCGACGGTGGTTCGCGTTAACTGGTGGCCCGACGCCAACGACTACCTGGGGTATCGGCACTCACAAGGACCATTCGGCTTGGTTGCCCTAATATTCTTTCTTCTCGGGTTCGTGCCGATGTGGCTGTTCGCCCGCGCCGCCAAGTGGCGCGCCGCGCGGCGCATCGCCAGCCTTGAGAACTCGCTCCGCGCAGCCACCCCGAGCACCCCGGTCGCCACCTCCACGCAGCTCGAAGCCGCCACCCCGCTAGCGCCGTCCGAGACGCCCAACATCTGAGATGGTCAATCCGGTCTACCTTGCGCTCGACCTGCCGCGGCTCGATGCCGCCGAGGCGCTCGCGCGCAAGGTCCGCGATCACGTCGGCGGGCTCAAGCTCGGGCTCGAATTCTTCTGCGCCCACGGCCATCATGGGGTCCACGAAATCGCCAAATTGGGTCTGCCGATCTTCCTCGACCTCAAGCTCCACGACATTCCCAACACCGTCGCCGCGGCGATGCAGGCGGTCCACGTGCTCGAGCCCGCGATCGTCACCGTCCACGCCGGCGGCGGCCGCGCGATGATGGAAGACGCCAAGGCGGCGGCGGGCGAGCACTGCAAGGTGGTCGGGGTGACCCTGCTCACCAGCCTCGACCAGCGCGACATGGCGGCGACCGGGATCGACGGCGGCGCGCGCGATCAGGTGCTCCGGCTCGCCGAGCTTTCACGGAAGGCCGGGCTCGACGGGATCGTTTGCTCGGGGCACGAGGTCGGCGCGGTCCACAGCGAGTGGAAGGACGGTTACTTCGTCGTTCCCGGTCTGCGCCCCGCGAATGGCAGCGGGAACGGAGACCAGAAGCGGACGGTTACCCCCCGCGAAGCGCGGGATGCGGGCGCCAGCGTTCTGGTGATCGGCCGCCCGATCAGCCGCTCGGACGATCCGGTGGCGGCGGCGCGGGCCATCGAGGCCACGCTTTAGTTCAGCCGCGCGAAAGCCGTCGCGGGGCAACCCGACCGCGAAGGAGCATCGCCATGAACGCCCTGAGAACCATCCTCGCCCCGCTTGCCCTGCTCGCCGCCGCGCCCGCGCTGGCGCAGACCGTCGCCTCGGGCCCGGTGGTCGCCGCGGGCAACACGCTGCTGACCGTCAGCGCCGAGGGCCGCACCGAGCGCGCGCCCGATCTCGCGGTGTTCAATGCCGGGGTGACCAGCCAGGGCAAGACCGCTGGCGAGGCGCTCAGCGCCAACTCCGCCGACATGGCGCGGGTGCTTGCCGCGCTCAAACGCGCGGGGATCGCCGACCGCGACGTTCAGACCAGCCAGCTCAGCCTCAATCCGATCTACGCCCAGCAGCGCCCGCTGCCCGATGGCAGCTACGATCCGATGGGGCCGAAGATCGTCGGCTACCAGGCGAGCAACCAGGTGACCGTCCGCCAGCGCGATCTCAAGAGCTTCGGCAAGGTGATCGACACGCTGGTCGAGGCCGGGGCCAACCAGGTCAACGGCCCGAGCTTCCAGATGGACGACGGCGACGCCGCCGCCGATGCGGCGCGGATCGACGCAATCAAGA
>JBOHIC010000072.1:0-1017 GCA_050725835.1 Novosphingobium sp.
CCACCGCCCCATCGGCGTTGTCGCCATCGATCTCCACCGCGCGGCGTGCGGCGGCCTGCGCGCGGCCCATGATGTCGAGCGCGTCGGACCGCCGGCTGTTGAGCCCTTGCTGGCGATAGGCGATCGCCAGCTTGCCCCACGCCTCGGCGCGCTCGGGAAAGCGCCTCGCCGCTTCCTGCATGATACCCACCGCCGCGTCGTTCTGCTCGGGCGTGTTGTAGGCCAGCGCCGCCTCGGCCTTGTCGAGCAGGTTGGACAAGCCGGCGGGAGGCGCCGGTTTGCGCTTGAGCGTCAGCCAGCCGCTGCCCGTGGCGAGCGCCGCCGCGGCGAGCATTCCCAGCGCCCAGCGCCGGTCGAGCAGCACGGCGCGGTCCGGCAGGGCGTGCCCCGGCGCCGGCTCCGGCGGGGCCGGCATCCCTTCGGCGATCAGCCGGTAGCCGACCCGGGTGACGGTTTCGACGTGGAACGCACCTTTGCCGATGCCTTCGCTGACCTTGCGCAGGCGCGAAAGCACCCGGTTGACCGCGTCCTCCCCGACCACGCGGCTTTCCCAGCAGGTTTCGATCAGGTCATCCTTCGAAAGCACCGCGCCCTGGGCCCGCGCCAGTGCGACGAGCACCTGCATCACCCTGGGCTCGATGATCTCGCGGTGATCGCCGCGGGTGATTTCCCTGGTAGAGGGGCGAATCGACAGCGGGCCGATCGCGAAATCGACTTCGTGCGCCAGGTCGATCCGGTCGTGCTGAGCCATCGGCCGTGCTCCCATCCGAGGCTATCGCGCATCGACCCGCAGCACAATCCGGGGTGGTCTTACGCTAGCTAGGATGGTTTCCCGCTAACCGCGCATGAAATCGGGCCTCGTCGCGGCTGCTCGCCAAAATGCGGCAAGACCGAGCCGCTCGGCCAGTGCCGCAAATCTCGGATCATTGCGGGCTTGCGCAAACGGCGGCTCGAACAGGAAATAGAGCAACTTGCCGCTGTGGGGTTGAAGGTATTGCGCCGGAAACATGCGGCGGA
>JBOHIC010000073.1:0-1028 GCA_050725835.1 Novosphingobium sp.
AGGCGCGCGCATAGCGATTCACCCTTGCGGCGTCAAGGATTCGCAGGCCTAGGCGGGATATGAGCAAATGGCCGCTTCCCGAGCCGATGGCGCAGGCTTTGGCGCAGGCCCGCGCCGGGGCCGAGGCTGGCGAAGTGCCGATCGGCGCGGTGGTGGTCAAGGACGGCGCGGTGATCGCTGCAGCGCACAACGCCCCGCGCGCGCTGGCCGATCCGACCGCCCACGCCGAAGTCCTCGCGATCCGCGCCGCCGCGCAGGTGCTCGGCAACGAACGGCTCGACGGGTGCGAGCTGTGGGTCACGCTCGAGCCTTGCGCGATGTGCGCCGGGGCGATCGCTCACGCCCGCATCGCCCGGCTCTACTACGCCGCGCCCGATCCCAAGGGCGGCGCGGTCGAGCACGGCGCGCGGGTGTTCGAACAGGCGCAGCGCCTGCACCGGCCCGAGGTCTATTCCGGGATGGGCGAGGCGGAAGCGGGCGAGCTGCTGCGCGGGTTCTTCCGCGAACGCCGCTAGAGCCCGCGCCAGATCTTGAGCGGAGCGCTGTCGGGCGGGCCGGCGTTGAAGCGCGAGCAGCGGGTCGGCATGAAGTCGCGGCGATAGCACATCCGAAGCTCGCGCAGCCAGCCGCGCTCGTTGACGAGGAGGCCGATGTGCTCGGGCCGCCAGCCGGGATTGCGCGACGCGATCGCGCGGCGCAGGTCGCCCGCAGTCAGGTCCTCGCGCCTCGACAGACGGTCGGCGTCGGGCCACGACAGCCCGCGCCACAGCACCCCGGCGACGGCGAAATAGCGCTCGGGGGTCTTGCTCATGCAGCTGACGTGCTTGGCCCATTCGTGCTCGATCAAGTGCGGCACCGGGGTCATGCACAGCTGCGCGCGGACCGTTTGCGGGCTCGGCCTCGGGGTGACCGAGCACCACTGCGGCGGCGGCCCCTTGCGCGCCTCGGGCCAGAGCCCGTGCAGCACGAAGCCGAACCGCCCTTGCCGCCCCGAGCATTGCATCGAGGCGGTATCGCCCCGGCAGTAT
>JBOHIC010000074.1:0-25528 GCA_050725835.1 Novosphingobium sp.
GTCGACACCGATCACCCTCGAGGTGGCCGAACGCGTGAGCGCGCTGGCGGCGGAAGAGTTTCCCGAGCTCGAGCTGCATTTCCACCCGCAGTGCTTCCTGGTCGATGGCCACTTCGCCGGGGCCGACAAGACACGGCTCGAAGCGCTGGTCGATTGCGCCAACAACCCCGCCTTCGACGCGGTGTGGTTCGCACGCGGCGGTTATGGCGCGGTGCGGATCGCCGAGGACGCGCTGGCGCAGTTCGGGCCGGCCGCGCGGCTCAAGGCGTTTCTCGGCTATTCCGACGCCGGGACGCTGCTCGGCGGGCTCTATCGCGGCGGGATCGGCCGCCCCGTCCACGCCCCGATGCCTTCGGACATCCGCCGCGAGGGCGGCGAGGCGGCGGTGCGGCGCTCGCTCGCCTGGCTGGCGGGCGGCACCGGTGGGCGCGAACCGTCGCGCGACGACGCCCCGACCGCCGCGTTCAACCTGATGACGCTGGCGATGCTCTGCGGCACCCCGCTGATGCCCGATCTGACCGGCCACGTGGTGATGGTCGAGGAGGTCTGCGAGCATCTCTACGCGGTCGACCGGCTGTTCTTCCACATTATGGCGCACCTTCCCGCGATTGCCGGGCTGCGCCTAGGGCGGATCGGCGAGGTGCCCGAGAACGACCGCCCGTTCGGCGCCACCGCGGAGGAGATCGCGCGAGACTGGTGCGCACGGCGCGGGATTGCATTCCTCGGCGCGGCCGATATCGGCCACGACGCCGACAACAAGATCGTGCCGTTCGGCACCCAGGAGTAAGCCATGCGCGCATTCGTGTTTCCCGGACAGGGCAGCCAGAAGGTCGGGATGGGGGCCGAACTGGCTTCCGCGAGCGCGGCGGCGCGCAGCGTGTTCGAGGAGGTCGACGATGCGCTCGGGCAAAAGCTCACGCGCGTCATGCGCGAGGGGCCGGAGGAGGCGCTGACCCTCACCGAGAACGCCCAGCCGGCGATCATGGCCCATGCCATCGCGGTGCTGCGGGTGCTCGAGCAAGAGGGCGGGATAAGTCTCGCGGACAAGGTCGATTACGTCGCGGGCCACAGCCTCGGCGAATACACCGCGCTGTGCGCCGCGGGCGCGTTCAGCCTCGCCGATACTGCGCGGCTCTTGAAGCTACGCGGGCAGGCGATGCAGGCGGCGGTCCCGGTCGGCATGGGCGCGATGTGCGCGCTGCTCGGGGCGGACATCGCCAAGGCGCAGGCGCTCGCCGAGGCCGCGGCCGAGGGAGAGGTCTGCACCGTCGCCAATGACAACGATCCCGGCCAGGTCGTGCTCTCGGGCCACACGGGCGCGATCGAGCGGGCGATTGCGCTCGCCAAAGACCACGGGATCAAGCGCGGGGTGCTGCTCCCGGTTTCGGCCCCATTCCACTGCCCGCTGATGCAGCCCGCCGCCGAAGCGATGGCCGAGGCGCTCGCGGCAACCCCGCCCGGAGCGCTGCGCGTCCCGCTCTACGCCAACGTCACCGCCGCGCCGGCAAGCGACCCCGCCGAAATCGCGCGGCTGCTGGTCGAGCAAGTCACCGGCCGGGTCCGCTGGCGCGAGAGCGTCGCGGCGATGCACGGCGCGGGGGTCGAACGCTTCGTCGAACTCGGCGGTAAGGTGCTTGGACCCATGATTGGCCGCACCGCCACCGAGGCCGAGACCACCAGCGTGGTCACCATGGCCGACATCGAGGCGCTGCTGGCCGCGCTCTAGGGGCCTTGCATTCCGCGCCAATCCGGCTAAAGGCCCCGCTTCCTCCTTCGACAGGCTCAGGATTAGCCGGTTGAAGCGGACGCAGAAAGCCGGAGGGGCCCCGCAATCGTGCGGATCGGCCAGCGATCGGCCCAGATGAAGGACAGCGCACGCATGGCGCTCTACGAACATATTTTCCTGGCCCGCCAGGACCTCAGCCAGGCGCAAGTCGATGCGCTGGCCGCCACCGCCACCGAGATCGTCGAAGCCAACCAGGGCAAGGTCGTCAAGACCGAGACCTGGGGGCTCAAGAGCCTCGCCTACAAGATCAAGCGCAACCGCAAGGCGCACTTCGTGCTGCTCAACCTCGAAGCCCCCGCCGGCACCGTCGCCGAGCTCGAGCGCCAGACCGCGATCAACGAAGACGTGATCCGCTATATGACCGTCCGCGTCGACGAGCACGAAGCCGGCCCTTCGGTGATGATGCGCAAGACCGACCGCGACCGCACCAAGCGCCGCGAACGCGAGGAGTACTGAGCATGGCCCGGGCCTTTTTCCGCCGCCGCAAGTCGTGCCCGTTCTCGGGCAAGAACGCGCCGACCATCGATTACAAGGACGTGCGTCTGCTCCAGGGCTTCATGTCCGAGCGCGGCAAGATCGTACCGTCGCGGATCACCGCCGTCTCGGCCAAGAAGCAGCGCGAGCTGGGCCAGGCGATCAAGCGCGCGCGCCAGATCGGCCTGCTGCCGTACCTCGTGAAGTAAGGGAGGCAGAGACATGCAGATCATCCTTCTCGAGCGGATCGAAAAGCTCGGCTCGATCGGCGACGTCGTCTCGGTCAAGGACGGCTACGCCCGCAACTTCCTCCTCCCCGGCAAGAAGGCGCTGCGCGCCAACGACGCCAACCGCAAGGTCTTCGAAGCCAACCGCGCGAAGATCGAGGCCGACAACGCCACCAAGCGCGGCGAAGCCGAGGTCCACGGCGCGGGCGTCGAGGGCAAGACCGTCGTCCTGATCCGCGCCTCGTCGAACTCGGGCCAGCTCTACGGCTCGGTCTCGGTGCGCGACATCGTCGAAGCGCTCAACGAGGGCGGCGCCGGGCTGACCAAGGCGATGATCGTGCTCGAACGCCCGATCAAGACCATCGGCATGTTCGATGTGCGCGTCCAGCTCCACCCCGAAGTGTCGGTGAGCGTCAAGGTCAACGTCGCGCGCTCGCCCGACGAAGCCGAGCAGCAGGCCGCCGGGGTCGACGTGCTCAAGGCGATGTTCGAGGAAGAAGCCGCTCCGGTGGGCTTCACTGAGGCCTTCGATCCCAACGCCGAACCGGGCGAAATCCCCGCGGACATGCTCGAAGAGCAGCCCGCCGCGGAAACCGCCGAGGGCGAGGCCGAGGCATGATCCAATCCTCCCCGGAACGGGGAGGTGGCGGCCCGCAGGGCTGACGGAGGGGTCGGGAGTTTTCCTCGCGGGCGGTGGCTCGCGCGGAAAGCTTCCGGCCCCTCCGCCCTTCGGGCACCTCCCCGTCCCGGGGAGGATTGCGCCCCCCTTTGTCTTGTCATCGAACCGGCGCTATAGGCCCGCGATGCAAACGACAGAGAACACCATCGCGGAATTGGTCCGCGTTTACGACACCGCCATCGCCACGCTGCGCGCCGATATCGCCGCCTTCGCCGCCGATGGAACCCTTCCCCCCGCCGACCGCCGCACCGCGCGCGCCTGGTGCTACCCCGAACTCAGGGTGCGCTACGCCGGCAGCGAAACCCGGCCCGACCTCGCCCGCGCCTTTGGCCGGCTGAGCCACGAGGGGACCTACGTCACCACCGTCACGCGCCCGGCGCTGTTCGCCGACTACCTGACCGAACAGCTCGACCTGCTCGCCGACGACTACGCGATCGAGGTCAGCGTCGGCCCTTCGGCGCAGGAAATCCCCTTTCCCTACGTGATCGACGCCAGCTCGGGGCTCGGCGGGATCGCCCCGCAGGACCTCGCCAAGCATTTCCCCGCGACCGAGCTGGCGATGATCGGCGACGAACTCGCCGACGGGGTCGGGATGGGCGCGGCCGACGGGACCACGCCGCTGGCGCTGTTCGACGGGCTGCGCACCGATTTCAGCCTGGCGCGCCTCGCCCACTACACCGGCACTGCGGTCGAGCATTTCCAGCGTTTCGTGCTGTTCACCAACTATCACCGTTATGTCGACGAATTCGTCGACTGGGCGGGCAAGCGGCTCGGGCAGGACGGTTATGTCGCGCTTTCGGGCGCGGGCGGGCTCTATCTCGACGCCCCGGTGGCCAACGCCCGCGACCGGCTTTCGGACACCGCCTGGCGGCGTCACCAGATGCCCGCCTACCACCTCATGCGCGAGGACAGGAGCGGGATCACCCTGGTCAACATCGGCGTCGGCCCATCGAACGCCAAGACCGCCTGCGATCACCTCGCGGTGCTGCGCCCCGAGGCCTGGCTGATGATCGGCCACTGCGGCGGCCTGCGCGATACCCAGCGGATCGGCGACTACGTGCTCGCCCACGCCTATCTGCGCGACGACAACGTGCTCGACACAGTGCTCCCGCCCGAAATCCCGATCCCCGCGATCGCCGAAGTCCAGATCGCGCTCGCCCAGGCCGCCGAGATGGTCAGCGGCGATACCGGGGCGAGCCTCAAGAAGCGGATGCGCACCGGCACCGTCGCCACCACCGACGATCGCAACTGGGAGCTGCAGTTCACCAAGTCCGCCCGCCGCCTTTCGCTCAGCCGCGCGATCGGGATCGATATGGAGAGCGCGACCATCGCCGCGCAGGGCTACCGGTTCCGCGTGCCTTACGGGACGCTGCTGTGCGTCAGCGACAAGCCGCTCCACGGCGAGATCAAGCTCCCCGGCCAGGCCAACCGCTTCTACGAGGAAGCCATCGCCGCCCACCTCGCGATCGGCACAACCGCCTGCGACCTGCTCCGGGCGGAGGGATCGCGGCTGCATTCGCGCAAGCTGCGCGCGTTCAACGAGCCGCCGTTCCGCTAGCCGCGCGACGCGCGTTATTGACAAGCGCGATGGCTGCGCATCAGATGCCGGGAAGTTGTCGAACAAGGGGATTTCGACATGGATCGTGCGCGCAGATTGGCGGCATCGGCATCAGCCGCAATCATGGCTCTCGTCGGCCTCGGCGGTTGTGACCAAGGCGGCAAGGACGCGGACGGAGCAAAAGCCGACGCCGCGCTGGCGTCCAAGCTCTTCCCGGACAATTTCAAGGGCGTCTGCTCGGGCGCATCGGTCTCGGTCGCCGCCGCCTATGACGCCGCGGCATCGGGCCACAAGGCGCTCTACTTCAGGTCCTACAAGGACGATCTGACCGACAGTTCGACCTCGCTCCCCGGCGACTGGACCGTGCAATGGTCGCCCGATAGCGATGCGCTGCGCGCGATCGATCTGGTCGCCTGCGCCAAGCGCACCGCTGCCAAGGAAGCCAAGATCTGCGACGGCTACAAGGACGACGGCAAGCCGACCGAGAACAAGGTCCGCTGGCACACCGCGACTTACGAAGTTTCGGTTCGCGAAGCCAAGACCGGCAAAGTGCTCGACACCACGACCCTCGAGGCGACCGGTACCGATTGCCCGATGTTCATGAACTTCGACGGCAACGCGGACACGGTCGACGGTTATGACTCGCTATCCGATTCCGCGATCGCCGATTTCCTGAAGCCCCACGTCAAGCTCTAGGCACTATTCAGGCAGCACAGCGAGGGCGCGGTTGCAGGGCGGCAACCAACCGCCGTTCGGTCAGGACGCGCAGCGAACGCTCACCACCCGCATTGCTTGCCCTTGTTCTGCTTGGCCAGCCACTTCTGCAGCGGGGCGAAATAGCGCAGCATCGCCTTGCCGCTCATCTCGCGGCTGCCGGTGAAGGCCTCGAGCGCGTCGGGCCAGGGCTTGGAGGCGCCCATCGCCAGCATCGCGTTCAGTTTCTCGCCGACCGCCTTGTTGCCGTAGAACGAGCAGCGGTGGAGCGGACCCTTCCACCCGGCCTCCTTGCACGCTGCCTCGTAGAACTGGAACTGGAGCACGCGCGCCAGGAAATAGCGGGTATAGGGGACGTTGGCGGGGATGTGGTACTTCGCCCCGGCGTCGAAACTGTCGGCCCCGCGCGCGACCGGGGGGATGATCCCCTGGTACTGAAGTTTCATATCGACCCAGTGCTTGCCGTAATCGGCGGGGGCGACCTTGCCGCTGAACAGGTCCCAGCGGTAGCGATCGATCAGCAGGCCGAAGGGCAGGAATGCGACCTTGTCCATCGCCTGGCGCAGCAGCAGCCCGAGGTCCTTGTCGGCGCTGGGCACCTGCGCGCGGTCGAGCAGCCCGACCTGGACAAGGTATTCGGGGGTGATCGACAGCGCCACGGCATCGCCGATCGCCTCGTGGAAGCCGTCGTTGGCGCCGTCGAGGTAGAACACGTTCTGCTTGTTGTAGGCGCGCTGGTAATAATTGTGGCCCAGCTCGTGGTGGATCGTGGTGAAGTCGTCGCCGTTGACCTTGATGCACATCTTGATCCGCAGGTCGTCGATCTGGTTCACGTCCCAGGCGCTGGCGTGGCAGATCACCTCGCGGTCGGCGGGCTTGACGAACTGGCTGCGGGTCCAGAACGTGTCGGGCAGCGGGGCGAAGCCCAGCGAGCTGAAGAAACCCTCGCCCGCCTTGACCATCTTGACCGGATCAATGCCCTTCTGGACCAGCAGCTCGGTGACGTCGAAGCCGATGTCGCCCGCGCCCGCGGGGGCGACGACATCGTAGATGTTGCCCCATTCCTGCGCCCACATGTTGCCGAGCAGGTCGGCGCGGATCGGGCCGCTCTTGGCCTGGACGGCGTCGCCGTACTTCTCGTTGAGCTTGCCCCGGGTGAAGCAGTGGAGCTGGTCGTAGAGCGGCTTGACCTCCTGCCAAATCTGCTCGGTCAGCGCGGCGAAGGCGTCGGGGGTCATGTCGTAATTCGAACGCCACAGCGCGCCGGTGTCGGCATAGCCGAGCTCCTTGGCGCCCTCGTTCATCAGGCCGATCATCTTGGAGTAATCGTCCTTCATCGGCTTGCCGACGTTGTCGTGCCAGCTGGTCCACATCTCCTGCAGCTCGGCCGGATTGCGGCTGGTGCCCATCGCGGCTTCGATGTCGCTGCCATTGATCGGCTGGCCGCCCAACGTGCCCTTGCCCTTGCCGTAGATGCCCTGGAGCGAGCCCTTGAGCCGGGCGATTTCTTCCGCCGCACCGGGCTTGGTCGATGCCGGACTGACGATCGCGGTGCGCATCCGGCCGAGGATGCGGTTGGTGTCGTAGTCGAGCCCGGGCGCCTGGGCGAAAGTCGCCGCCCGGCCCGCGTTCGCCACTACCATCTTGGTTAGCGTCGCCTCCTGCTCGGCGTTGAGCGCCTCGGTGTCGTCGGTGATATAGGTCGAATAGACCCACTCCGCCTTCGACGCGCGGTTGAGCTGATCGAGGAACGAGACCGCGGCGGAATCGACGAACTGCTTGGCCTCGGCCGCGGTCGGTGCAGGCGCCGAGGCGGTTTGGGCGGCGGCAGGGGCGGCGGCGATGGCGGCGGCGAGCGCGAGCAGCGAAAGGGCTGGTTTCATCGGGCGATCCTTTGATTTCGGGCGCGGCGGCGCGTGGTTCTTGGTTAAGCCGTCACTGCCCGCGAGGTTCCGTCCGGTCAATCCGATTTGGTAAGAAATGAAACGATCTCGCGGCCCAGCTCGGGCCGGGTGACGCAGCCCATGTGGGTGCCCGGCACCGCGACATGGACGGCATCGGGCAGGGCCGCGGCAAGCGCCGCCGGATCGCCGTTGTCGCGGTCCTCGTCGCCGCACAACACCAGGGTCGGCATCGCGATTCCCGCAAGGGCGTCGGGCTCGGTATCGGCAAAGGTATGGAGCAGCAGTCGCGCCGCCGTCCGGTCGACCTTGGTGCTCTTCATGAACTGCACGGCAAAGAAGGCGGGATCGCCGTGCTTGACCGTCTCGAACCGGTCTATCGCATCGATGAAGAACGCCCCGCGGCGGTTCCACCCGGCCAGCCCCTCGAGCCCCATCCCGCCGAGCACCAGGCGCTGGGGCGCGAGGCCCGCAATCACCGCCCGCGCCGAAGTCCGCGCGCCAAGCGAGAAGCCGACGAGATCGTAATCGGTCAGCACCAACTCCCCGACCAGCGCTTCGAGATCGCGGACCAGCACGTCGGGCGGATAGGCGCCGGGATCGTGCGGCGCGCCGCTCTGCCCGTGCGCGCGCAGGTCGGGCATGATGCATTCGAACCCGGCATCGGCAAGCCGCGCGGCGTGGCCCCACTTGATCCAGTTCATCTCGGCCGAGGAAAACAACCCGTGGAGCAGGATTGCGGGTCGCCCTTCGCCAAGACGGTGGACCGCCAATGGGATGCCGTCGAACCCGGCGACGGTCGATGTCGAAGGGTTCACTCCGGCACCTCGCGGCCCGCCGCCTTCCATCGCTTGGCCACGCTTTCGGTCTGCGCGGTGTAGAGCCGCTTTAGGCCGCGGGTGTCGAGCCAGGCCTCGTGTAGGCTCTCCGATCCGGCGTGGGCGACCGGCTTGAACCGCGAGGGATTGTCGAAGCTGCCGACGGTGATGTCGGGGCGAATTTCGCCTTCGAGGAACTGGAAGCCCAGCGGCGTCCCGCAGTGCGAACAGAACGGCCGCCGCGCGATCGGCGAACTCTGGTACCAGTCCGGCTCGCTCAGCCAGGTCAGCGCGCCCGGCTCGACCTGCACGAAGGTCGCGGCGATCCCGCCGGTGGCCTTCTGGCACATCTTGCAGTGGCACCAATAAGCCTCGTCGCTCGCGACCTGCGCCGCATAACGAACGCGGCCGCACTGGCAGCCGCCGGTCATGGTCGCCATGTGTCGAGGCTCCTCACATGCTTTTCGTATCTTGTCTTGGCGACCTTGCGAAGAAACCGTGCGTCGGCCGTGACCACGATCTCATCGAGCGCCATTGCAGCCGCCAAGTAGAGGCAGTCATAGACTGGATGCCTGAGTTCCGTCGCGATCTCGAGCGCGCTTGCGATGTACTCGCCGTCATCGATTTCACTGGCTATCAGACGGAGTTTCGGAAGCTGCGGCAAGACCTCGGAGATAGCGATTTGCTGCAGCATGGATTTTTTCCAGAGCGCGTTTGCGACCTCCGCATGAAACAACGCTGGAACCATCAACTCGAGATCGAGCAGGCGCAGTGCGAGTTCCGTGTCGTCTTCTGTCACCACCCACTTCACGCCAACGCTGGCGTCAATGATCACGGTCCCGATCCTCGCGGATCAGAACCCAACCCGGAGTCTGCTTGGCGCCGGGAACCTTCGCCGCATCGCTGGCGGCCAGCATTTCGACAACCAGCGCACGCTTCTCGGACGGTGTTAGAACTTCGGCAGCCCGGTGAATGGCATCGCGAGCGAGTGCTTCAGTCGATGTGCCCGAAGCCTTGGCACGCAACTTCAGGCGCGCCATCAGTGCGTCATCGAGCTGTCGAACGGTCATCTGTCCCATAGGTCTTTTGATATCAATCTGCATTCATTCAGTCAATTGGCGCCGCTCAGCCCTTCTTGAGGTGCCGCCGCCCAAGCAGTTCCGCGATTTGCACCGCGTTGAGCGCGGCGCCTTTGCGGAGGTTGTCGCCGACAACCCACAGCGACAGGCCGTTATCGACCGTCGGGTCCTCGCGCACGCGGCTCACGAAAGTCGCGTCATCGCCGGCGCATTCGATCGGGGTGACGTATCCGCCGTCTTCGCGCTTGTCGATCAGCATCACCCCGGGCGCCTCGCGCAGCAGGCTCGTCGCCTGCTTGGCCGAAATCTCGTTCTCGAACTCGAGGTTGACCGCCTCGGAATGGCCGACGAACACCGGCACCCGCACGCAGGTGGCGGAAACCTTGATCTTGGACCCGAGAATCTTCTTGGTCTCGACCACCATCTTCCACTCTTCCTTGGTCGAGCCGTCGTCGAGGAACACGTCGATGTGCGGGATCACGTTGAAGGCGATCTGCTTGGTGAACTTGCGCGTCTCGACCTGGTCGCCGACGAAGATCGCGCGGCTCTGCTCGAACAGCTCGTCCATCCCGTCCTTGCCCGCGCCGGAGACCGACTGGTAAGTCGCGACGACGACCCGCTTAATCTTCGCGGCGTCGTGGAGCGGCTTGAGGGCGACCACCAGCTGCGCGGTCGAGCAGTTGGGGTTGGCGATGATCATGCGCTTTGTGTAGCCGTCGATCGCCTCGGGGTTCACCTCGGGGACCACCAGCGGAACGTCGGGGTCCATCCGGTAGAGCGACGAATTGTCGATCACCACGCAGCCCGCCGCCGCCGCCTTGGGCGCATATTCCTTCGCCGCGGCCGAACCCGCGGCGAACAGCGCGATATCCCAGCCGGCGAAGTCGAAATGCTCGAGGTTCTTGCACTTGAGCATGCGCCCGGTCTCGCCGTACTCGAGCTCGATCCCGGTCGAGCGCGGGCTCGCCACCGCGGCGACCTCGTCGCAGGGGAATTCACGTTCGGCGAGGATGTTGAGCATCTCGCGCCCGACGTTGCCGGTCGCGCCGACCACCGCCACCCAATAACCCATGCCATGCTCCTCGCGTGAAAGCGCGGCGCTTGGGCGGGCGGGCCGGCCTTGTCAATCGGGCGGAGGCGCGGCGATCCGGCGGAACGGCTGCTTCTTGTTGTAGGCGAGGCTGCGCCAGACGCATTCAAGCGGGCCCGAAACGTAGTAGCGCATCCACAGGTTGGCGAAGACCAGCAGACCGGCGACAACCAGCGTCGCCTGCCAGGCGAGATGCGCCCAGCCCTGTGCCCCGGGCAGGTGCAGGCCCAGCGGCGAGAACAGGATGAACACGCCGACGATCTGCTCCATGAAATAGAGCGAGAAGGCCATCTGCCCGGCAGCCTTGAGCGGCGCGAGCAGCGCTTTGCCCGCCGCCGCCCGGACCAAGAGGTTGATCAGCGCGACGTGACCGAGGCTCACCGCCAGCCGGGCCAGCTCCTGCGTCGCCCAGATCGTCTTGGGAACCGGAGCGAAAGTCAGCCGCTCCATCACCCCGAGATAGCGTGCGCCGAGGCCGAAGGCGTAGGCGAGCAGCAGGACGACGAGGTATTCGCGTGTCGTCCGCTTGCCCTGGATGAACCCGAGCTTCCACAAAGCGATCCCGACCAGCATCGTGCCGAAGGCCTCGATCACCCCGAACAGCAGCCCGCCTTTGCTGAGGATCCACATGTACGAGCCGATCATGAACCCGGCGTAGTCGCCAAACGAACCGGCGCGCGCGGCGGTTTCCTCTTTGGCCATTTTGACCATCTCGGGCTCCTGCCCGGCGATCCGCTTTTCGCTCTCGCGCCATTCCTTGACCGCTTCGGTCTCGTCCTCGCTCAACTTCTGGCCCTGCTGTTCCTTGGCCGTCGCGACGTTGTAGGTCGCCTGCATTTCGCTGCGCCCAATATATTCCGCCACCCCGCCGACCGCGGTGATGGTCGGGAACAGCAGGCCGAGCACCAGCAGCCACTTGACCGAGAGTTTGCGGAAAGGGAACAGCGCCAGCGCGCACAGCGCATAGACGTGGAGGATGTCGCCCGGCCACAGCAGCAGGAAGATGTCGATCAGCCCGAAGGCGAGCAGCCACAGGTTGCGGCGGATGTAGAGATCGGCGACCGCGACCGGCCCATCGCCCTCCATCGCCTTGGCGGCGGTGACCATCAGCCCCGCGCCGAACAGGAACTCGAGCATCCCGCGCTGGGTGCCCTCGAAGCCGATGGTGGTGACCGCCCAGGCGGTGCGATCGGCCACGGTCCAGCCCATCGCGCGGATGTTGCCGAGCAGTGCGCTGACCGGGCCCGACATGAAGGGAATGTTCATGTAGAAAATGCCGAGGATCGCGAAACCGCGAAGGATATCGAGCACCGCGATCCGGTCGCGTCCGCGCACCGGCGCCAGTTGCACTGCCTCGTCCATCTCTGCATCCCCCCTCGTCTATCGGGGGGAAGCTAGCGATGTGTTCTAGGAATGCAATACACCCTCGCGCGGGCGTCAGCTGCGGCGGGGAAGCGCGTCGAAAGCCACTGTCAGGCGATGCTCGGCGCTCTCGAACGGGGTGGTGCCGTGCCACAGGTACGAAGGAAACAGCACCAGTCGCCCAATTTCGGGCCGGACCACCCGGCGCGGCGGCAGGTCGAGGCCGAGGCCGGCGTCGGGAACCCCGAAGGTCAGCGCGCCTTGCGTCTCGCTGTCCCGCACTTCCTCGGGTAGCGCGATGTACAGCGCGCTGCTGAGCCAGCCCGAGGGATGCATGTGGCTGACATGGAACCCGTTGCTCGCCAACCGCACCGACCATGACGCGCTAAAGGCGATTGCGCCGGTGTTGCGGGCAAGGAACGGGTGGGTCTCATCCTTGGGCAGCTGCGCCAGTCGTGTTTCGATCCCCGCAGCGAGCGTGTTCGCCAGCGCAAGGACGGCGGGTTCGCCGCTCTCGAACAACTGGCCCCGGGTTTGCGTGCCGCCGCGCAGCGACTGGTCGGCGGGGGCGCTGCGGGTGTGGTGCCGCTTCTCGAGCGCCGCGGTGAGCCCGGCAGGCAGTTCCACCTCCAGCTCCATCACCAGCGCCTCGTAGCGGCACAGCCAGTCTTCGCGCGGATCGCCCAGCACCCGCCAGGCGGTGCTTAGCAAGGCCCAGCCCGACTGCTCGTCGGGGGCCAGCCGGTTGGCGGCCATCGCCGCGGCCGCGGCTTGGGCCGGCTCGCCCAGCCGCAGCAGGATCCGGGCCATCGCCGCGTGCCCCGGGGCGAAATCGGGCTCGGCGTCGAGCGCGCGGTCGAGCCGGGCGTAAGCCTCGGCGTCGCGGCCCAGCGCGCTAAGCGCGATCGCGGCATGGGTGGTCACCAGGGTATCAGGGCCGAAGCGCGCCTCGGCGGCATCGGCGAAGGCGAGTAGCTGGGGATGATCGCCATGCCCCTGCGCGGCCTGCATCGCGGCGACCCACAGCGCCCCGGTCTGCGGCGCGCGCGCCAATGCATCACGGAAGCCGTCCAGTGCTTCATCGGGTCGCCCCAGCTGGGGCAGGAGGGTCGCCAGCGCGACCTGGGCGTCGACCAGATCGGGGCGCGCGGCGATGGCGTGACGATAGGCGCGCTCGGCCTCGTCGAAGCGCCCGAGATCGGCGAGGACGTGGCCGCGCATCATCGCGGTTTCGGGTGCACGCAGCCCGCCGCCCCACGCGCGCTCGAGCGCGGCCAGCGCTTCCTCGGGACGGTCGAGCCGGCGCAGCTCGACCCCGCGGTTATGCCATGAAACCCGGTCGCCGGGATTACCCGCGAGGCGCACGTCGATCGCGGCGAGATCGGCGGCGGAACCTGGCGGACCGATCCCGTTCATGACCCCTCGCAGTTCGGGCGAGTTCGCCGGCGGTCAGGCCGGCGTGGCCCGGCTGCTCAGCCGTTGTCGCCCGGGCGCACGTCGCGGCGTTCGGCGATCCGCGCGCGCTTGCCGGTGCGGCCGCGCAGGTAATAGAGCTTGGCCCGGCGGACCACGCCCTTACGGACCACGGTGATGGAATCGATGTTGGGCGAATAGAGCGGGAAGACGCGCTCGACGCCCTCGCCGAAGCTCATCTTGCGCACGGTGAAGTTGCTGCCGATGCCCTTGTTGGCGCGGGCGATGCACACGCCCTCGTACATCTGCACGCGGCTGCGCTCGCCTTCGACGACCTTCACGCCGACGCGGACGGTGTCGCCGGGGCGGAAGGTCGGGATTTCCTTGCCGGCCTCGGTGGTCGCCTTGGCGATCTCTTCGGCCTCGATCTGCTGGATCAGGTTCACTGGTCCGGTTCCTCGTCTTCATGCCGCGCGCCAGAGGCAGACTGGACCCGAACGCCCGTGTGGCGCTCCCAAAGATCCGGCCTGCGTGACCGTGTATCGATCTCGGACTGACGCTTACGCCAGCCAGCGATCTTCGCATGATCCCCCGATCGCAGCACTTCGGGGATCGTGCGCCCTTCCCATTCCACCGGGCGGGTAAAGTGCGGATATTCGAGCAAACCGTTCTCGAACGATTCATCGGACCCGCTGGAAGGCGCGCCCATTACGCCGGGAAGCAAGCGAATGCAAGCGTCGAGCAGCATCAGCGCGGCGGGCTCTCCGCCCGAGAGGACGATGTCGCCGAGCGACACTTCCTCGATGCCGCGGCCGGCGAAAATCCGTTCGTCGAAACCCTCGAACCGGCCGCACAGGATGGTGACGCCGGGGCCGGCCGCGAGCTGGCGGACGCGGGCCTGGGTGAGCGGCGCGCCGCGCGGGGTCATGGCGAGGATCGGGCTGGCGGGGTGCAACGCCGCGGCATGGTCGATGGCGGCGGCCAGCACATCCGCGCGCAGCACCATCCCCGCCCCGCCGCCGGCCGGGGTGTCATCGATGGTGCGGTGCTTGTCGGCCGCGAAGTCGCGGATTTGCACGGTGTCGAGCGACCACGTCCCCTCGGCCAGCGCCCGCCCCGCAAGGCTAACGCCGAGCGGCCCGGGGAACATCTCGGGATAGAGCGTGAGGACGGTGGCGGCGAAGGTCATTCGGTCCAGTTCTCAACATTCAGCCCCGGCACGTCGGCGAAGTGCTTCGTGTTTGCTGTTATCACAGTCAGCCCGAGCGACAGGGCATGGGCACCGATCAGCCGGTCGCAACTTCCCCGCTCAAAGGGAATCGAAGCGTAAGCCTGCGCGGCAGATTCATCGAACGGAAGCACGGGCACTTCTTCGATCAGCACCATCAACCCCTCGACTGACGGCGGCTTGCCTTGCACCGAGCCGTGGAGGACTTCCGCAAACGCGATGGACGAGGTGACAAAGTCATCCTTGTCGTGCAGCGCCATGCGATCTCGCACCTTGTCATCCAGCGCCAAGGCGACCGTAATCACCATGTTGCTGTCGAGCATGAACCTCATGCGTCGGGCACATGCTTGGCGCGCCACTCCGGATCGTCCCATAGCAGCGGACGCTCTTCAAACACCCGGTCCTCCTCCTTGATCAATTGCAGGCCCGAGCCGATCGCGCATCCCCACACCTTGTCGATATCGAACCTGCGCTTGGGCCTATCCTTGGCATGCAAGACCAGATCGCCGTCACGTTGTTCGACCGTCCATTCGCGGTCGGCCTCGATGCCCAGAGCGGCGGGCATTCGGATTGCAACCGAGTTGCCCGATTTGAAGCTCTTTGCCGGATATTCCTTGCCCATCGTCGTCTCCGTATATACACCCCGTATATACATTTCGGTATGGGACGTCAAATGAAGCGCCTGCTCGCCCTCCCTCTGTTTTTCCTCGCCGCCCCCGCGCTTGCCGAGGAAATCGGCGAATGCCGGTTCGATCGCGATGCGCTGACTTTCGCCGGGACGCCGCTCGAGCAGGCGACCTGCCTGTTGCGCAAGATCGAGCCACTGGCGGTGCGCAAGCCGCAGAAGCTTCCGCGAGTGATCGAGCGGTTGATGACCGAGGGCGGTGCCCCGAGCGCAGACGCCAGGGCTGCGGCGATTGCGGCTTTTCCCGAGCCCTACCGCGCTTATGCGATCGGGCACGCGGGCGATCCGGCGTCGCAGACCGAGGCCGGGGTTCCGCTGCAATACTTCGTGATCCACGACACCAGTGAGCCGTTCTACGGGGCCGAGCCGTTTCCCGACGATCCGGACAACGACCCCCGGGTCAACAGCTTCACCATCTACCTCGACGGAACCATCGCCGCCGAGCCGGTCGCGCACATCTTCCTCAACCGCCAGGGGCAGATTTGGGCCGGGCACGATTTCGCCGTCCCGTGGCGCGCGACCAAGCTCGAAAGCCGGGTGGTCGGCGTGCCCGCGCGCGGGCGCTTCGTGCACATCGAGACGGTCCAGCCGCGACGCTACATGACCGGCTACACCGACCGCGGCCACACCTATGGCCTCAAGCCCGGGTTCACCCAAGCGCAGTACCGCCAGCTCGCCGCGCTCTATGTTTACGCCAGCGCGCGCGCCGGCCGCTGGCTGATCCCGGCGCAGCACAACACCGTCGATGCCGGGATTCCCGGCGCCCACGACGATCCGTACCATTTCGAGCTCAGGAAGTTCGCCAAGGAACTGGAGAAGCTGGTCAGGCTTCCGCGAAGCTAGCCGCGATCACCAGCCGCGCGGCGTCCCATTCGGGCACCGCCTCGGCGCGCATCGGGACCATGAAGCGTTTTCCGTCCGGACGCTCGATCTCGAGCACGTCGCCCGCGCCGTAGTTCTCGACCGCGATGCAGCGGCCAAGGTCGGCCCCTTCGGTCGACACGGCGGGGAGCCCGATCAGGTCGGCGTGGTAGTATTCGCCCTCGGCGAGCGGCGGCAGGGCGGAGCGCGGCACGGCGAGCGCGGTGCCGCGCAGGGCTTCGGCGGCGGTGCGGTCGGCGATTTCGGCGAAGCGGGCGATCGCCCCGCCCTTGCCGTCGTCGCGGAGCTTTTGCAGCGTCAGCGCTGCATCGTTGAAGGCGCGGAAGCGCCGGAGCGAATCCACGCCTTCACCGAACAGCTTGAGCCGGACCTCGCCCGCCACGCCGTGCGCGCCGGTGACGGCGGCGAGCGTGACGGGGCGATCCTGCGCCAAGGCTCAGCCTTCCGCGTTTTCCTGGGCGCTTTCGCCCGAGACTTCGGCGGGCTCGTCGCCGGCGTCGCTGTTCGGGGTCGCCTCGTTGGCTTCCTCGGCAGCGGGCGCTTCTTCGGCGGCGGCTTCTTCGGCCGGAGCTTGCTCGGCGGCGGCCTCCTCGGCGGGCGCAGCTTCTTCGGCCACGGTTTCCTCGGCGACAGGCGCTTCCTCGGCGGCCGGAGCCTCTTCCGCGGCAGCTTCCTCAGCGGCCGGCGCTTCCTCGGCGGCAGCTTCCTCGGCCGGCGCTTCGGCGGCGGCTTCCTCGCTCGCGGGAGCTTGCTCGGTCACTTCCTCGACCACCGGCTCGGGAGCCGGAGCAGCGGCGGCGGCAGCCGCGGCCTCGGCGGCGGCAACGGCCTTGCCCGCCTTGTCCTCAGCGCGGTCCTTGGCTTTCTGGCCCGGCTCCGCCTTCTGCGGGTTGTTGGTCGCGGCGCGCTCCTTGATCCCGGCCTTGTCCAGCATCCGCGCGACGCGGTCGGTCGGCTGGGCGCCGACGCCGAGCCAGTGACGCACCCGGTCTTCGGTCAGGCGGACGCGGTTCTCGTCGTCCTTGGCGAGCAGCGGGTTATAGGTCCCGACCTGCTCGAGATACTTGCCGTCGCGCGGGGCGCGGCTGTTGGAAACGACGACCTTGTAATAGGGGCGCTTCTTCGAACCGCCGCGCGACAAACGAATGGAAACCGACATTTGACTTACCTTTCTAGCGAAATCTGAGACTTACTTCTTGAAATTCATCGGGCCGCCGAGGCCCGGGAGACCGCCCCCGCCGCCTCCGCCGAGGCCCGGCATGGCGGCGTCGAGGCCGCCTTTGGCGAACAGCTTGCCGAGGCCCGCGAGCCCGCCCATCTTCTTGATCTGTTTCATCGCCCGCTCCATTTCCTGGTGCATCTTGACGAGCTTGTTGACGTCCTGGACCTGCATTCCCGAGCCTTTGGCGATGCGGATCTTGCGCTTGGCGTTGAGCAGATCGGGGCGGGTGCGTTCTTTCGGGGTCATCGCCCCGATCATCGCGTCCATCCGCAGCAGCACCCGGTCGTCCATCCCCGATTGCTCGATCGCCGCCTTGGCCTTGCGCATTCCAGGGAGCATCCCGGCGAGCGCGCCGATCCCGCCCATCTTGCTCATCTGACGCAGCTGCTGGCGCAGGTCGTTCATGTCGAACTGACCCTTGGCCATGCGCGCGGCCATCTTCTCAGCCTCGGCCTCGTCGATCGCCTGGGCCGCCTTTTCGACGATCGAGACGACATCGCCCATGCCAAGGATGCGGCTCGCGACCCGGCTCGGCGAGAACGCCTCGAGCGCGTCGAGCTTTTCGCCGGTGCCGGCGAACTTGATCGGCTTGCCGGTGACGTGGCGCATCGACAGCGCCGCGCCGCCGCGCGCATCGCCGTCCATCCGGGTGAGGATCACGCCGGTGAGATCGACCTGCCCCGAAAAGCTCTGCGCGACGTTGACCGCGTCCTGCCCGGTGAGCGAATCGACCACCAGCAGCACTTCGTGCGGCCGCGAGATCGCCTCGACCGCCTTCATCTCGTCCATCAGCGCGGCATCGACATGGAGCCGCCCCGCGGTGTCGAGCAGCAGCACGTCTATCGCCTGCAGCCTGGCCGATTGCAGCGCGCGGGTGGCAATCTCGGTCGGCTGCTGGCCCGGGACGATCGGTAGCGTCGCCACCTCGACCTGGCTCCCCAGCACCGCAAGCTGTTCCTGCGCCGCGGGACGGTTGACGTCGAGCGAGGCCATCAGCGCTTTCTTGCCGTGCTTCTCCTTCAAGAACTTGGCGAGCTTGGCGGTGGTGGTGGTCTTGCCCGACCCCTGGAGCCCGACCATCAGGATCACCACGGGCGGCGCGGCATTGAGATCGAGCCCGGGGACATCCTCGCCGCCGAGCATCTCGACGATGGCGTCGTTGACGATCTTGACGACCTGCTGGCCCGGGGTGACCGAGCGCAGCACCGACTGGCCGACCGCCTGCTCGGTCACCCGGTCGATGAATCGGCGGACCACGGGGAGCGCGACGTCGGCCTCGAGCAGCGCGATCCGCACCTCGCGCATCGCCTCGCGCACGTCGGCCTCGTTGAGCGCGCCCCGCCCGCGCAGGCGGTCGAAGACGGAACCGAGCCGGTCTGACAGCGCGTCGAACATGGCCTTCTCAACTCCAATGCCGAAAACGCCGGCGGACGAAACCTCGTCGGCCAGCGTGGCGATCAGGTACTCAAAATCCTTGAATGGTGGAGCCTAGCGGGATCGAACCGCTGACCTCCTGCATGCCATGCAGGCGCTCTCCCAGCTGAGCTAAGGCCCCGTACCATTCACTTTCCGGCGCGCCCTGGGAGGCGCTCCGGACCGGCCTTGCGGCCGGGAGCGCGCTCTAGTTGCGCGACCCCAGCATTGCAAGCCCCTTAAACCTAGTGCTCGTCGGCGCAGGCCGACAAACTCAATGCTCGTCGGCATCGCCCTCGACCCCGGCCACGCCGAGATCGTCGTCGCCGCCGAGATCGACGTCGTTGTCGGGCGAATCGCCGTCTTCGTCGATGTCGATGTCCTCTTCGGCGAGATCGGTGTCGGCGACCTCGACCTCGGGCTTGGCCTTGACCTCCTCATAGGGAATCGGCTGCTTCGACTTGAGCACCGGCTCGGGCATCCAGGTGGATCCGCATTCGACGCAGGTGACCGGATCGTCCTTGCCCAGGTCGTAGAAGCGGGTGCCGCATTTCGGGCAGCCGTGCTTGGCGCCCCATTCAGGCTTGACCATGAAAATTCCTCGTGTGCGCCCGCCGCCGCAGCGAGGGGCTGAAACCAGTGCCTAGTTGATGTCGGCGAACGCCAGAATCAAGCGCGGGCGCGCCTTGCCATAGGCGGTGCGCGCTGTCAAAGCCGCGCGCGTGACAGCTCCCCGCCCCCGCCGTTTCCTGCCCTCCGGACCGCTGCGGGGCACGGTCCGCGTTCCCGGCGACAAGTCGATCAGCCACCGTTCGATCATGCTCGGCGCGCTCACGGTGGGCGAAACCCGCGTGACCGGGCTGCTCGAGGGCGAGGACGTGCTCGCCACCGCCGCAGCGATGCGCGCAATGGGAGCAAGCGTCCTTCGACAGGCTCAGGATAATCGGGGCGGCGTTGAATGGCTCATCCACGGCGTCGGGGTCGGCGCGCTCCTCCAGCCGCGCGGACCGCTCGACATGGGCAATTCGGGGACTTCGACGCGGCTGCTGATGGGTCTGGTCGCGAGCCATCCGATCGATGTGCGATTCTTCGGCGACGCCAGCCTCAGCAAACGGCCGATGGGCCGGGTGATCGAGCCGCTGAGCCAGATGGGCGCGGCGTTCGAGGCGAGCGAGGGCGGCCGCCTGCCGCTTACCCTACGCGGCGCTTCACCAGCAGTGCCGATCCAGTACCGCCTGCCCGTCGCCAGCGCCCAGGTGAAGAGCGCCATCCTCCTTGCGGGGCTCAACACCCCCGGCATCACGACGGTGATCGAGCCGGTCCCCACCCGCGACCATTCTGAGCGGATGCTGCGGGGATTCGGCGCGCAGATCGACGTGGACGCCGACCCGCTGGGCGCGCGGGTGATCCACCTGCGCGGCGAGGCCGAATTGCAGCCGCAGATCATCGAGGTGCCGGGCGATCCCTCCTCGGCGGCGTTTTTCATCGTCGCTGCGCTGGTCGTCCCGGGGAGTGAGCTGACCATCGCGAATGTCGGCCTCAACCCGACTCGCGCCGGACTGGTCGAGGTGCTGCGTCAGATGGGCGGGAGCATCGAGGAAGTGAACCGCCGCGAGGTCGGCGGGGAGCCGGTTGCGGACCTGGTGGTGCGCCACTCGGCGCTGACCGGGATCGAGGTAGATCCCGCGCTCGCCCCGAGCATGATCGACGAATTTCCCGCGCTGTTCGTCGCGGCATCGCTGGCGCAGGGGCGCACTGTCACGTCGGGGCTCGAGGAACTGCGGGTCAAGGAAAGCGACCGCATTGCCGCAATGGCCGCCGCGCTCGGCGCGGTGGGAGCGCGCGTCAGCGAAACCAAGGATGGCCTGACCATCGAGGGCACCGGCGGCGAGCCGCTCGAAGGTGGCGGCCCGGTCGCCACCCACCTCGACCACCGCATCGCGATGAGCATGGCGGTTGCCGGCCTCGCCAGCTATCACGGCGTCGAAGTGGACGACACCCGCCCCATCGCCACCAGCTTTCCGGCGTTCGAGGCGCTGCTCGACGGGCTAGCCGGATGACCCCGCTCGCCGGCGATGTCATCGGCCTGATCGGCAGCGCGACTTTCATCGCCGCTTTCGCCTATGCCAACTGGGCCAAAACCTTCGACAAGCTGTGGTTCAACCTCGCCAACCTGGTCGGTGCGGCGCTGCTGCTGATCTCGCTCTCGGTCACCTTCAACCTCGCCGCTTTCGTGCTCGAAGCGGCTTGGGCGCTGATCGCGCTCACCGGGCTGATCGGAGCGCTGCGGGCGCGGCGGCGCGAGGCGGCCGAATGATCATTGCGGTCGATGGCCCGACCGCCTCAGGCAAGGGCACCATCGCCAAGGCGCTCGCGGCGCATTTCGGCTTGCCGCATCTGGATACCGGGCTGCTCTACCGTGCGGTCGGGTGGCAGTGCTTTCTCGATGGGGGCGATCCGGACAATGGCGGAGATGCGCTGGCGGCATGCAGCTTTCCCTGCAGCTTGCTGGGCGATCCCGAACTGCGCTCCGAAGCGACGGGGGGCTATGCCAGCCGCGTCTCGGTCCACCCGGCGGTGCGCGCCGCGCTGTATGAGCGTCAGCGCGCCTTCGCCTGCCAGCCCGGCGGCGCGGTGCTCGATGGGCGCGACATCGGCACGGTGATCGCACCCGAGGCCGGGCTCAAGCTGTTCGTCGTCGCCAGCGTGCCGGCGCGGGCCGAGCGGCGCTTTCGCGAAATGCAGGCGCAGGGGCGCGAAGTCAGCCTCGCCGAGATCGCCGCCGATCTCGAGGCCCGCGACGCGCGCGACCGCACCCGCGCCGAAGCCCCGCTGGTCGCCGCGGCCGATGCGGTGCTGCTCGACACCAGCGACCTTTCCCCTGACGCGGCGATCGCTCGCTCCATCGCTCTGGCGGAGCAACGCCGCCACTGAACGCGGGCATGGTTACGGCGCGGTTAAATGCATCCGTTAGGGCGAGGCTGAACATGCCCGTTGGCCGGCGATTAAGCGCATCGGGTGCAACCAACCTAACGAAGCGTAGCAGCGCCACGGAAAGGTTAGGGCCATGGAGTTTCTCGAAGGTTCCGCATGCCTCGCATCGGCAACCCCCCACCTGCCGGCGCGGCTGCGCACCCGGACGGGGATGACCAATCCGGTCGAGGTCACCGACGTTTCGCTCGCCGGCTGCATGATCGAGCGCCGCGCGCTGTCATTGGCGCAAGGCGACCGGGTGATGATCCAGCTCGCCGATCTCGGCCTGATGCCCGCCGAGGTGATCTGGGTCGAGGAGCGCAACGCCGGACTCCGATTCGAAAACGAGCTTTACGAGCCGGTGCTCGAGCACCTCCAGCGCTGCTTCAGCGGGGCAATCTGAGCGCTCAGTCGAAAATCCCAACCGCCAACTCGGCCCAAACCAGCAGCAGCGAGGCAAAAATCGCCCCCGCGGTCAATGCGCGGCGTAGCGGGGTGGTGACGAACCGCACGGTCGCTTCGAGCGCCAGCCCGGTCAGCCCCAGCATCATCGCAGCAGCGATAAAGTCTTCCGGCCCCCAGGCGACCTCGCGGGTGAACTGCATCGCCGCCGCGGGCAGCGCCAGCAGCGCGGCGATCGCGCCCCACAGCGCCCAGCGCAGCGCGGGCGAAAGACCGGATCGGGAAAGGGCGGCGGGCTGAGTCATGGCAAGCTCCGGGCAATCGTCGGCGACACTTAGCGCGGGCGCGGCGACGATGCACCTGGAGATGTGGCGTGCATCCCGGACGGACCCCGGCTCGGCCAAGCCCGCCATGGCACGCGGACCGCGGGGGAAGTTGGCCCCTTTGGCCAAAGCGCACCGCGCTCGGTGCGCCCGATAAATCGCGCGGGGCGGCCCGCTGCGGCTTCGCGGTAACCCGATCTTAACGGTTTCAGCAGCGATTTCGGGCAAAGAAAGTCGCCCTGCACCATGCCCATTCCCGCCCACTTCGAAGACCTCCCCCACAATTCCAAACGGCCCCGCGCCGCGCGCCGCCAGTTGCGGTTCGAAGCCCAAGGCGCGACCGCCGCGGGCGAAGCTGGGCGGGTCCTGATCCACAACGTGTCCGCCACTGGCCTGTTGATCGAAAGCGCGGTCGCCCTGGCCCAGGCGGAGCGCATCGAAATCGCCTTGCCGCTGTCCGGCAGTACCGTGGCCCACGTGGTGTGGGCGAGCGAGAGCTTCTACGGGTGCCGGTTCGACCTGCCCGTGCCCGAAAGCGTGCTGAGTGCGCTGGAAGTGCATTCGCAGCTGGCCCCTGCCCCCACTCCGGCCGAGCCCGGCGATACCTTGCCGGTGCGGATCGCGCGGCTGCGCAAGGAGCAGGGTCTCACGCTCGAAGCGCTGGCCGCGCTGCTCGACGTCAGCAAGCCGACGGTGTGGGCATGGGAACAGGGCAAATCCCGCCCCGCGCCGGAACGCATCCCCGCGCTTGCCGAAGGTCTCGGCGTGGCCGAGGAGGAACTCCTTACCGGGCGCGACGGCGACGCCCTGGCCGAGGCGATCGGCCAAGCGCGCAGGATGGTCGCCAAGGCCTATGGCGTCGATCCGGCCTGCGTGAAGGTGTCGATCGAACTCTAACGAATCGGTCGCCCGGCGGAAGAATCGCTTCACCGCGAATTAACCACTTTTCACCGCCGTGAATCGCGGTTATCCTCTTGAAAGATAATACAAAAATTAGGTTCGTTAGCTAACGCGCCTAACTTATCGGCGGCTCGCCCAGCAGGGGACGGGCCGAAGATTGACGGGGCGATCGCTCCATCCGGGCCTGTCGGGGCAGCTTGACGGCAGAACCGGGCGGGCGATCTGGGGGGAACCGAACGCATGCGTGCCGAATTCACCTTGCAGGAGCGTTCGGCGCTCTATGGCCTGCTGGCCCACCATTCGACCGATATCATCCTCAAGACCGATCGCGGCGGCTTCGTGCTCGATGCCTCGCCGGCAATCGAGCGGCTCGGCCTGACTTTGACGGCAATGTTGATCGGGCCGCACCTGCGCGATCTCGTCCGTCCCGATCATGGCGACCTTATCGAGGACGAGCATCGCGCCGCGATAGGCGGGCACGTCAGCGGCGCCTGGCTCGAGCTTCCCGTGCTCCGCACCGGAGGCGACGCGGAGTGGTTCGAAACGCAGGTTCGCCCAATGACCGATCGGCATGGCGAGATCTACGGCGCCTTGGTGGTGATGCGCTGCATCGACACGCGCAAATCGCTGGAGGAACGGCTGTTCGCCGCCGAATTCACCGATCCGCTGACCCGTTTGACCAACCGCATCGCCTTCGTCGCGATGCTCGATCATCTTGTCTCGGGCCGCGGCTGCGCGGCGCTCGCGCTGTTCGATCTCGATCGTTTCATGACGCTCAACATGCGCTTCGGGCAGAGCGCGGGGGACGACCTGCTGCGCGCCTTCGCCGACCTGCTGCGCGCCATGACCCGCAGCGAGGACATCATTTCGCGTGTCGGCGGTGAACGCTTCGGAGTGATCATGCCCGGGCTGACGCCCGAAACGGCAGCAGCAGCCTGTCTGCCGATCGTCGAAATCCTCGCCGAGGCAGGCGGAGCGGCGTTGGGCGGCCGGTTCGCGGTGTCGACCAGCGTCGGCATCGCAGCGGTCGGCGGGTCGACCGACGGCACGTTACAGCACACCGAACTGGCCTTGTTCATGGCCAAGGCCAAGGGCCGGTCGCGGATCGAAACCTGCCCCGACGGGTTCCGCCCGAACCGCATTGGGCGTCTCTCGCAGTTAAGCCCGTCGATTGTCGCGGAAGCGGTCGCAGCGGCAATGTGCCTCACCGAGGAGCGATTGCGCTTCGGCTAGAGCAATCCGGCGGAGGCCTCGCCCGGCGCGCGCAAGGTCTCGCCACGCCGCGGGGCTGCGCGCGAGTCGCAAATTCGTTGCATTTGGGCGCTCCTTCCCCTAACCGCGCGCGGTCCCGCCCAGCCTCGGCTCTACGGACCCCCGCCATGGCATTCGGCCCGGCGGGGCGCATCGGCCCTTTGGCCCGTCACGGCAATGGCGCCCTGGCGGAGAAAGACCGGCGGACAAACCGCCTGGCCGGAAACATTGTTAGTAGGAACCAACCATATGGCATCTGTTGCCAATCCGACGCGCGACGATTTCGCCGCGCTGCTCGACGAAACGCTTGGCGATGCCGCCAGCGGCGGCTTCGAAGGCCGTGTCGTCAAAGGCACCATCACCGCGATCGAGGGCGACAAGGCCGTGATCGACGTCGGCCTCAAGAGCGAGGGCCGCGTCAGCTTGCGCGAATTCGCCATGCCCGGCCAGCCGCACGGGCTGTCGGTCGGCGACGAGGTCGAGGTCTATGTCGACCGGGTCGAGAATTCCGAAGGCGAAGCGATGCTCAGCCGCGATCGCGCCCGCCGCGAAGCCGCCTGGGACAAGCTCGAAAGCGAGTTCGGCGAAGGCAAGCGCGTCGATGGGATCATCTTCGGCCGGGTCAAGGGCGGCTTCACCGTCGATCTCGACGGCGCAGTCGCCTTCCTCCCCGGCAGCCAGGTGGACATCCGCCCGGTCCGCGACGTCCAGCCGCTGATGGATATCCCGCAGCCGTTCCAGATTCTCAAGATGGACCGCCGCCGCGGCAACATCGTGGTCTCGCGCCGCGCCGTGCTCGAAGAAACCCGCGCCGAGCAGCGTTCGGGACTGATCATGAACCTCGCCGAGGGCCAGGTCATCGACGGGGTGGTCAAGAACATCACCGACTACGGCGCATTCGTCGATCTCGGCGGGATCGACGGCCTGCTCCACGTCACCGACATGAGCTACAAGCGGGTCAACCACCCGAGCGAGGTCATCAACATCGGTGACACCGTGAAGGTTCAGATCGTCCGCATCAACCAGGATACCCAGCGCATCAGCCTCGGCATGAAGCAGCTCGAAAGCGATCCGTGGGGCGATGTCGTGACCAAGTATCCGGTCGGCGCCAAGCTGCGCGGCACGGTCACCAACATCACCGAATACGG
>JBOHIC010000075.1:0-3163 GCA_050725835.1 Novosphingobium sp.
GCGATGCGCGCGGCCAACCAGGAGCAGGCCTTCCTGCCGATCTACCACTACGCCGCGGTGGCCGACCGCAAGGAAGGGCTGATCCTGGTCGATGTCGACACCTTCGGCGACGGCGAGTTCCGCAACAACCAGTTAATGCGCGCGGTGACATGGAACCCCGACGGGGTGCTGGCGGGGGCGCGGCACATCGTGCTGGCGGGCGCGGTCGCCTATGTCGCCGCCGACAAGGGGCTGGTGGTGGTCGATCTGCGCGACCCGCTCAAGCCCCGGCTCGCCGCGGTGCGCGAGCTGGCCGATGCGCGGGCCAGCGCGGTGCAGTTCCGATACCTGTGGGTCAGCGACCGCGACGGCATCAAACTGTTCGATGTTACCGATCCGCTGGGTCCAGTGGCGGTGCCCGAAGGCGCAGTGCCGCTCGCCGACGCCCGCCGCATCTACGCCGCGCGGACCTACCTCTACGTCGCCGCCAAGGCCGAAGGGCTGGCGATTATCGACGTCACCCGCCCGCGCGCACCCAAGCTCTACCTAAAGACCACGCTCGACGGTGCGCTCGGCGATACCGAGGACGTGGTGATCGCCTCGACCAACGCCTCGCTGTTCGCTTACGTCGCCGACGGCCGGAACGGCCTCAAGGTGCTCCAGCTGACCTCTCCCGCGAGCCAGCGCGCGTTCTACGGCTTCTCGCCCGCGCCAAAGCCCGAGCTGATCGCCTGGGCGAAAACCCCCAGCCCCGCAATCGCCCTCTCCAAAGGCCTCGACCGCGACCGCGCGGTCGACGAGAGCGGCGGGCAGGTCGCGGTGTTCGGAAGGCTGGGATCGCGCCCGTTCACCCGCAGCGAGATGGAGAAGCTGTTCCTGACCAGGCGCGGCTTCCCCTACAAGGTCAGCGACGAAGTCGACATGGGAGCATGGGTAGCGGCGCGGTAAGGCGTCGATGGCGAAGGGGCCGTCTCCCCTCCCCGGTGGGGAGGGGCTGGGGGTGGGGGCTCGACGCCAGCGCGGAACCCCCATCCCAACCCTTCCCCAATGGGGAAGAGCTTTGAGATTCGGTGTACCCCCGTTGTCTCTAGCCGCCGCGCTCGTCGGCAATCTGGCGCACGACCGGCTGGAACGCGGCGTCGTAGCGCGCGAGTATCGGCCATTCGCCCTCGACCGGGACGCTCTCGAAATGCGTCACCAATTGCCTCCCATCCCAGCGGTGGAGCGCGTAGCCCGGCGGCTCGGCGGTGATTGTCGCGCGGCCATCGGGCGCGGCGGGATCGCTCGGCGTGAGATCGAGCGCAACCATCGCAGCGGTCGAGGGGACCACGGTTAGCGGCACCCCGGCGAAGCGGGCGTGGATGGTGCGGTGAAGGTGGCCCGAGACGATCGCCTGGATTTGAGAGTGTCCCGCAATGGCCCCGGCGAAGCGCCCGATCCACGCCTCGTCCGCGCCGCCGTCGAGCCAGTGCAGGCCCGAGACGATCGGCGGGTGGTGCATCGCGATCAACGTCGGCAAGTCGGGCGCGGCGGCGAGGGTTTCGGCCAGCCACCGGGCGCGCGCCTCGCAGAACGCGCCGCCGTGCCGCCCCGGCTCGAGCGTATCGAGCGCGATCAGGCGCAGGCGGCCCAAGTCCTCGACATATTGCACAAACCCGCCCTGCGTCGGGGTATCGGGAAAAGCCGCAAGCAAAGGCGCGCGCTGGTCATGATTGCCGGTCATCACCCGCATCGGCAGGTCGAGCGGGGCGAGCAGTTCGACCAGCCGGGCATAGCTCGCGGCATCGCCGAATTCGGTGAGGTCGCCGCTGAGCAGGACCAGGTCGGGCCGGTTCGGCCCCAGCGCCAGCCGCGCCACCACCGCGCGCAAGCGGCGGACGTTCTCCTCCTCCGCATTGCCCGCGTCGAACCCGATGTGGATGTCGGTGATCTGCGCGATCAGCACCGCCGCCTCCTCCGCCCGCTCAGCGCCGCTTGCCCGGCGCGAGGCCGCGCGGCGCCAGCGGCGAGACATGGTAATCGTGGCACATCGCGCAGCCCGAGGGAACCTTGGGCGCGGCGGCGTCCTCGCCGAGGTGACAGGTGCGGCACGATTTGAGGTCGGGCAGCAGCAGGTCGGCCGAGCTCGCCGATTTTTCGGCGAGGTGGCAATTGGTGCATTTCTCCTGGCGGTGCGCCTTGTGGGTGAACCAGCCGTGCTGGAAGAACCGTGTGGTCTGGGTGACCGGGACCACCCCGAAGCGCCCACCCGCCGCGCTCGGCAGGTGGCATTCGCCGCAGATCCCGCCCTTCGACAGCGCCTGCGCGACCAGCCCCGAGCCGCCCGGCGCTGGCGAGAAGCGCGCGGCGTAAAGCCCGCCGCTGGCGTATTCGCCCGGTCGCCGCCGCCCGCCCACCATCGGCCGGCTCGCCGGGCCGGCGGCGGTAAGATCGGCAATCATCGCCGCGACATTGCCGTGACGCAGGCGGCGGAAGGTCGGCCCGACCTTGTCGTAAGCGAGGCTGTGGCAGGTCTCGCAATCGCGCTCCATCTCGATCGGCAGGAACCGCACCCCATCCGCGGTCGAACGGTGACAGTCCTTGCACGCCAGCCCGCTCGAGCCAAAGCTCCCGCCGAGCCGGGCCGCCATCCGCGCCACCCCGCCGCGCCGATCGAGGTGCTTGTCGTGCGGGAAAGCCAGCCCCGAAGCCTCGCGCGGGCGCGCGCCGAGCGAAACCCGGGTGAGCTTATCGCTGCCCATCGTCATCGCCACTTGCGGCTGGAACTGCGGGTGGAGCTTGCCGAAATCGGCGGCGTCGCCCAGCTTGGTATCGCCCAGCCGCCCCTTCAGCCCTTCATGGCAATCGGCGCAGAACGCCTGCGCCGGCGGCGGCATCTTGGCGGCGCCTTCGTGCTCGGTGTGGCAATCGCTGCACGCCCCCGGCCCCGGCTTGCCGAAGGCATGGGCGACGCGCCACAACGCCCGGTCGCCCGCCCCACCCTGGCCGCGGGCATCGGCCAGTCGCGGCGGCGCGGCGTGATCGGATACGTCCTTGTGGCACGCCACGCAGGTCTGGTCGCGCACCGCCTCGAACGGCTTGACGTGGCAGGCCTCGCACTTGTCCGAGAGGGTGCGGTGGGCGAAGCTCAGCGGACCCGAACTCCACGCCGCGTCGCCGCCGACGCGCTGCGTCTTGTCGGCCG
>JBOHIC010000076.1:0-2945 GCA_050725835.1 Novosphingobium sp.
GCGCTGGCGGCTCGAATGGGATGAAGTTGAAGGAGTGTTCCAGAGAGCCTGTCCTGGCCAGGCGGATGCGCCGGGACGGAGTCGAATTTGGCTCAGCACGAGGAGCGAGGAGGGAGCCATGCCAAAGCATAGTGACCGACGAGCAACGCTGTGATGGGCCAAATTCGGCCCGCCCCTCCGGGGTTGCGCTGGGAAGCCCGCTGGACTTCGTTGCACTGCTTGCCCGGGGGGCGAGCCCCGCGCTACGCAGCGCGCCTCGCCAGCGGGCTTTCCAGCGCAATCACGGCGTATCCGCCTGGCCAGGACAGGCTCTGATGCAGCCGATCCCGCGCCGCTGCTTGGCGCTGTGGTTTCCCTGGCTCGCCTGCGAGCGGCTGCGGCGAACCGGCAGCCCGGGCGTCCCCGCGCCGCCTGAGGCTTTCGCGCTGGTCGCGCGGGTCGGCAACGCGCTGCGCCTGACCGCGGTCGATGGACCCGCGGCTGCGCTCGGGCTCGAGCCGGGGCTGGCGCTCGCCGATGCCCGCGCGCGCTGCCCCGAACTGGCCACGCTCCCCGCCGATCCCGCGGCCGATGCCGCCGAACTGGCGCGATTGGTGCGGGCGATGCGCAAGCTCACCCCGCTGGTTTCGGCCGATCCGCCCGATGGGATCGTGCTCGACATCACCGGCTGCGCGCACCTGTTCGGCGGCGAGGCGGCGCTGGCCGAGCGGGCGGTGGCGCTCGCCGGCTATACCGCGCGCCATGCGCTGGCGGGCAGCGCGGCGGCGGCGCGGGCCTTGGCGCGGCACGGCGGCGGGAGCGATGTGATGGCGCTCCCCGTCGCCGCGCTCGAACTGGAGGAAGAGGCGCTCGCCGCGCTGCGCCGCGCCGGGCTGCGCTCCATCGGCGACCTTGCCCGGCGTCCTTCGCCCGCGCTCGCCGCGCGCTTCGGCGAGGCGGCGGTGACGCGGCTGCGCCAGCTCACCGGCGAGCTCGCCAGCCCGATCGAGCCGTGGCGCGCGCCCGCGCCGATCCGACTTACCGCGCGTTTCGCCGAACCGATCGCGCGCACCGACGACGTGCTCGAGGCGATCGAAGACCTGCTGATGAGCGCGGCGCGGGAGATGGAGGAACGCGGCCTCGGCGGGCGGCGCTTCGCCGTGCTGCTCCACCGCAGCGACAACCAGCGCCGCCGCCTCGCGATCGACACCGCGCAGCCGGTGCGCGATCCCGCGGTGGTGCTGCGGCTGCTGCGCGAGCGGATCGAAACGCTCGCCGATCCGCTCGATCCCGGCTTCGGGTTCGACGCGATCGAGCTGGCGGTGACGCGGACCGAGCCGCTCGCCGCGCGCCAGCTCGCGCTGAGCAGGGACGAAGACGAGAGCGAGGATACGCTTGCCGCGCTGCTCGACCGGCTCGGGGTGCGGCTGGGGACCGAGAGAGTGCAGCACCTCGCCCCGCGCGACCGCCACATCCCCGAACGCGCCCAGGCGCTCGCCCCGGTCGCCGAAGCAGGGCCGTCGACCTGGCCCAAACCCGGCGAGCGCCCGCCGCGTCCGCTGCTGCTGTTCGACCCGCCGCAGCCGGTATCGGTGATCGCCGGGGTGCCCGACGGCCCGCCGCAGCGCTTCCGCTGGCAGGGCCGGCTGCACGAGGTCCGCCTCGCCGAAGGACCCGAGCGGATCGGCGCCGAATGGTGGCTGAAGCGCAGCGGCCACCGTCCCGGCGGGGCCAGGGGCACGCGCGATTACTACCGGATCGAGGTGGCCGAAGGGCGACGCTACTGGATCTTCCGCTACGGGCTCTACGGCGAGACCGCCGATCCGCGCTGGTATCTCCACGGGCTGTTCGCATGACCGCCTTCGCCGAGCCGGTCGCGGCGAGCCATTTCAGCTTTCTGCGCGGCGCTTCCCCTCCGGCGACGATGGTCGCCACCGCGCAGGCGCTGGGCATGGCCGGGATCGGGATTGCCGACCGCAACACGCTCGCCGGGGTGGTCCGCGCCCACGGCGCGTGGAAGCAGGTCGGCGGGCCAAGTAGTGGCGGAGGAGGGAGCGGTTTCCGCCTGATCGTCGGTGCCCGGCTGGTCTTCGCCGATGGGACGCCCGAGGTGGTCGCCTATCCCGCCACCCGCCGCGGCTGGGGGCGGCTGACCAAATTGCTCACCCTCGGCAACCGCCGCGCCGAAAAGGGCGACTGCATTCTGGGTCTGCCCGATCTGCTGGGCCACGCCGAAGACCTCGCGCTGATCGCGATGGATGGCGACGCCGCGCTGCTGGCCAAACTGCGCGAGGTCGCCCCGCAGCTCTGGCTCGCCGCGACCATGCCCCGCGCCGGGCGCGATACGCGGCGGCTGGCGCAGCGGATAGCGCTGGCGCGCGCGGTGCGGATCCCGCTGATCGCCACCAACGACGCGCTTTACGCTTGTCCCGACGACCGCCCCTTGCACGATGTCGTCACCTGCATCCGCGAGGGGCTGACCGTGCAGACCGCGGGCCGCGTCCTCGCCGCCAATGCCGAACGCCACCTCAAGCCGCCGGCCGAGATCGAACGGCTTTTCGCCGCCTGCCCCGGCGCGGTTGCGGCGACGCAGGAGCTGTTCGGCGGCATCGACTTCACCCTCGACCAGCTGGTCTATCAATACCCGCACGAGCCGGTGCCCAAGGGGTGGGAGCCGCAGGGCTGGCTTGAGCACCTGGTCGAGCAAGGATCGCTGGAACGCTTCGCCGAGGGCATGCCCCAGGCCTACCGCGCGGTCCTCGCCGAGGAATTCCGCCTGATCCGCGAGAAGGGCTACGCCTGCTACTTCCTCACCGTCCACGACATCGTCCGCTACGCGCGCAGCCTCTCGCCGCCGATCCTGTGCCAGGGGCGCGGCTCGGCGGCCAATTCGCTGGTCTGCTATTTCCTCGGGGTCACCCCGATCGATCCGGTGCAGGAGAAGCTGCTGTTCTCGCGGTTCCTGT
>JBOHIC010000077.1:0-1491 GCA_050725835.1 Novosphingobium sp.
GGCGGGTTCGGCCGGGACCGGCTCTTGCTCGCCCGGCGGCGCGGGCTCGGCGGCGGAAGGCTCGGCGCGGCTCGCAACCGCGGCGGCGGCCTCGGCCGATTGACGCGCGGCCGATAGGACCTCGAACTGGGCTTCGTCGGCCGGCTCGGACTCGGCAGGGACTTCCGTCACGTAGATCGGGATCGGCGCGAATTCGGCCTTAGGGGCCTGCCACTGGACCCGCAGCGCCGGCGGGAAGCTCCACCCCGCACCGCCGTAACCATAAGCGTCGGCGAAGCGCGGCGCCGGGTCTTCGGGCGCGCTCGCGGTCGGGACCCAGGCGGTTTCGGCGATATGCCCGGGCAGCGCCGATTTCCACGGCGGATCGGGCGCATAGATCATCGCGGTGGGGGTGATCGCGGCGATGAGGGCGCCGAGCAGGACGCCGGCGGCGGCGCCGCCGAGCAGGATCGTGCGCGGGGTCGGCGAAAGGCGTTGCAGGCTGTGCATGGCGGGAGAACGCGCGCCGCCGCCCGCCGTTCCCGCGCCGGCTAGCCTTCGCCGCGCCTGCGGAACGGCCAGTCGGTCACCCCGCCCGCCCACAGCGCCCACCACGCGATGACCGGCTGCAGCGCGAGCCGCGGGGCGTGGTACCACCACGACAGGTCCCGCCCGCCGATCGCGATGTCGCCAAAGGCATGGTTGAGGTTGGCCGGAAATACGCAGACTGCATAGAGCGCCAGCGCCGCCCCCGCCGCCCGGCGCAGCCGCGGGACGAGTGCGAGCGCGAGCGCCCCGGCGATCTCGCACACTCCGGTGAAGGCCACCACCGCCGCGGGCTGCGGCACCCAGCCCGGCGTAATCGCGAGGAACCCCGCCGGGCTGCGCAAATGCGCGATCCCGGCCAAGAGGTAGGCCAGCGCCAGCACCCAGCGCGCGATGAGGCGCGGAGTCGATTCGAGGGGCGGAGCGAGCGTCGCCATCCGCGCTGGATTGCCCCGGCGTATCCCCGCGGGCAATGAAAAACCCCGCCGGATTGCTCCGGCGGGGCATTCGTGGTCAGCGAGGCGGGAAGGCTCAGGCCTCGTCGCCCTCCGCCGCCTCGGCATTCAGGTATTCGCCCGCATCCGCGTCGGTGCCGTGGGTCTCGCCCTCGACCGCGGCGAGCGGATCGTCGCCGATCGCGGCTTCGGGGCCTTGGGCAAGTTCCGCGGCGTGCTCTTCCGCGGCGGTGTCGGGCGCGATCAGGGCCTCCTGGAGCGCGCGGTAGGAGGCGCGGAGCGCGGCGTCGCGGCTGCTGGCGGCCACCCGCAGACGGTTCATCCCCGCGCCGGTGCCCGCCGGGATCAGCCGGCCGACGATGACGTTCTCCTTCAAGCCGATCAGCGAGTCCTTCTTCCCTTCGACCGCCGCCTGGGTGAGCACGCGGGTGGTCTCCTGGAAGGACGCGGCCGAGATGAAGCTGCGGGTCTGCAGGCTCGCCTTGGTGATCCCGAGCAGCACCGGCTTGCC
>JBOHIC010000078.1:0-3399 GCA_050725835.1 Novosphingobium sp.
CCTGCTCCGCGCCTCCGATCTCACCAAAGTAAGCGACGGCGGCGGGGTGGACGGCGAGGACATCGCCGTGCATCGTGTGCCCTTGGATGGGATCGCCGGGTTCATCGAGGAGCGTCGCAAGCTGGGCGACGCCATAGACGTCAAGCTGCTGACGCTGCTGGGACCGGGATTACTGGGAGGGAAATAGAATGGCGGGACGCGTTGCGGGCAAGCTGGCGCTGGTTACGGGCGCGGCGCAGGGACTTGGCGCGGCGCATGCCTACCGCCTCGCCGAAGAGGGCGCGCGGGTGCTTCTGACCGACCTCAACGAGAGCGGCGCGGCCGAGCATGCCGCGGCAATCGATGCCAAACACGGCGCCGGGACCGCCTTCTCGATGCGCCACGATGTCGCCAGCGAGGACGACTGGAACGCCGCGATCGAAGCCGCGGCGCAGCACCTCGGCGGGCTTTCGATCCTCGTCAACAACGCCGGGATCGGGGTGCGCGGCAACATCGAGACCTGCACGCTCGCCGAGTGGAAGCGCGGTTTCGCGGTCAACGTCGAGTCCGTGTTCCTCGGCTGCCAGAAGGCGCTGCCGCTGATGAAGGACCACCAGCCCGGCGCGATCGTAAACATCTCCTCGATCGCCGGGCTGATCGCCAGCGACACCATGCCCGGTTACAACGCCAGCAAGGCGGCGGTGTGGATGCTGAGCAAGTCGGTCGCGCTCTATTGCGCCAAGATGGGCTGGGACATCCGGTGCAATTCGGTCCACCCGACCTTCATCGACACCCCGATCCTCGACGGGATGGTCGCCAGCACCGGCAAGGAGAAGTCGATCATCATGGACAAGCTGGCGCGGCAGATCCCCTTGAAGCGCGTCGGCGAGCCCAACGACATCGCCAACGCGGTGCTCTACCTCGCCAGCGACGAGAGCCGCTTCGTCACCGGCGCCGAGCTCAAGGTCGACGGCGGCATCTCGGCGATGTAATCGGCTCGAATGGGGGAGAAACTCGCGACCAGACGCCCGCACCGGATCACCTCGTTCGACGTCGCCGAGGCGGCGGGGGTGAGCCAGTCGACCGTCAGCCGCGCGCTCGCCGGGGACCCGGTGGTGAGCGAGGCGACCCGGCTGAGGGTGACGGACGCGGCGCAGCGCCTCAACTATGCGATCGACGAGAATGCGGCGCGGCTGCGCACCGGACGCACCGGGACTCTCGCGGTGGTGGTCATTTGCCGCGCGGGCGAGGATCGCAAGGACCTCAACCCGTTCTATTTCTCGCTGCTCGGTTCGATTTGCGCCGCGGCGAGCGCGCGCGACTACGAGACGCTGGTCTCGTTCCAGGACGGCGCGGCGGGCTTTACCGGTCGCTACGAGGAGCAGCGCAAGGCCGACGGGCTGATCGTGATCGGCACCACCGAAAACCCCGCGGGATGGGAGCATTTCCGTGCGCTGGGCGCCTCGGGCATGCACTGGGTCTGCTGGGGCTCGCCGTTCGACGAGCTCGAATGGATCCGCAGCGACAACGACGCCGGTGCGCGGCTCGCCACCCGCCACCTGATCGAGCGCGGATACCGGCAAATCGCCTGCGTCGGCGCGCTCGATTCGCCGCAGCGCCAATTCGCCGAACGCTATGAGGGCTATGCGGCAGCGATGCGCGACGCGGGCATGGAACCGCGGCTGATCGCGCTCGAGCCGGGGCTGCCGCGCGAAGAGCAAGGGCGGCGGGCGGTTGCCGAGCATCTGGCCGACCGGCAGGGCGGCGACGCGCTGTTCGTGGTCTGCGACCAGATCGCGCTCGGCGTGCTCGAAGCGCTTGCAGCCGCCGGCATTTCGGTGCCCGGCGAGATCGGGGTGGTCGGCTTCGACGGGATTCGCGCCGGCGCGCACTCCGCTCCGCCGCTGAGTTCGATCGAGCCCGATTTCGCCGCCGCCGGAGCGCTGCTGGTCGACCGCCTGCTCACGACGCTGGGCGGCGACGCTGCGGGCGAACGGCGCGTTCCGGTGCGCCTGCTCGCGCGCGAAAGCAGCCGCCGCTAGAGCAAAGTATCAAAACCCTGACCCGTTCGTGGTGAGGAGGGATTGAGCGAAGCGAAGGCTCGTCTCGAACCACCTCCACGCGGGCCAAGACCCTTCGAGACGGTTTCTCGGCCTGCGACTTAGATCCTCCTCAGGGCGAACGGAAGTTTGACTCAGAAATTCGATGCGATGCTCTAGCCGACCGCTAGCGCTCGCGATCCCGGTGCACCGAGCCAGTGGGCGTTTACCCCCCAGACCCGCGCAATCACCTCCGCCGCCAGCGCCGTTTCGGCCGCGCCGTCCTCGACCAGCTTGCCCGCCTCGAGCACCAGCACCCGGTCGGCATGGTTGATCGCCTGGGCGAGGTCATGGAGCACCAGCACCACCCCCCGCCCGGCATCGGCCTCGGCGCGCAGCTTGCCGAGCAGCGCGAGCTGGTGCGCAAGATCGAGGTTGGCGAGCGGCTCGTCCGCCAGCAGCCAACGCGGCTGCCCGGCGAGCACTCGCGCCATCAGCGCCCGCCCGCGCTCGCCCCCCGAGAGTTGCGAGACCGGGCGATCGCGCAAATCCTCCAGCTCCATGGCAGCCATCGCTGCATCGATGGCCGCCTGATCGCAGTCGCCCCACGGCAGGCGGCCGAGCGAGACCAGCGTGGCGACGCTGACATCCCAGGCGATTTCCGGGCTCTGGGGCAGGAAGCCGATGGCTTGCGCGCGTCGCTGCGCCTTGACCGAGCCGAGCGGCGCGCTGTCCAGGCTCACATTCCCGCCGTCCGCCGACAGAAGCCCGGCGAGGCAGGCCAGCAGGGTCGATTTGCCCGCGCCGTTGGGGCCGCAGATCGCGGCGATCTCGCCCGGGCGCAGCGCCGCGGTGACGCCGCGCAGGCGCGCGCCCAGCGCAAGGTCGCTCGCCGCCAGCATCACGCCAGCTCGCGCCGCAGCCGCAGCAGCAGCCACAGGAAGAACGGCGCACCGAGCAGGCTCAGCGCGATCCCGAGCCTGAGCTCGCTCGCCAGCGGGGCGATCCGGCATGAGACATCGGCGACCAGCAGCAGCAGCGCCCCCGCCAACGCCGAGGGGACGATCAGCGACGAGGGGCGCCGGTCGGTCAGCGGGCGCACGAAATGCGGCACCATCAGCCCGACAAAGCCGACGATCCCCGCCACCGCGACCCCGCTCCCCACGGTCAGCCCGACCCCGGCGATGAGCAGTAGCTGCAGCCGCGCCGGCTCGACCCCGAGCGAACGCGCCGCCGCCTCGCCCAGCGTCAGCGCGTCGAGCCCGCGCCCGGCGAGCCGCAGCAGCGCCAGCCCGGCCAGCGTCAGCGGTGCGGCGATCCACACCTCGCGCCAGGAGCGGTCGGCGACCGAGCCCATCAGCCAGGTGACGATCTCGCTCAG
>JBOHIC010000079.1:0-9332 GCA_050725835.1 Novosphingobium sp.
CCTTCCGTTTCGACCGGATCAAGATCGACCGCAGCTTCGTCCAGAACATCGAGAACGATCTCGACGCACTGTCGATCCTCAAGGCGATCGTCGCGCTGGGCCGCTCGCTGCGGATGAAAATCGTCGCCGAAGGGGTCGAGACCCCGTTGCAACGCCAGCTGGTGATGTCGGCGGGTTGCGAGCTTATCCAGGGCTACCTCTATTGGCACGCAATGGTGCCGGAGGAAGTCGATGCGCTGCTCGAAGCCCGCGAAGCGCACCACCGCTTGCGTCGGGCGGGATAGCGGGCCGGTGCCGCTTCCACATGAGTGGAACAAACTCTAGCTGCAAACGAAAGACGCCCCGGTTGCCCTGAGCGCCCCTTGTTTGCAGCCGATCCTGTCGATCAGGCGCTGTAGTACATATCGAATTCGACCGGCGAGGGGGTGGTTTCCCAGCGCATCACTTCGGCCCATTTGAGCTCGGCATAGGCGTCGATCTGTTCCTTGGAGAATACCCCGCCCTGGATCAGGAAGTCGTGATCGGCTTCGAGCGCCTCGAGCGCCTCGCGCAATGAACCGCACACGGTCGGCACTTCGGCAAGCTCGGCCGGGGGCAGGTCGTAGAGGTTCTTGTCCATCGCCTCGCCCGGATGGATCTTGTTCTTGATCCCGTCGAGCCCGGCCATCAGCAGCGCGGCATAGGCGAGGTAGGGGTTGGCCATCGCATCGGGGAAGCGGATCTCGACCCGCTTGGCCTTGTCGCCGGCGCCATAGGGAATGCGGCAGCTTGCCGAGCGGTTGCGCGCAGAATAGGCCAGCAGCACCGGCGCTTCGTAACCCGGGACAAGCCGCTTGTAGGAGTTGGTGGTCGGGTTGGTGAAGGCGTTGATCGCCTTGGCGTGCTTGATGATCCCGCCGATGAAGTAGAGGCACATGTCCGAAAGCCCGGCATAGCCGTTGCCCGCAAACAGCGGTTTGCCGCCGTCCCAGATCGACATGTGAGTGTGCATGCCCGATCCGTTATCGGTCATGATCGGCTTGGGCATGAAGGTCGCGCTCTTGCCATAGGCATGGGCGACCTGGTGAACGACGTACTTGTAGACCTGCATCCGGTCGGCGGTCTGGACCAGGGTGCCGAAAGTCAGCCCCAGCTCGTGCTGCGCGGCGGCGACTTCGTGGTGGTGCTTGTCGCAGGGCAGGCCCATCTCGAGCATGGTTGCAACCATCTCGCCGCGGATGTCGACACAGCTGTCGACCGGGGCGACCGGGAAGTAGCCGCCCTTGGCGCGCGGACGGTGGCCGAGGTTACCCGTCTCGTACTCGCGCCCGGTGTTGGTCGGCAGCTCGATGTCGTCGATCTTGAAGCCGTTGCCGTCGTAGCCGTCGTAGAAGCGCACGTCGTCGAACATGAAGAACTCGGCCTCGGGGCCAACGTAGATGGTGTCGCCGATCCCGGTCGACTTGAGGTAGGCCTCGGCGCGCTTGGCGGTGCTGCGCGGATCGCGGCCGTAGAGGTCGCCGGTCGATGGCTCGACGATGTCGCAGTTGACGATCATCATCGGGGTCGCGCTGAACGGATCGATGAACACCGAGTCGAGGTCCGGCTTGAGGATCATGTCGGACTCGTTGATCGCCTTCCACCCCTCGATCGAGGAGCCGTCGAACATCAGCCCGTCCTCGAGCTCGTCCTCGCCCATCACCCCGGCGCACATCGTTAGGTGCTGCCATTTGCCCTTGGGGTCGGTGAAGCGCAGATCGACCCACTCGATCTCTTCGTCCTTGATGCGCTTGAGGATGTCCTTCGCCTTGGTCATGTTCGATCCTTATGCTCTCGCGCCCGTTTGCGGGGCCGCTTCCGTTTTGTGAAATTCGCCGCGCGTCAGATCGCGTCGTTGTCGCGCTCGCCGGTGCGGATGCGCACCGCGCTTTCGACCGGGATCACGAAGATCTTGCCGTCGCCGATCCGTCCGGTCTGCGCGGCCTGGGCGATCGCCTCGACGGTGCGCTCGGCCAGATCGTCGGGGACCACCACCTCGAGCTTAACCTTGGGGAGGAAGTCGACCACGTACTCGGCGCCGCGATAGAGTTCGGTGTGGCCCTTCTGGCGGCCGAAGCCCTTGGCCTCGGTCACGGTGATCCCAGAAACCCCGACTTCGTGGAGCGCTTCCTTGACCTCGTCGAGCTTGAACGGCTTGATGATGGCTTCGATCTTTTTCACGTGCTTCCCGATCCTGCGCATAGCGCCGGACCCGCCGCGGCGGCCCCGGCATACCAATGCTCCGGCGAACAACTCTCAAGAATCGTGCCAAAGCCCCGGACCAGCGTTAGGCGAAGGATCGCGCGCGGCAAAGGCCGGAATCGCACGATTAGAACCGATCGATTTGCCCCCGCGCAACAATCGATTCCGGCGCGGCGATCCGCTGCCCGATTACTGGGCAGTCGGTGCCCGCGAATTGGTCAAAATGCGACTAGAGCGCGAGCCCCGCGGTCTCGTCCAGCCCGGCCATCAGGTTGAGGCTTTGCACCGCGGCGCCGCTGGCGCCTTTGCCGAGGTTGTCGAGCCGCGCGACCAGCCGCGCCTGGCTGCCGTCGCGACTGCCCAGCACCCACAGGTCGAGCCGGTCCGAGGGCTGCATCGCGGCGCGCAGGAGGAGTTCGTCGGGGGCGTCGGCATTGACGTGGACCACCGCGCTGGACCCATAGAAATCGGTGAGGAAGTCGCGCAGCCCGTCGACCGGCGCGGCGCGGCGCATCTGCGCGAGGTGCAGCGGCACCTCCACGATCATCCCGCGGTGCGCCGGGATCACCGCCGGGGCGAACAGCGGCGGGTGGGCGAGGCCGGCGTATTCCTGCATTTCGGCCACGTGCTTGTGGCCCAGCGCCAGCCCATAGTCGCGAAAGGCGATGTCGGGATCCCCGCCGAAGCGCGCGATCAGCGCCTTGCCCCCGCCCGAATAGCCCGAGACCGCGTGGCAGGTGTAGGGCCAGTCGCCCGGCAGCAGTCCGTGGCGGACCAGCGGGGCGACGCCCGCGAGGAAGCCGGTGGGGTAGCACCCGGGGTTGGTGACGCGGCTTGCGGCGGCGACCTGCTCGCGCCCGACCAGCTCGGGAAAGCCATAGGTCCAGGCCGGATCGACCCGGAACGCCGAGGACGCGTCGATGATCCGCACCGCCGCCCCTTCGGCCATCGCCACCGCCTCGCGCGCCGCCTCGTCGGGCAGGCACAACACGGCGAAGTCGGCGGAATGGAACGCGTCGCGCCGTGCCTCGGCGGATTTGCGCTGCTCATCGTCGAGCACCACCAGCTTGAATTCGGCGCGCGGCGCAAGCCGCTCGACGATTTCGAGCCCGGTGGTCCCCGCCGCGCCGTCGATGAAGACGCTGTGGGTCACTGCTCCAGCGCGTCGAGCGGCAGGTAGCCGACGCAGCCGCCCATGCCGACCTGGCCCCAGGCCCAGCCGCCGGCGATGTCGAGCACGTCGAAGCAAGCGCCCGCGCTCAGGCTCTCGAGCGTCTCCGCCTGCGCCGCCGCGGCCTGCTTGACCTCGGCGTCGCGGGCCAGCACGCGCGGCATCGGCACCGCATAGTGCGGCACGAACACCCGCCCCGCGAGCGCGATGTGCGCAAGATCGCCGCGCACCGGCCAGTGCGCCGCGTCGAGCTTCTCGCTCGGCCCGGAAAGCGACAATTGCCCGGTAGGAATAGCGGCGGCGCCCAAACCCTGCCCCCAAGAAACAAAGAGCGCGCGCTTAGACCCGCTCGGCCCTGCTATCAACCCGTCCATCGCCCCCGTTCCCACCGCGGGGCAATCCTGAGCGGGTTGCGCCGAAGTGGCAAGCGCCGCGCGCTTGCCGGAGGTTCGGACGGGGAGTATCCTAGCCCCCGATCGCGGTTCCAAGGAGAACGACGATGCCAGCGAAGGCGGCAAGGACTTCGGCGCGGATGCTCGGCTGGGCGCTCACGGGCAGCGCGCTGACGGTGGGCGCGGCCTTGGCGGCGCAGACCAATATGCTCAACTTCGCGCAGGCGTTCCCGGCAACCGACGGACCCGATGTTGGCGAAAGCACGATCGCGGTCGCGGCCAAGGCAGGCGGGCGTTACGATACGGTCGAAACTGGCACGATCGATCTGTGGTTCCGGCTCAGCCTGGCCAAAGTGCCCGGGGCCCCCGACCGCGAACAGGTCGAAAGCGTCGAGATCAGCGGCGAGGGGGTAACTCTGACGCCGCCCGGGGTGAACGCATCGACCAAGCGCTACAAGTTCTCTTTCCCTTACGCCGATCCGCATTCGCCCAGCGTCGCCAACCAGCGCAATTCGCCGGTCAAGCTGTGCAACGACCGGCTCGACAGCTTGTCGACCGCCGCGCGGGTCGCCTTTCGCCGCGACGGGGCGCGGATCGTGGTCAACCAGGCTTACCCGATCCGAGCCCGCGGCATCGCCCGCTGGACCACCACTTCGGGCGGCACGTTCAAGGAACTCCACCACCACGAGAAGTTTTACGACGACACCGTCCAGGCGCGGGTCACGGTGGTATGCAAGCCGCTCGGTGCGACACCTCCCCGGGTGCCCCCAACGCCGCCGCGCACCCCGGTCGATCCGGTGATCAGTGCCGCCAGCCTGCGGATCGAGCCGGCGCAGGTAATCGCGGTCGGCGGGCAATCGTGCCCCTCGCAGCTCAGGCTCTATGGCCAAGTCCAGGCGCGCCGCGCATTTACCGGCAAGGCGGTGATCTTCGGCGCGGGCTACCTCTCGCCGGTCACCGCGCTGAGCTTTCCCAAGGGCGGCAACCGCAACTTCACCGCGACCTATCCGCTCAAGTGGGACACGGTCGGCGGGCTGGCGTCGGAGGCGGGCGGGCTCAAGAGCCAGATGGTCAGCCTGACGATGAACGTGACCAGCCCGAACAATACCGTGATCGAGCAGGTCCAGGAAACCGTGACGGTGACCTGCAAACTGATCGCCGCGGTGGTCCCCGCCGGCATCGGCAAGGCCGGGGCCGCGCCCGTGACGGTCGATCCCGATCAGCCGCTGGTCAAGGGCGGCCCGCCTGCCGCGCGTTTATTCCCGCTGCCGCGGCCCGTTCGGATCCTTACAAGCAGGCCGGAGAGCTTCTTCATTGACCGCGCCCGGTCCGTGGCACTGTTGCCCGGGGTCGACGCGGCGATCCGGTTGGCCGATCGCAAGGGACCGGGCGGGGCGACCCGGCTGTTCGTTCGCAACGGCGGCGACCAGGCGGCGACGGCGTGTGAAGTGTTTGCGGCCTCCGGGAACGCGAGCAACTGGGTTCGCGTGAGCCAAATCCAGACCTCGATCGCGCCCGGTGCTACCCTCGAGGTCGCCGGTCCGCTCCCGGGCGACCCGGGCCTGCGCTTCGCGGTCGATTGCGCGGGCGAGCCGGACAACCGGCTCGACGACAATCTGGCGAGCCTGCCCTAGCTCACCCGTAGCGCGCCTGCAGCAGCCCCCACGCCGCGCGCAGCCCCAGCGCGTCGCCGCCTTTGGGGCGGCCGGGCTTGGCCGCAGGGCGCCAGGCGAAGGTATCGAAATGAGCCCAGTCGGCGCCCTCCACCACGAACCGGTCGAGGAACAGCGCGGCGACCGGGGCGCCGGCGAAACCGTTGGCGTGAGCATTGGCAAGGTCGGCGATGTCGCTCTTGAGCCATTCGCGGTAGCCATCGTGGAGCGGCAGGCGCCAGCATGGGTCGTCGGCTTCGATACCGGCGGCGAGCAGCGCCTCGGCGGTGTCGTCGCGGCGGGCGAACAGCGCGGGCAGGTCGGGCCCGAGCGCGACGCGGGCCGCTCCGGTGAGCGTGGCGAAGTCGATGGTCAGCTCCGGTGCTTCTTCTCCCGCGCGGGTCAGCGCATCGCCGAGCACCAGCCGCCCTTCGGCGTCGGTGTTGCCGATTTCGACGCTGATCCCGGCGCGGCTGCGCAGGACGTCGCCGGGGCGGAAAGCGTTGCCGGCGATGGCATTCTCGACCGCGGGGATGAGCAGGTGGAGCCGCACTTTCAGCCCCGCCTGCATCACTAGCTGGGCGAGCGCCAGGGCATGCGCCGCGCCGCCCATGTCTTTCTTCATCAGCAGCATGCCCGCGGCGGGCTTGATGTCGAGTCCGCCCGAATCGAAGCACACCCCTTTGCCGACGATCGCCACCTTGGGATGCTTGGGATCGCCCCAGTGCAGCTCGATCATGCGCGGCGCGTGGCTCCGCGCCGCCGCCCGGCCGACCGCGTGGACCATCGGAAAACCGCGCTCGAGCGCGTCGCCGGTGGTCACCTTGAACTCGGCGTGATGCGCTTTGGCGATGCGGTGCGCCTCGTGCTCGAGCTGCGCGGGCCCCATGTCCTCGGCAGGAGTGTTGACAAGGTCGCGGACCAGCGCGGTCGCCGCCGCCTCGGCCTGCGCCGCGGGGATCGCCTTGACCGCGGTGGTCAGCAAAATGCGCGGACCCTCCTCGCTCGGCTCCTTGCGGTAGCGGTCGAAGCGGTATTGCCCGGTGACCCAGCCGAGCAGCGCCTTGCCCGGCTCGCCCCCGGCGCGGCGATAGGTTCCGGCGGGGAGCACCTCGGCGAGCCTTGCCATGCACCAGTGCGAGAGGCGCTCGGGATCGGCCACCCCGGCGACCACGAACCAGCCGTCGCCATCGGGAACGATCGCGTGGCTGTAGCCCTCGCCGGTGAACTTCTGCGCGGCGAGCGCGCTGCGCTGCGGGCCGGACAGGCCTTTGACGAAGGCGTCGAGTCCCCCCTTTGCGATCAGGTGGATCGCGGTGGCGAGCTGGCCCCTATCGGGCTGGATCAGGGCATTCTTGTCGGTCATCGCCGCGCGCAATAGCCATTCGGCGGCATTGTGACTATATCGAGGCGATGAACTACCAGACCGTCACCGATGGCGATACCGTCCTGCGCGACGGCACGATCAAACTCCACGGCCCCGAAGGCTTCGCCGGCATGCGCGCCGCGGGGCGGCTCGCGGCGGAAATCCTCGACGCACTGGTCCCGCATGTAGTCCCCGGGGTCTCGACCGGCGAGCTCGACGACATCGTGCGCCAGATGACGCTAGATGGCGGCGCGGTGCCCGCGACGCTCGGCTACCGCGGCTATTCCCATTCGTGCTGCATCTCGATCAACCACGTGGTCTGCCACGGGATTCCTTCGGACAAGACGCTCAAGGACGGGGACATCGTCAATATCGACGTCACCCCGCTGCTCGATGGCTGGCACGGCGACACCAGCCGAATGTTCCTCGTCGGCGACGTGCCCTTGAAGGCGCGGCGGCTGGTCGAGGTCACCCACGAATGCCTCATGCTCGGGATCGAGCAGGCCCGGCCGGGGGGCCGCCTGGGCGACATCGGCGCAGCGATCCAGCGCCACGCCGAGCGCCAGCGCTACGGTGTGGTCCGCGAGTTCTGCGGCCACGGACTTGGCCGGCTGTTCCACGATGCCCCCGAAGTCGTCCACGCCGCCCGCGCCGGAACCGGGCCGGAGCTGCGGCCGGGGATGTTCTTCACCATCGAGCCGATGATCAACCTCGGCAAGCCGGGGGTGAAAGTGCTCGAGGACGGCTGGACCGCGGTGACCCGCGACCGGTCCTTGTCGGCGCAGTTCGAGCACTCGATCGGAATCACCGAGGACGGCTGCGAGGTGTTCACCGCCAGCCCGAGAGGGTTGGATAAGCCGCCCTATTGAAGGGGTTCGCGCCTCTGCGTGAACCCTAACTTCTTGCTGCCCGGATCGCCGCGCCGCCTGCAAACGGTGCAATTGCCAGCAAGACCAGGCTGACTGCACCGGTCAGCGCCAGCCCCGCCTCGCCGCCAGGGGCTAGGCTGCCCGCGCCGAACACCAGCAGCGGCACCGCCAGGGGGATCGTCAGCAGCCCACCGAGCGCCGCGCCTCCGCGCAGGCCAGCAGTGAGCGCGGCGACGGTCACGCCGAGCGCGGCGAGGCCGGGGGTTCCGGCCAGCAGGCCAAGTTCGACCGTGCGCAAGGTTGCCCCGTCTATCCCGAGCAGCGCCGCGGCGGGCAGGGCGGCGAGCATCAGCGCAGGGGCGAAGCTCAGCCAGTGGGCGAGCACGCGCACTGCGATCACGCTCTCCTCGCCGATCCCGCGCAGCGCCCACTGGTCGAACATGCCGAGTTCGAGGTCGGGCTCGATCAGCCGGTCGAGCGGAAGGATTGCGGCGAGCAGCGCCGCGACCCAAATCACCCCGCCGCCGGTCCGCGCCAGCAGCGGCGCGTCGGGGCCGACCGCGAAGGGATAGAGCATCGCCACCGCGAGGAAGAACAGGATCGGCAGCAAGCTCCCCCCGCCCCGCCGTCCGCCGAGCAGCAGCAAGCCGAGGTCGCGGCGTAGGAGGGCGAGGACGATCTTCATAGCCCCTCCCCGGCGAGGAGGGGTTGGGGTGGGGGTACTCCGCCGGCGTCGAGCCCCCACCCCCGGCCCCTCCCCACCGGGGAGGGGAGGCAATGGGCGAGGTCGATCCGCTTCAACCCCGGCACGGTAATCGGCTGGTGCGAGGCGATCACACAGATGCCACCTGCCGAGCAGTGCTCTGCCGCCAGTCCTTCGGCCAAGGCCACGCCGTTCGTGTCGAGCCCGTTGAGCGGTTCGTCGAGCAGCCATATCGGGGCCTGCTGGCCTAGAAGGCGGGCGAAAGCCGCGCGCTTGCGCTGGCCGGTCGACAGGAACCGCACCGGCACGTCGTTTAGACTGCCGAGGCCGAGCCGGCCGAGCGGAGCGGGGACGCCCCCGTCGATCCGTTTCCAAAAGCCGAGCGCAGGTGCGAGAGGTTGATGCGGATCGAGCGCGGGGCGCTCGTCAATCAGGCCGATCTCACCGTCGCGCGTCACCGTTCCGGCCAGCGGGGCGAGCAACCCGGCGAGCAGCCGCAGCAGGCTCGACTTGCCGGTGCCGTTGGCTCCCGCGACCTGCAGCGCCTGTCCCGGCTCGAGTGCGAAAGACAGCCCGCGGAAAAGCACCCGGTCGCCGCGGCGACAGGCGAGGTCCGTGGCGGCGAGGCTGCACGCTTGCATGGGCGGGGGCGATAAGGGAAAGTCCCGGCACTGCCAAGGAGCCGCCCCCTATGCCGATCGCCCGCCTGACCGATGCCGAAGTGACCGCGCTGCTCGCCGCGTGCCCGGGCTGGAAGCTGCGCGATGACTGCTTGGCGATCGAGCGCGAGTTCCGTTTCGCCGATTTCAACGCGGCCTTCGGGTTCATGACCCGCGTCGCGCTCTACGCCGACAAGGCGGACCATCACCCCGAATGGTTCAATGTTTACAATAAGGTACGGGTGACGCTGACCACCCATGACGCCGGCGGCCTGAGCGCCCGCGATGCGGACATGGCGC
>JBOHIC010000080.1:0-27101 GCA_050725835.1 Novosphingobium sp.
TGGGCGATCGGCTGGCCGTCGCGTTCGTCGCACAGCACGGGGTTCGAGGGGACGCCGCCGCCGTATTTCTCGCCCCACTGGCGCAGCACGAGCATCGCCGGGAGCAGGTCCATGCCCTTTTCGGTGAGGCGGTATTCGATCTTGCGGCGATCGCCGGGGAGCGGCTCGCGCTTCATGATCCCGTTCTCGACCAGCCGGGCGAGGCGGTTGGAGAGGATGTTGCGGGCGATCCCGAGTTCGCTGAGGAACTCCTCGAAATGGTGGATGCGGTTGTACGCCGCGCGCAGGATCATGAACGACCAGCGTTCGCCCATCACCTCGAGCGCCACGGGAAGCCCGCAGTTGAGGACGTCGTCGAGCGGTTCGCGCAATTTGCCCATTCAGTTTTCTCCTGCAACCCGCTTACCGCAATCCAGCTATCAAGCCGACAAAAATATTTTGCTGCGGCGCACAGTTTTGAGTTGCAACTTGATACCTATCGCGATAGGTAGTGATTCGCAACGCAAATCGACAGCTCCTCCCCCGGACCCTCTTCGATCCATGCGTGCAGGACAAGAAGGGATAGAATCATGACCACCGTAACCCTCCAGCCGCTCTCGCGCACCCTGCTCGCCGCCGGCCTCGCCGTCGTCGGCACGCTCGCCAGCTTCGGCGCCACCACCACCCCCGCTTACGCCGGCGGCGGCTATTCGGCCAAGCTTGCCGCGCCTGTCGAAAGCGTACGCAAGGAAGTTATCGGCGGTGCGCTGTGGAAGTGCGAAGGCGCCGCCTGTCGCGCGCAGGCCGACACCTCGTCGCCCGCCGCCAGCTGCGCCCGCGTCGTCAAGACCTTCGGCAAGGTTGCGAGCTTCGCCACCGCGAAGGGCGAATTCAGCCCCGAGCAGCTCGACAAGTGCAACGCCAAGGCCTGACCCCAACCGATCCTGAAGGGGTCCGCGCTTTGCGGCTTGGGCCCCAAACAGCCCCCGCCTGGGCCTCCGTCGCAAGACGGGGGCCCTGTTTTTTCAGAGCAAGCCGCGTTCGCGCAGGTCCGCTTCGAGGCCCGCGGCATCGGTGAAATGATGCACCTGCCAGCCATAGTCGGCCGCGGCGCGGACGTTGGGTTCGTGATCGTCGACGAACAGCATCGCGCCGGGCGCGTGGCCGAAGCGCCGCGCGGCCAGGTCGAAGATTTGGCGCCCCGGCTTGGCGTGCTTCTCCACGCCCGAGACGACGATGTCGCGGAAGCGTTCGAACAGCGGGAAGGTCGGCTGGAACCCCGCCCAGGTGTCCGCGCCAAAATTGGTAATCGCGTAGAGCGCCGCCCCCGCGGCATCGAGCGTCTCGACCAGTTCCGGCATGCCGGGGACCGGGCCGGGGATCGATTCGTTGAACCGCGCGAACCAGTCGGCAATCAGGCCGGCGTGTTCGGGAAACAGCACGGAGCGCTCGGCGACCAGCTCGGCGGCGGAACGTCCGGCGTCGTGCTCGGCGTGCCATTCGAGCGGGATGACCTCGTCCATGAAGCGGTCGAGCTCGGCCGAATCGTCGAAATGGGCGAGGTAGGGCAGCCGCCGATCCCAGCGGACCAGCACGTTGCCGACGTCGAATACGACAGCTTCGATCGGACCGTCATCCCCGCGAAGGCGGGGATCGCTGGCCGCAAAGTCCGGCCTTGCGGCCAGCGGTCCCCGGTCGAGCCGGGGACGACGCGTCATCAGCCCTGGCGCGCCTTGAAGCGGCGGTTGGTCTTGTTGATCACATAGGTCCGGCCGCGGCGGCGGATCACGCGGTTGTCGCGGTGGCGGTCCTTGAGCGACTTCAGGCTGTTGCGAATCTTCATGATGACCTCGGGCGGCGCAGGCCGCGGAAAACTGAAGGCGCGCCGTTACGGGCGAGGGCGGGGCAAGTCAACCCTCGGGCCGCGGTTCGGACAGCTTGCGCTCCCACGCCAGGGCATGGCGCACGATCGTTTCGAGATCGGCGTGCTGCGGGGTCCACGGCAGCGTCGCCATGATCCGTGCGTTCCCGGCGACGAGCGAATCGGGGTCGCCGGCGCGGCGCGGCTTGAGGCGGCGTTCGAGCTTGCGGTTGGTCACCCGATCGACCGCGTCGAGCACTTCGAGCACGGAGAAACCCCGCCCATAGCCGCAGTTCATGACCAGAGATTGCGCCGGCGCGGCGATCAGCGCTTCGAGCGCGAGGACATGCGCTGCGGCCAGATCGCTGACGTGGATGTAGTCGCGCACCCCGGTGCCGTCGGGGGTGGCATAGTCGGTGCCGAACACGTCGACGCCACCGCGCTTGCCCAGCGCCGCCTCGACCGCGACCTTGATCAGGTGGGTCGCTCCGGCGGTCGATTGCCCGGTGCGCCCCGCGGGATCGGCCCCCGCGACGTTGAAATAGCGCAGCGCGCAGTAGTTCAGCGGATGCGCCGCGGCGACGTCGCGCAGCATGATCTCGCTCATCAGCTTGGACATGCCGTAGGGGTTGATCGGGCGCTGCTCGGTGTCCTCGGTCACGGGCGAGACTTCGGGGATGCCGTAGGTCGCCGCGGTCGAGCTGAAGATGAAGTGCGGCACCCCGGCGATTACCGAAGCCTCGATCAGCGCGCGAGTCTTGGCGGTGTTGTTGGCATAGTATTTGAGCGGGTTTTCGACCGACTCCGGCACCACCACCGAGCCGGCGAAATGCATCACCGCGCGGGTTCCCTGCTCGGCGAAAATTCGCGCCAGCAGCGCGCCATCAGCGATATCGCCCTCGTAGAACGGCACCCCGTCGGGCACGGCGAAGCGAAATCCGGTGACCAGGCTGTCGATCACCGCCGCCGGCCACCCGGCGTCGCGCAGCGCCAGCACGGCGTGGCTGCCGATATAGCCGGCGCCGCCGGTGACCAATACGGGGACTTTGTCTGCCATTGCGCGGGAACCGTGTGACTTCGCCGCGCGATTAGTGCGGTAGGGCTTGCCTGCGCAAGGCTAGGCGGCCAATTTGCTGTCAGCAAACGAAAGGGGTTCGCGCCATGACCAGACTGACCTTGGCCACTTCCGCCCTCGCCGCGCTCGCGCTCGCCGGCTGCGTCGCGCCGACCGGGCCGGTCGAAGTAACGCGCTTCCACGCCGCCGCAGCCCCGCTCGCGCGCGGGACGATTTCGGTCGAGCCCGCCCCGGGCCAGGTGCCGAGTTCGCTCGAATGGCAGGCCTACCAGGGCGCGGTGGCGCGCGAGCTGGTCCGGCTCGGCTATACCGAAACGCCCGCCGGGCAAGGCGCGCAGGTCGCGCTGGTCAGCCTGGTGCGCGACCGCTTCCGGCCCGAGCGCAACCGCAGCCCGGTCAGCGTCGGGGTCGGCGGATCGACCGGCAGCTACGGTTCGGGGGTCGGCCTCGGGATCGGCATCGACCTGTCGGGCCGCCCCGCCGAGCAGGTCGAAACCCGGCTCAGCGTCGCCATCCGCGAACGCGGCGCGACCACCAACCTGTGGGAAGGCCGCGCCGACTACACCGTCAAGGCCAGCTCGCCGCTCGCCCAGACTGCGCTCGGGGCGCCCAAACTGGCCGCGGCGCTATTCGGGGGCTTCCCCGGCAATTCGGGCGAGACTATCGCGGTCAGATGAATGACATCCAGATCGACGCAGCTTTCGATTCGGGCAACATCGCGGTCGAAGCCGTCGATGGCCCTTCCGCCCGCCTGACGATCCGCAAGGATCATCTGTCCGATTTCTACCAGTGGTTCCATTTCCGCGTCTCGGGCGCGGCCGGGCGCGAACTGACGCTGCGCATCGTCGGGCTCAACGGATCGGCCTATCCCGACGGCTGGCCGGGCTTCCGCGCGGTAGTTTCGGAAGACCGCGCCTACTGGGGCCGCGCCGAGACCAGCTATGCCGCGGGCGAGGACGAGGGCACCCTGACGATCCGCTACAGCCCCGCGGGCGACCTTGCCTGGTTCGCCTATTTCGCGCCTTATTCGTGGGACCGCCACCAGGACCTGATCGCCGAAGCCGCCGGAACCGAAGGCGTTTCGCACCGGGTCCTCGGCCACAGCCTCGACGGGCGCTCGATCGATTGCCTCGAGCTGGGCGAGGGGCAGACCCAGGTCTGGCTCTACGCCCGCCAGCACCCGGGCGAAGTCATGGCCGAGTGGTGGATCGAAGGCGCGCTCGATTGCCTGACCGACCCGGCCGACCCCGTCGCCCGCGCGCTGCGCCGCCACTGCCGCTTTCATGTCGTCCCCAACGCCAACCCCGACGGCTCGGTCCGCGGGCACCTGCGCACCAACGCCGCCGGCATCAACCTCAATCGCGAATGGCACGAGCCGAGCGCGGAGAAATCGCCCGAGGTGCTGGCGATCCGCAACGCAATGGACGAATCGGGTGTCGATTTCGCGATGGACGCCCACGGCGACGAGGCGATCCCCGCGGTGTTCCTCGCCGGCTACGAGGGCATCCCCTCGTGGACCCCGGGGCTGCAGGAGGGTTTTGACCGCTTCCGCGCGATCCTCGCGCGCCGCTCGCCCGATTTCCAGACCGCGCGCGGCTATCCGGTGGCGCCGCCGGGCAAGGCCAACCTGTCGATGTCGACCACGCAATTGGCCGAGCGCTTTGGCGCGGTGTCGATGACGCTCGAGATGCCGTTCAAGGACAATGCCGACCTCCCCGACGAGGCGCAAGGCTGGTCGCCCGAGCGCAGCCGGCTGCTCGCCCGCGATTGCCTCGCCGCGCTCCACGAATGGCTCACCGAAAGCATGGGAACCGACTGAACGCGCTAGGCCAGGCTCGCCGGGCCGAAGGCGCGGGGGAGTAGGTCGGACAGGCGCAGCTCGGTTACATTGGCATCGCCGACGCACCACACCACCGGGTCGGTCCCGCCGAGCTGGGCGAGTTCGCTCAGCACCTGGCGGCAGCGCCCGCAAGGCGTAACCGGATCGCCCACGCCCACTTCGCCCGCCTTGCCGCCGATCACCGCTACCGCTTGGAGGCCGCCGCGGCGGCCCTCGGCGAGCGCCTTGCCCACCGCCACCGTCTCGGCGCAGAGGGTCAGGCCGTAGCTCGCGTTTTCGGCATTCGCGCCGGTGACCATCGCGCCGTCGGCAAAGCCCAGCGCTGCGCCGACGTGAAAGCCCGAGTAGGGCGCATAGGCCTGCGCCGCGGCCTGCCGCGCGGCGGCGATCAAGGCGTCTTTGTCGATTGTCATGGCTGCACTACCACCCAGCGCACGGGTTCGTCCCCCGCCTCGGTAGCGAGCGCGTGGTTCGCGGTCCACAGCGTCCACGGCCGCCCGCCGTAATCGGGGGCGAAGCGGCGGCGTTCGAGCCACAGGTTGCGATCGATCGCCGCGGCGATGCGGTAACGATCCTCGAAGTCCCCGGAGAGCTTGAGCAACGCGGCTTTGCCGGTGTGGGTCTCGATCTGATTGAGGAAGGTCATCAGCTCGCTCACCACCGCGGCGTCGCCGACTTTGACCGGGCAAGCGTCGGCGAGGGCGTCGAGCGCGATCGCCGGCGGGAGCATTTTCGCGTCGCGCGGTACCACGGTGACAAAATTGGCCGCCTGCTTTTCGGCGGGTTGGCACGGATCGTAAGCATGCACCGCGCCGACCTGGAGCTTTGCCGCGCGGGCGCGCTCGAGGTTGAGGGTGAAGGCCGGATCGCGCGCAAAGGCGCTGGCCGAAGCGTCGAGATAGGCGAAGTCCGCACCCACCGCTTTCAGCGCCGCCCAATCGACCGCGCCGTCGCCGTCGCCGATTTCGATCCCCTGGACCGGATAGGCCGCGCGCTCGGGTCGCCAATGGTCGAGGTGCCACCACACCCAGCCCGCGCCGGTCAGCGCGGCCAGCAGCAGCGCGCCGAGCAGGCGCAGCCGGACCTGGCGCTTGGGGCGTCGTGCCATCAGCCGCGGATATGCAACACGCAGATCAGCGTGAACAGCCGCCGTGCGGTGGGAAAATCGGTTTCGACCTTGCCTTCGAGGCGTTCGAGCAGCAGCTCGGCGGCTTCATTGTGGATCCCGCGCCGGGCCATGTCGATCGTCTCGATTTCGGCCGCCGTGGCCTTGCGGATCGCCTGGTAATACGAATCGCAGATCGCGAAATAATCGCGGATCGGACGGCGAAACCGGCCGAGACCGAGGATCAGCGTTTCAAGCTCGGCCCCGTCTTCACCGGAAATTTCGAGCACCAGCCGTCCGTCGGCGCACGACAGACGCAGCCGATAGGGGCCCTGGTGGCCCGCATCCCACGCCCTTAGCGGCTTGAAGGCGTTGTCCTCGATCAGGTCGAAGATCGCGATCCGCCGTTCCTGCTCGATGTCGGCGTTGCGCCACAGGATCGTCGCGTCGTCGAGCGCGATATGGGTGATCCGGGGGTCGGCCATCGTGCGCCGTTCCTCGCAAATGCAGCATGGCGGGGCAAGGGGCCGCGCCGTCCCCGCTATCCACAGGGTTGAATCGTCGCAGGCTGCTTGCGCGCGACTCGTCCTCGGCGCATTGCCCGTCGCCTATGGCCGACGAAGCAATCCTCCTCCGACCGGACGCACCGATCCGCGCGCTGCCCAGCAATGTCGAGGCCGAGGCGGCGTTCCTCGGTGCGGTGCTAATCGACAACCGGGTGATCGAGGAGCTGAGAGTTCCGCTCGTTCCCGGGCATTTCTACGAGCCGAATCACGCGCGAATCTATGAGCGGGTGCTGACCCTGCTCGATCGCAAGGCGGTGGTCACCGCGGTCACGCTCAAGCCCTATTTCGAGGCCGACGAGGCCTTGAAGGAACTCGGCGGGGCGGCCTACCTCGCCCGGCTCACCTCCGACGGGCAGGGGCTGCTCGCGCCGCGCGAACTGGCCGAGCAGATTTACGATCTGGCGCTGCTGCGCGAGCTGGTCACGGTCGGGCGCAACCTCGTCGAAGAGGCGATGGACACGTCCGAGAGCGTCGCCCCGCTCGAGCAGATCGAACACGCCGAGGCCGCGCTCTATGCCGTCGCCGAGGGCGCTTCGAGCAATTCGGAGGCGCAGAGCTTCGGGCTCGCCACCCGCACCGCGATCGGGGCGATTGAAAAAGCGCTCAATTCGGGCGGGCACATTTCGGGCAAGACCACCGGGCTCGCCACGGTCAACGAGAAGATCGGGGGCCTGCACGATTCGGACCTGATCATCCTTGCCGGCCGCCCCGGCATGGGCAAGACCGCGCTCGCCACCAACATCGCCTTCAACGCCGCCAGCCGCCTGCTCACCGATCTCCAGGGGGGGATCGAAGCGAGCGCCTCGGTCGGCGCGGCGACGGCGTTCTTCAGCCTCGAGATGAGCGCCGACCAGCTCGCCACCCGTATCCTCGCCGAGCAATCGGGGATCGACAGCGAGAACCTGCGCAAGGGCCGGATCAGCCGCGAGGACTTCCAGCAGCTGTCCTACGCCAGCCAGCGCCTCGCCGAACTGCCGCTCTACATCGACGACACCCCGGCGCTGTCGATCGCCGCGCTGCGCACCCGCGCGCGCCGTTTGAAGCGGCGGCACGACATCGGGCTGATCGTGGTCGATTACCTCCAGCTGCTTCAGGGCACCAACCGCAGCGGCAACGACAACCGGGTCAACGAAATCTCCGAGATCAGCCGCGGCTTGAAGACGCTGGCCAAGGAGCTGGGGGTGCCGGTGATCGCGCTCTCGCAGCTCAGCCGCGCGGTCGAAAGCCGCGAGGACAAGCGCCCGCTGCTTTCGGACCTGCGCGAATCCGGCTCGATCGAGCAGGACGCCGACATGGTCTGGTTCGTCTTCCGCGAGGACTATTACATCCGCAACACCGAGCCCAAGGTGCCGGCCGAGGGCGACACCCCCGACGTCGCGGCGAAGTGGGACACCTGGCGCCAGAAGATGGAGCAGGTCACCGGGCTGGCCGAGCTGATCGTCGCCAAGCAGCGCCACGGCTCGACCGGCAAGATCCGCCTGCGCTTCGAAAGCCGAATCACCAAGTTCAGCGATCTGGCCGACGACGAGCGCGGACAAGATCGTTACGATTGAAGCATTTACGCCGTTTTTCTTGACTTGCGAATCGGCAAGCGCGTAAGCGCCGCGCTTTCCCGCATCATGCGAACTGGAGTGCCCGATGGCGCGCGTTACCGTTGAAGATTGCGTCGACAAGGTTTCGAACCGTTTCGACCTCGTCCTGCTCGCCGCGCAGCGCGCGCGCGAGATTTCGGGCGGCGCCGAGCTGACCATCGACCGCGACCGCGACAAGAACCCGGTGGTCGCGCTGCGCGAAATCGCCGAGGAAACCGTGCGGCCCGACAACCTCAAGGAAGCCGTGGTCGGCTCGCTCCAGCGCGTCCTTCCCGACGACGACGACGAGGCCGACGAGATCGGCTCGCTCAGCCAGCAGGCCGAAGCGCTGCGGATCACCGCCGCGGCCCCGGTGCGCAACACCTCGCTCGGCGGCGACTACGAAGGCTGATCCGGCGCGCTTGCGGGTCGGCCCCGCGCGCGGCTAGAACCTCCGCATGACCGGCGGGGGTGAGATCATCGGCGATATCGCGCAAGGCGCATTGATCGCGCGCGCGGTCGAGCCGGCGCACGGCGAATCTCCTGCAGATGACGGCCACTCCCACGAGCGCGCCTGTCTGAATTGCGGTGCAATGCTCGTCGGCAGCCATTGCCACGCCTGCGGCCAGGCCGCGCACGTCCACCGCACGCTGGGCGCGTTCTTCCACGACCTGCTCCACGGGGTGTTCCATTTCGAGGGCAAGATCTGGCGCACCCTTCCGTTGCTGGCGTGGAAGCCGGGGCTGCTCACCCGCGAATACATCGACGGCAAGCGCGCCAGCTATGTCTCGCCGATCGCGCTGTTCCTGTTCGTGGTGTTCCTGACTTTCGCGGTGTTCAACCTGCTCGGAAGCCCGATCGACTTCGGCGAAGCTGGCCCCGGGCAAATCTCCAAAGGCGTGTCCGGCGCCGCGGCCGAGGCGCGGGCCAATGTGGTCGAGGCCGAAATGGACCTCGCCGAAGCGCGGGCTGGGGGAGCACCGACCGCCCGGCTCGAGCAGGAGCTAAAGCAGTCGAAAATGGCGGTCGAGACGATCGCGGCGGCGCAGGGCGGCAAACTGCCCGAGGCGATCGCCGCCTCGAACGATCCGACCGACGCTGAGTGGGTCCGCTCGGTCAATCGGACCTGGGCCAAGGCGCGCGAGAATCCCGAGCTGGTCGTCTACAAGCTCCAGCAAAGCGCCTACAAGTTCTCGTGGCTGCTGATCCCGCTGTCGGTCCCGTTCGTGTGGCTGCTGTTCCCGTTCAGCCGCCGCTTCCACCTCTACGATCACACCGTGTTCGTGACCTATTCGCTGAGCTTCATGCTGCTCCTGTTCGCGGCAATGAGCGTCGCCGCTGTGTGGGCCGGCGGCTGGTTGCTCGCCGCGCTGTTCTTCTACGCCCCGTTCCACATGTACCGGCAATTGAAGGGAACCTACGGTCTCACCCGCTTGGGCGCGTGGTGGCGCACGTGGTTCCTGAGCGCCTTCGCTTTCGTTGCGTTGGTGCTCTTCGCCACCGCGCTGACTGCGATGGTGGCGGCGGAGTGATCAGGCTTCGTCGCCCGGCGGGTACTGCCGGCGGGCGTGGACAACGCTGACGATTTCGACTGTATCGAGGCCAACCTCGTAAATCATGATGTAGTTGGGGTGGACAACCGCTTCCCGCGTACCCGCCACGCGGCCCACGCGGTAGATGTAGGGATGGGCGGTAAGCCGCTCGGCGCAGTCATCGAACATATGACGCATCCGGATCGCCGCAGCGGGATGCCGGTCCCCGATGTAGTCGATGATATCCCGAACGTTCTGCCGTGCTTCGGGATTCCAGATCAGCTTGAGCATTCTTTGCCGGTCTTTGCGGCAATGATTTCGTCGAGTTCCGCCATCACCTGGTCATGCGGAATCCGCGGGCTCTTATCGGCCCGCGACTTGGCCACTTTCGCTTCGAGCCAGCGCAGGTAGGCCTGCTCTTCCTCTTCCGAGCCGAACTCGGAGACGATCGGCGAATATTCGTTCATGCCGACAAAATACGCCTCGATGCTCGACTTGCCAAGCCGCGAACGGACAAGCCGCTCCGAACCGGATGCATCCGCCTATGCCCCCTGCGGCGCGCCTTCGCCGAAGCGTTTGCCCGCTTTGGGGATCGCCGAGCCGCGCACCGGGCGCACCGCCGCCGGGCCGCTCGGGGCTTCGGGGCGGTCGAGCTTGCCGGTTTCGAGCAGCTGGGCGATCTCCTCGCCGGTCAGCGTCTCGTATTCGAGCAGCGCCTGGGCGAGGAGGTGGAGCTTGTCCTCGCTGGTCTTGAGGATGTCGGTGGCGCGGGCGTGCGCCCCGTCGACCAGCCCGCGGATTTCGCTGTCGATCAGCTTCGATGTCTCGTCCGACATCATCACCCGCTGGTTGGCGCCGTAGCCGAGGTAGCCCTCGCCCTGCTCCTCGTATTGGAGCGGGCCGAGCTTGTCCGACATGCCCCACTTGGTGACCATGTTGCGCGCCAGGCTGGTGGCGTACTGGATGTCCGACGACGCGCCGCTCGACACCTTGGCGTGGCCGAAGATCAGCTCCTCGGCGACGCGCCCGCCCATCGAGACCGAGAGGTTGGCGTGCATCTTGTCGCGGTGGTACGAATAGTTGTCGCGCTCGGGCAGGCGCATGACCATGCCCAGCGCGCGCCCGCGCGGGATGATCGTCGCTTTGTGGATCGGGTCCGAGGCGGGCTCGTTGACCGAGACGATCGCATGTCCGGCCTCGTGATAGGCGGTCATCTTCTTCTCGTCCTCGGTCATCACCATAGAGCGGCGCTCGGCCCCCATCATGACCTTGTCCTTGGCGTCCTCGAACTCCTGCATCGCGACCAGGCGCTTGTTGCGCCGCGCGGCGAGCAGCGCCGCCTCGTTGACCAGATTGGCGAGGTCCGCACCCGAGAAACCCGGAGTGCCGCGCGCGATCACCCGCGGGTTGACGTCCGGCGCGAGCGGGACCTTCTTCATGTGCACGCCGAGGATCTTCTCGCGCCCTTCGATGTCGGGGATCGGCACCACTACCTGGCGGTCGAACCGGCCGGGGCGGAGCAGCGCGGGATCGAGCACGTCGGGGCGGTTGGTCGCGGCGATGATGATGATGCCTTCGTTGGCCTCGAACCCGTCCATCTCGACCAGCAGCTGGTTGAGGGTCTGCTCGCGCTCATCGTTCGAATTGCCGAGGCCGTGGCCGCGGTGGCGACCGACTGCGTCGATTTCGTCGATGAAGACGATGCACGGCGCGTTCTTCTTGGCCTGTTCGAACATGTCGCGGACCCGGCTCGCGCCGACGCCGACGAACATCTCGACGAAGTCCGAGCCCGAGATGGTGAAGAACGGCACCCCGGCCTCGCCGGCGATGGCGCGGGCGAGCAGCGTCTTGCCGGTGCCGGGCGAGCCGACCAACAGCGCGCCTTTGGGAATCTGCCCGCCGAGCTTGGAGAAGCGCTGCGGATCGCGCAGGAACTCGACGATTTCCTCAAGCTCCTCACGCGCCTCGTCGATCCCGGCGACGTCCTGGAAGGTCACCCGGCCCTGGCGCTCGGTGAGCATCTTGGCCTTCGACTTGCCGAAGCCCATCGCCCCGCCGCCGCCGCCCTTCTGCATCTGCTTGAGCGCGAACCAGGCGACCGCGAGGATCAGCATGAAGGGCAGCGCCTGGAGCAGGATGTAGAGCAGGACGTTCATCTGCTCGGGGCTCTTGCCGGCGTATTTGACCCCCGCCTTCTGCAGCGCCTCGAGCAGGGTGGGGTCATTGGGCACCGCAAGCGTGGTGAAGGTCTGGTCGTTCTTGTACTTGCCCGAAATCCGGGTCTCGCCGATCTGCGCTTCGGCGACGCTGCCTTCGGACACCTTGGTGCGGAACTCGGAATAGCTGATCTCTTGGCCCGCCGCGGCCCCGCCGGCGCCGAACATCGAGACCACGAACATCAGCGCGAGGAAGATCCCGCCCCACACCAGCAGGCTCTTGACCCACGGGTTGCCGCTCGGCTGGTCGTCGTTCATCGCAAGAGGTTCCTTTCGCGGCCTATGTAGGCGCGGGGGACTGAATGGCAAGTTAGCGCCATGTGGCTGCAGCCCGGCTTGCGCTCGCTTCGCCGCTTCGTCACAAGGCCCGGCATGGGGGCCAAGCGAGACGAGATACGCGTCGCCGCGCCGCAGTGGGACCGCTTCGCGCACTGGCCCCAGCTGCCCGCGCGGCTCGCGCTGTTGGCGCTTGCGGTCCTGCTTATCGCCGCGGCGCTCGTCCCGATCTCGGCTGGGCCGCAGAAAGTCGCCACCGCCGGGTTCGGCGAGAACCTCTCCGGCAAAGCCGCCGAGCGCGCCCGCGACGACGATCTGGCGCTCTACGATATCGCGATTCAGCGGATCGGGCGGGGCGAGAACTATTACGATTTCATCGTCGCCGAGCACCGCAAGGCCGATTACCCGGTGCGCCCGGGGATCGCGGTGCGGCTGCCGACGCTGGCCTGGTTCGACGCCTGGCTCGGACCCATCGGGCAGATCGCGGCGGCGGTGGCGCTGATGCTCGGGGTGCTCGCGGCGTGGTGGCGGCGGCTGGGCGACGAGCCCGGGGGCGAACCGGTGCGCCGCGTCGCGGTCGCGCTGATGTTCCTCGGCGCTTCGCTCGGGCTAAACCGGCACTATTTCGTGCTCCACGAGCTTTGGGCGGGGATGCTGCTGGCGCTCGCCTTCGGCCTGCACCGCCCGGGCAAGTGGGGCGCGGCGTGGATAGCTGCGGCGCTGGCGCTGGCGATCCGCGAACACGCGCTCCCATTCGTGCTGCTGCTCGGCGCAATGGCGGCGTGGCGGCGCGACTGGCGCGAGACCGCCGCCTGGGCGCTGCTGACCGGCCTGTTCCTCGCCGGGCTGGCCTGGCACCTCAGCCTGATCGACCCGCAGATTCTGCCGAGCGACCGTCAATCCGCCTCGTGGCTGGCGCTGCGCGGGCTCTCGGGCTGGCTCTCCAACGTCACGCTGTCGAGCAACCTCAGGTTCCTCCCGCACTGGCTGGCGGGCCCCGCGATCGTGCTGATGGCCTTCGGGTGGAGCGGCTGGCGCTCGAACGCGGGGCTGTTGGGGACGCTGCTCTACGCCGGCTACGCCCTCGCCTTCATGATCGCCGGGCGGACGGACAACTTCTACTGGGGCGCAGTGATCGCCCCGGCGATGTTCGTCGGCCTCGCCTTCGTGCCGATGGCGGCCCGCTCGCTGTGGCGCGCGGCGGAATTGCGCTAGTTGGCGATTTCTTCGATTCGGTGATGCGGCACGATCCGCCAGCCAGCGATCAGCAGCACGAACTGCACGGCTTCGGCAATCATCGGCTCGAAGAACCCCGGCGATGTCCCCACGGTCAGCGCGGTGATCGCGCGGCCGACGAAGGCGATCCCGAACAGCGCCGCGGGGACCAGCAGCAGGTCGCCATTGCGCCGCCACGCGCCCCACAGCATGCAGAACCCGATCACGCCGAAAAACGCGGTGAAATCGCCGCGGATCACCGCCAGCCCGAGCGGGCCGTTGGGGCTCATCCCGAACTCGCCGCCGATCCCCGCGGGGTCGAGAAGGAAGCTCACGCCAAGGAACAGGTTGAACAGCCCGCCGAGGAACAACAGGCCAATCAGGATCAGGCGCGGCATGGCAAGGTCCCCCGTTAACGCGAACTTAGCCTCTCTGCCCCAGCATTTCCGCCAAGGCAAAGCCTGTTGCGGGGGGAACGCTTCCATTGCACAAGCGGGTCACCATGTCCGGCCCCAGGATCCTGCTCATCGTCGGCGGCGGCATCGCGGCATACAAGGCGTGCGAGCTGGTCCGGCTGATCCGCAAGGCGGGCGGCAGCGTGACCTGCGTGCTGACCGCGGGCGGCGCGCAGTTCGTCACCCCGATGACCCTCGCCGCGCTGAGCGAGAACCCCGTCCACACCACGCTGTGGGACCTTCGCAACGAGGTCGAGATGGGGCATATTCAATTGAGCCGCGAGGCCGACCTGGTGGTGGTCTGCCCGGCCACCGCCGACCTGCTCGCCAAGATGGCGCACGGCATCGCCGACGATCTCGCGACCACGCTGCTGCTCGCCACCGACAAGCCGGTGATGGCGGTCCCGGCGATGAACGTGCGGATGTGGGAGCACGCCGCGACCACCCGCAACGTCGCCACGCTGCGCGAGGCCGGGGTGCTGGTGCTCGATCCCGACGAGGGCGAGATGGCCTGCGGCGAATACGGCGCCGGGCGCCTGCCCGAGCCGGTCGCGGTGTGGAGCGCGATCGCCGGGGTGCTGCAAATCGATCCGGGCGAGCTGCCGCTGGTGCTGCCCGAACCTGAATTTGTCGGGGGCGAGAGCGCAGAACAAGCCGATCTCGGCGGGCTGGTCTCGAACCTGATCCAGCGCACCACCAATACCCGCGTGGTGTTCGAGGACGACCTGGTGCCCGAGGGCGCACTGCTCGCCGACGTGCTCCCCGAAGCGCTGAACTTACCCGAGGCGGAGATCGAACCCGCCGCCGCGACCCCGGTCACCGCGCTGCTCTCGAAGAAGGGCAAGGCCAAGGCCGCGCCGCCGACCGATCCCGAGGCGATCAACCACGAAGTCAACGAACGCCAGTCGGCCCCCGAGCCGGTCGGCAAGAAGAAGGGCAAGGCTCCCGCCGAACCGGAACCCGAACCGCCCGCCGACCCGCTGGAAGGCCAGCCCGATTTCGCCGCCGATCCGGCGCATCGCCCATTGTTCGGCAAGCACGTGCTGATCACCGCGGGCCCGACCCACGAAGCGATCGACCCGGTGCGGTTCATCGCCAACCGCTCTTCCGGGCGGCAGGGCTTCGCGATCGCCGCCGCCGCCGCCGCTGCGGGCGCGCGAGTGACGCTGGTGGCGGGGCCGGTGACGCTCGACACGCCCCCGGGGGTCGACCGGATCGACGTCGTCACCGCCGACCAGATGGCCGCCGCGGTCAAGAAGGCGCTCCCTGCCGATGTCGCGGTGATGGTCGCGGCGGTGGCCGACTGGAAGGTCGACAAGGTCGCGAACGACAAGCTCAAGAAGCGCGGCTCGGCCCCGCCCGCGCTGCGCCTGACCGAAAACCCCGATATTCTCGCCACGCTCGCCACCGGGGCCAAGCGCCCCAAGCTGGTGATCGGTTTCGCCGCCGAAACCGAAAAGGTGCTCGAGCACGCCAAGGAGAAGCGCACCCGCAAAGGCGCCGACTGGATCGTCGCCAACGACGTCTCGGGCGGCGAGGGCAAGAGCGTGATGGGCGGTGCGGCGAATCGTGTCCACATCGTTTCGGGCGCGGGGGTTGAGAACCTGCCCGAGATGCTCAAGGAGGACGTGGCCCGCGCGCTGGTCGAAAGGATTGCCGATGCCCTCGTCTCCGACGGAGAGCCCCGCGACGACTGAGGTGGCGGTGAAGCGGCTGGCCCACGGCGACGGGCTCGATCTGCCGGCCTACGCCACTGCCGGCGCCGCGGGGATGGACGTGGTTTCCGCAGAAGAACTCATGCTCGCGCCCGGCGCGCGCCACGCCGTCGCCACCGGGCTGAGCTTCGCTATCCCGCCGGGGTTCGAAATCCAGGTCCGACCGCGCTCGGGCCTGGCGCTGAGGCACGGGATTTCAGTTCCCAACACCCCCGGCACGATCGACAGCGATTACCGCGGGGAACTCAAGGTGATCCTGATCAACCACGGGGCCGAGCCCTTCGCGATCCGCCGCGGCGACCGCATCGCCCAGCTGGTCCTCGCCCCGGTGGTCCGCGCCGGCTGGGTCGAGGTTGCGGACCTCGACGAAACCGCGCGCGGCGAGGGCGGGTTCGGCTCGACCGGCGGGGTCTTCGCGCTCAGCGCTTGAGCGGAAAACAGTCGCGCAGCGCCGCGATCGAGGCCTTCGCGCCCGTATGGTGGATGAACACCCCGCCGACTTCCTCCCACAGGCGCCGGTGCTTGACCTGATCGTCGACCAGCACATCGCCTTCCCTGGCGTGGTTGCGCTTGTCGCGCGCCATCGTGGTGATGATCCTGGTCCCGGGAAAGTGCCGCGCCGCCCAGCGCACCTTCTGGTCGGCCGCCCAGCCCCCCAGCGGCAGCCCGGTGAGGATCACCGGATCGAGGTGCTTTACCGCCCCGAACAGCTCCATCGCATCGGGCATCAGCGGCAGGTTGAAGTAGAAGTCGGAGGCGTTCGCCAGCCCTTTCCAGAACCGCCCGATGCCGTGGCGCTTCTCGTAGACGCGCGGGGCCATGCCGAACACCGCCGCGGCCCCGGCGTCGAAATCGGCGAGCACGCCGTCGCAGTCGAGATAGAGCTGGCGCATGGCTGGACAACCCTGCGTCGCTTGGCCGGGTTCCTGCAATCGCGGACGACAAAAAAGGGGCGGAGCCTTGCGACCCCGCCCCAACTCGGTGTTTTGCCCCCTAAGCGGGATTAGTTACGCTTTGATTTCTCCGGCGCGACCGAGATGCGCACGGTTTCACCCGAGTTGCCGGGGAAGTCGGTGAACATCGCCTCGACCAGGTTGGGGACGAGGTAAGGCAGGCGATTCGAGGTCGAGAGCGCCTCGGCCTTGCCTTCGAACAGGCGGCGGCCGCCCTTCTCGTCGATCTTGAGCTCGATCCCGCTGGTGTAGACGGTGTAGCTGTCATAGCCGGTGTCGAACCACGGATCGTAGAACCCATAGCCCCAGCCGCCGTAGGGCCGGTAGCCGATGCGGCGGCCATAGTATCCGCCTCGATAGCCGTACCACGGCGAGAAGAACGGATCCTGATAGAACCCGGTCGAGCGCACCCGCTCGCGGCCCTTGTCGACCCCGTAATCGAAGCGGACGATCAGGTTGGCGTCGGCGGTGGTGTTGACCGGGGTGTAGCCGAGCGTGGCCATGCGGTCGGCGACGAAGCGGGCATACTGCGAGAATTCGAGCCCGCCGGCGTCGGCCGCATCGTCGGCGACGACGGTGAAGGTCTGCCCTTGCGGCGCCGGCAGCTGGCTGGCGAAGCGGGTGACCTTGGTGTTGAGCGTTTGGGTGCAGCCGGCAAGGCCGGCGACCAGCGCGGTCGCCGCGGCGAGCTTAAGCGCGCCGGAGCGAAAATCGAGGGTGAAAGACATAGGCGTGCGACTCCTGAACAGCCGCGACTCGCAGGGCCGCAAAATGCGGGCGAGCGCGTCCGATATGAGTGTGCCTTAGGTTCGCGCGGCTGAATAGGCGTTGAATGGAGCCCCAGCGGCGGTCAGCCGCCAACCACGACCCCGGCGGTCAGCCGCGCACCAGTCCCAGCGCCCTGTATGCCGCAGTCAGCGTCGGCCCGGCCAGCGCCCTGGCCTTGAGCGCGCCCTTGGCGAGAATCGCGTCGAGCGCCTCGCGGTCCTGGCGCAGCTCGATGAAGCGCGCGTTGATCGGGGCGAGGTGGGTGACCAGCAGCTCCCCCAGCGCGGGCTTGAACGCGCCGAAGCCCTGGCCGCCGAACTCTCCCAGCACGGCGGCGGGGGTGGTGCCGGCGAGCGCGGCGTAGATCGCGACCAGGTTCGCCGCCTCGGGCCGGGCTTCGAGACCCTTGGGCTCCGAAGGCAGCGGTTCGGGATCGGTCTTGGCCTTGCGCACCTTGCTCATGATCGCATCGGCGTCGTCGGTCAGGTTGATCCGGCTCATGTCGCTGGGGTCGGACTTGCTCATCTTGGCGCTGCCGTCGCGCAGGCTCATGATCCGCGCGGCCTCGGGCGGGATGATCGGCTCGGGCAGGGTGAAGACCGGGGCATCTTCGGCGCAGAAGTCGTTGTTGAACTTCTGGGCGATGTCGCGGGCGAGCTCGAGATGCTGCTTCTGGTCCTCGCCCACCGGCACGTGGGTCGCCTGGTAGAGCAGGACGTCGGCGGCCTGGAGCACCGGATAAGTGAACAGTGCGATGCTCGCGCCCTCGCGGTTCTTGCCGGCCTTGTCCTTCCACTGGGTCATCCGATTGAGCCAGCCCATCCGCGCGGTCCCGCCGAGCAGCCATTGCAGCTCTGCGTGCGCGGGAACCTGGGCCTGGTTGAACAGCACCGAGCGTTCGGGATCGATCCCGCAGGCGACCAGCGCCGCGGTCATCACGAGCGTGTTGGCGGCGAGCTCGGCGGGATCGTGCGGCTGGCTGATCGCGTGGAGGTCGGCGAGGAAATAGAGGCATTCCATGCTTTCCTGCATCGCCACCCAGTTGCGGATCGCGCCGAGGTAATTGCCGAGGTGGAGGTTGCCGGTGGGCTGGATGCCGGAGACGACGCGCATAGAGCTACTCTTGAGCAGGTTCGACGCGGCCGCGCCGGAAGAACAATTTGAGGTCGGCGCGGGTGAAGGCGCCGAGGAGGAGCGTGGCCGCGCCGTAAACCATCGCCCCCGCGCCGACCAGCACCGCGAGCGCGAAGCCGCGCCGGACCCAGTCGCCCTGGACATAGCTCGCCACCAGCCCTTGCGCGAACCACAGCGCCGCGCCCATCGCCAGCGCGGCGAGCACCAGCCGCCAGGCGCGGCGCCTCAGCCGGGCGTCGGGCTTGAAATCGCCGCGCCTGACCAGCGTCCAATAGAGCAGGCCGGCGTTGACGGTTGAGGCGATCGCGGTCGCCAGCGGCGGGCCGACATGCTGCAGCGGGACAATCAGCGCGAGGTTGAGCACGAGGTTAACCGCCACCGCGATCAGCCCGAAGCGCACCGGGGTGCGGGTGTCCTGCCGCGCATAGAACGCCGGGGTCAGCACCTTGACCAGGATATAGGCGGGCAGTCCGAGCGAAAACGCGGCGAGCGCCTGCGCGGTGGCGCGCACGTCTTCGGCGTCGAACCGGCCGTAGCCGAACAGCCCCGAAGCGATCGGCTCGCCGCAGATCACCAGCGCCGCCGCGGCGGGGAGCGAAAGCAGCAGCGCCAGCTCCATCCCGCGGTTCTGCGTCTGCATCGCCGCGGCCTCGTCGCCCGCTCCGAGCTGGCGCGAGATCGTCGGCAGCAGCACGGTGCCGAGCGCGATGCCGATAAGCCCGAGGGGGAGCTGGTTCAGCCGGTCGGCCATGTAGATGTAAGTCACCGAGCCGTGCGCGAGGAGCGAGGCGGCGAGCGCGGTCGAAACCACCAGGTTGACCTGCACCGCCCCCGCGCCGACCGCCGCGGGCAGGGTCAGCTTGAGCAGCCGCTTAACGTCGGGGCTGAGCCGCGGGCGGCGCAGCTTGAGGCTGACCCCGTTGGCCCGCGCGGCCCAGGCCAGCCAGATCAGCTGAAGCAGCCCCGCGACGCTCACCGCGATCGCCTGGTTGCGCGCGGTGACCATCGGATCGGAGGTATCGAATAGCAGCAGCGCCGAGATCAGTGTGACGTTGAGCAGCATCGGCGCGGCGGCGTTGACCCAGAACTTGTGCAGCGAATTGAGGATCCCGCCGAACAGCGAGACCAGGCTGATCAGCATCAGGTAAGGGATAGTCAGCCGCGAGAGCGAGACCGCGTAAGCGAACAGCTCGTCGGAAACGCCGTTGAACTTGCCCGAGAGCGCCAGCGTCACCGGCCAGGCAAACAGCTCGAGCAGGATCGTCATCGCGAGCAGAACCGGCAGCAGTACAGCCAGCGCGCGCTCGGCGAATTCGATTCCCGCGGGCAGGCCGGGACCGTCCTTGTCCGCTACTTTCCGGTTGAACATCGGGATGAACGCCGAGGCGAACGCGCCTTCGGCGAACAGCGCGCGGAACATGTTAGGCAGCTTGAACGCGATCAGGAACGCGTCGGAGGCGAAGCTCGCCCCCATGAACCGCGCGAACAGGTTGTCGCGGACCAGCCCGAGAATGCGGCTGAGCAGCGTCAGCGAGCCGATCGTCCCGACCGACCTGGCGAGGTTCATATTGAGCCTATCCCGTCCACCCTGAGCTTGTCGAAGGGCTGCTTTCCTTCATCCCGCGGTGAAAGTGAAGGACGATGCTTCGACAGGCTCAGCATGGACGGAGTAGGGATGCGTTATGCGGTGCCCGCCGGGGCTTCGTCGGGCTGCTCGCCTTCGCCCTGCTGCGCCTGGAGCTGGGCCATGTAGATGCCGTTGAAATCGATCGGCTCGAGCATCATCGGCGGGTAGCCCGCATCGCGCACCGCGTCGGCGACGATGCGGCGGGCGAAGGGGAAGAGGATGCGCGGGGCTTCGGCGTAAGTGAAGGCGTGCATCTGCTCGGGGGCAAGGTTGCGCATCCCGATCAGCCCGGCATAGGCGATGTCGACGATATAGGCGGTGCCGGCCTCGGCCTTGGCGGTGAGGGTGATCTTGAGCTCGACCTCCTGGACCTCGTCGCTGAGCTGGCGCGCGCCGATGTTGAACTGGACGTCGACCTGAGGCGGATCCTGCCACTGGAAGCTGTCCGGCGCGTTGGGGTTCTCGACCGACAGGTCCTTGATATATTGCGAGATGATCCCCGCCGCCGGGCCGGTGTCGGCGCCGTTGGGGGCGGGGCTGCCAAGATCGAGATCGGTGAGGACGTTGTCTTCGTCGGCCATGGTCGTGCTTTCGGGCGAATGAGTGGAATTGGCGGCGCGCCTAGCACCGGCGCGGGCGGGCGGCAACCGCTCCGCCGCGGCGCGATCGGCCAGACCGAAAAATGGAGCGTTCGGGCCGTCCACGCGTTGTTCATTTGTCAAGCATACCTATCTGGGCGTAGATAGCGGAACGCCGCGGCGTCGCGGCAGGGACTGGACACGTGGACAAGACTGTAGAGATCGTCATTCTCGCCATGATCGCGGCCTTCCTGGGCTTGCGGCTCTACGCCGTGCTCGGCCGCCGCGCCGAGCACGAGGAGGAGCCGATCGCCGGCCGCTTCGAAGGCCAGCCGGGCGCCGTCGCCGCGCCCAAACCGGCCGAGGTTCCGGCAATTCGTCCCGCCCAGCAGCGGCTGATCCCCGGGGTCACCCCGGCGATCGAGCGGGGCCTGCGCGAAATCTCCGCGGCCGACCGCCGCTTCGACCTGCTCGCCTTCGTCGAGGGCGCCAAGGGCGCGTACCGGATGGTGCTCGAAGCCTTCTGGCGCGGCGACAAGGACGAGCTCGGCCAGCTCTGCGACAAGGACGTGTTCGACGAATTCGCCGCTGCGCTCACCGCGCGCGAGACGGCGGGCGAGACGCTCGACAACCGCCTGATCCGGATCGAGGAGGCGGTGGTGGTCGCCGCCAGCTTCGCCGCCCCGGTCGCAAGAATCGCGGTGCGCTTCACCGCCGACATCGCCGCGGTCACCCGCAGCGCCGAGGGCCAGGTGATCGCCGGCTCGCTCGACGACGCGATCGAAACCCGCGACCTGTGGACCTTCAGCCGCGACCTCACTTCGCCCGATCCCGACTGGCTGCTCGACGAGACCGACGAAGGCTGATCGGGCGGTGCGGGGGTTTGCCGCGCTCGCGTTGGTCGCGCTGCTCGGTGCCTGCGGGCGGCTGATCCCGGAAAGCAGGGTTCCGCCATCGCTGCCCACGCCGGTCGCCACGACCAGCGCGCTGCTCGTCGGGGTCAAACCGGGACCGGCCTTCACCACGCTCGGGGTGACCCAGCTCGACGCTGCCGGCGCGCTCGCCTCGTTCCGCGAAAGCTGTCCGCGGCTGATCGCGCGCGCCGACACTAGCGGGCTGACCCGGCCCGACGACTGGCGCCAAGCCTGCACCGCCGCGGCGAGCTGGCCGGCGGGCAGCGCGGCCAAGTTCTTCGAGACGATGTTCGAAACCGTCCGCGTCGGCGAGGGCAAGGCTTTCGCCACCGGCTATTACGAGCCCGAGATCGCCGGGGTGCGGGTGCGTCAGGCAGGGTTCGACGTCCCGGTCTATCGCCTCCCGCCCGACCTCGTCCGCTCCTGGCCCGAGGAGACCCCGCCCGAACAGCGCAGCGGCAACCCGCCGCTCGGCCGCTATGACGAGAACGGGAAGTTCGTCTCCTATCACGACCGCGCCGCGATCGAGCAGGGCGCGCTGCTGGGCAAGGGGCTCGAGCTTGCCTGGGCGGCCGATCCGATCGAGCTGTTCTTCCTCCAGGTCCAGGGCTCCGGCCGGCTCCGCGCACCTGACGGCAGCGTGGTCCGGATCGGCTATGCCGGGCAGAACGGCCATCCCTATACCGGGATCGGTTCGTTGATGCGGCAGCGTGGCCTGGTCGGGGCGGGCACCGCCTACGCCACCTCGATGCAGGGGCTGATGCAGTACCTGCGCGATCATCCCGACGAGGGCCGCGCGATCATGCGCGAGAACGCGAGCTGGGTGTTCTTCAAGGAGCTCACCGGCGACGGACCGTTGGGAGCGCTCGGGGTGCCGGTGCGGCGCGAGAGCAGCGTCGCGACCGATCCGGCCTACGTCCCGCTCGGTGCGCCGGTGTGGCTGGCGCTCGACCGGCCCGAGGCCAATGGGCTGTGGATCGCGCAGGACACCGGCGGGGCGATCAAGGGCGTCAACCGTTTCGACACTTTCTGGGGCGCGGGCGAAGACGCGCGAACCATCGCCGGCGGGATGACCGGGCGCGGCGAGGCGCTGCTGCTCCTGCCCAAGAGCACGCTGGCGCGGCTCGGCGCGCAGTGACCAAGCCCCCGCGCGGGCTGAGCGCGGCGGAAAGCGCGCTGTGGGCGCGGGTGGCGGCGACGGTGGCGCCGCTGGATCCTCCCCGGAACGGGGAGGGGGACCGCGCCCCCACTTTCTTGGGGCGGGGTGGTGGGGGCGCTCCCCAGACACCGCGCCTGGTTGAAAGCCCCCTCCACCAGCCTGCGGCCGGTCCCCCTCCCCGTTCCGGGGAGGTTCGCCCGCTCACCCGACACGGCCTCGATTCCTCGTGGGAACGCAAGCTCGCCCAGGCGCGGATCGAGCCCGACTTCACCCTCGATCTCCACGGCTACACCTTGGACGCCGCGCACGCCCGGCTCGATCACGGGCTCGCGCTGGCGCTGGCGCAGGGGGCGCGGCTGGTGCTGGTGATCGCGGGCAAGCCGCGTCCGGCCGACCCCGCCGACCGCGGCCGCCAGCGCGGGGCGATCCGGGCCAAGCTGCTCGACTGGCTCGCCGCCGGCCCGCATGGAAGCAAGATCGCCGCGGTGCGCCCGGCGCACCAGCGCCACGGCGGTGCCGGCGCGGTCTACGTGGTGCTCAGACGATCCCCGTCATCCCGGACTTGATCCGGGATCGGTGGCCGGACAGCTCGGGCTTGGCGGCCAGCGGTCCCCGGTCGAGCCGGGGACGACGCTCACCCGCATTGCCCGCGGTGGAGCAGCTTGTGGTCGGCCAGCACCAACGCCATCATCGCCGCGACCACCGGCGTCCCCCGGATCCCGACGCAGGGATCGTGGCGGCCCTTGGTGCGGATTTCGGTGGCTTCGCCCTCGCGCGTGATGGTCTCTACGGGCGTGAGGATCGAGCTGGTTGGCTTGAATGCCACCCGCACCCGGATCGGCTGGCCGGTGCTGATCCCGCCGGCGATCCCGCCCGCGTGGTTGGCGAGGAACTCGGGACCGTCCTCCCCTGGCCGCATCCGGTCGGCGTTGCCTACACCGCTCAGCCGTGCCGCACCGAACCCGTCGCCGATCTCCACGCCCTTGACCGCGTTGATCCCCATCATCGCCGCTGCGATGTCGGCGTCGAGCTTGGCATAGATCGGCGCGCCCCATCCGGCGGGGACCCCGGTGGCCTCGCACTCGATCACCGCGCCGAGCGAGGAGCCCGCCAGCCGCGCGGCATCGACCGATTCGACCCAGCGCGCCGCGGCATCGGCATCGGGGCAGAAGAACGGGTTGCGGCCGATTTCCGCCGCATCGAAGTTTGCTGGATCGATCGCATCGCCGCCGATCTCGGCGACCCAGGCGCTAATCGCCACGTCGGGGATCACCAGCCGCGCCACGCCCCCCGCGGCGACCCTTGCCGCGGTCTCGCGCGCCGAGGAGCGCCCGCCGCCGCGATAGTCGCGAAATCCGTACTTGGCGTCGTAGGCGTAATCGGCATGTCCCGGACGATAGGCCGCGGCGACTTCGGAATAGTCTTTCGAGCGTTGATCGACATTCTCGATCAGCAGCGAAATCGGAGTTCCGGTGGTCTTGCCCTCGAACACTCCCGAAAGGATGCGGACCTGGTCCGGCTCCTGCCGCTGGGTGGTGAACTTCGAATGGCCCGGGCGACGCGCGTCGAGGAAAGGCTGGAGGTCGCCTTCGCTCAGCGCCAGCCCCGGCGGGCACCCGTCGACGACCGCACCCAGCGCCGGCCCGTGGCTTTCGCCCCAGGTGGTAAAGCGCAGCAGGTGGCCGAAGCTGTTGATGCTCATGGGCTGGGGCCTAGAGCGATTTCGAGTGGATTGGAACAATCCATGGCTCGGAAAACGCGGTAGCAGGAAAGTCGCGCAATTGCGGCGCTGTCCACTTTCACGTTAGGAGCGCAGGCATGCACCTCGTGGTCTTCCGCAATCGCAAGCGCGCCAACTACGCCGCCGCAGCCTACGCCGCCGACGCCGATCGGATGGAGGCGCTCGCCCGCGCCCAGCCCGGGTTCGTCTCGTTCAAGAGCTACGTCGCCGACGACGGCGAAGTGATCGCGCTGAGCGAATGGGCGAGCAGCGAGGCGGCCCGCGCCTGGGGCCGCAATCCCGATCACGCCGCCACGCAGGGGCGCGGGCGGAGCGAATACTATTCCGACTACACCTTGTTTTCGTGCGACAATCCCCGCATCCACCGCTTCGATGGAGGCGGGGGGTGAGCGTCACGGTTTACGGCATTCCGAATTGCGACACGGTCAAGAAAGCGCGCGTCTGGCTCGATGGGCGCGGGATCGCTTACGCGTTTCACGACTACAAGAAGGCCGGCGCCGATCCGGCCAAGCTGGCGTCGTGGTGCGAAGCGGCAGGATGGAAGCGAGTGCTCAACCGCGCCGGAACGACCTTCAAGAAGCTGCCCGATGCGGACAAGTCCGATCTCGACGCCGCGAAAGCCGTCGCGTTGATGGCTGCCAACCCTAGCTCGATCAAGCGCCCGATCGTCGAGTATTCCGGCGGGCTGCTCGTCGGCTTCGATCCGGCGCGGTGGGCAGGGGCGCTGGGATGATCCGATTTGCCGTGCTCCTGGCGCTGCTCGGCGCGGTCCCGGCATCGGCGCAGATCGTCATCGCCCACCGCGGCGCCTCGGGCGAGCGGCCCGAGCACACGCTCGCCGCTTACGAGCGCGCGATCGACCAGGGCGCGGATTTCATCGAGCCAGACCTCGTGCCGACCAGCGACGGCGTGCTCGTCGCGCGCCACGAGAACGAGATTTCCGGCACCACCGACGTCGCCGACCATCCCGAATTCGCCGCGCGCAAGACCGCCCGGACGATCGACGGGCAGGCGGTGAGCGGCTGGTTCAGCGAAGACTTCACCCTCGCCGAACTCCGCACCCTGCGCGCCCGCGAGCGGCTGCCCGCGGTGCGCGCGGCCAATGCGCGCTTCGACGGGCTCTATCCGGTGGCGACCTTCGCCGAGGTGATCGCGCTGGTCAAAGCCAAGGAGGCCGAGACCGGCCGCCGCATCGGGCTCTACCCCGAATTGAAGCACCCCGGCTACTTCGCGGCGCGCGGGCTGGCGACCCCGATGCTGCTGCTCGCCCAGCTCAAGGCCGCGGGCTATTCCAGGCGCGACGATCCGGTGTTCATCCAGTGCTTCGAAGTCGGCGCGCTGACCGAGCTCGACCGCACCACCGAGCTGCGGCTGGTGCAGCTGGTCTCGGCCGAGGGCGGCTCGCCCGATATGCCTGGGGTCCGCTACGATCCGGCCGGGCTGAAGGGAATCGCGCGCTATGCCGATGCGGTCGGCGCAGAGCTGACGCTGATCCTCGGCCCCGACGGCAAGCCCACCTCGCTCGTCGCCGACGCCCATGCCGCCGGGCTCGAGGTCCACGGCTGGACGCTGCGGCGCGAGAACCGCTTCCTGCCGCCGCCGCTGCGGAGCAGCGCCGACCCCAATGCGCCGGGCAAGCTGGCCGCGGCGTGGGCGCTGCTCAAGGCCGCTGGGGTCGACGGCGTGTTCACCGACAACCCCGGGAGCATCCCCCCACGATGACCTTCACCGAATGGATGCGCTTGCTCGAATGGGTCGCCGCGGGGCTTGGCGTGATCAACGTCGCGCTGCTGATCTTCCGCAACGTGTGGAACTTCGCCTTCGGAATCGGCTCGGTCGCGATCTACATCTTCGTGTTTTTCGAGACCCGGCTTTACGCCGAGAGCGGGCTGCAGGTGTTCTTCGTGCTCGCCCAGCTGTGGGGCTGGTGGCTGTGGCTCAAGGTTGGCGGGGACGACAACCGGGTCCCGGTGCGCTGGCTCGACTGGCAGAGCCGCGCGGTGTGGCTCGCGGTTACCGCCGCGCTCAGCCTCAACGTCGGCTGGGTGCTGCACCGCTTCACCAACGCCGCGATGCCCTATGCCGATGCGGGAATCGCCGGGGCTTCGGTCGCGGCGCAGATCCTGCTCGGCTATCGCCGGATCGAGAACTGGGTGCTGTGGATCGTCATCGATGTCGCCGCGGTGCTGCTCTACATCAACCGCGGGCTCTACCCGACCGCGGGCCTCTACGGCGGGTTCCTGGTGATGAGCCTGTTCGGGCTCAAGGAATGGGTCGAAGCCTGGCGGCGCGAGCAGGCGGCGGCGGGATGATCCGCATCTGCTTCCACGGCGCCGAGAGCACCGGGAAGTCGACGCTGGCTGCGCTGCTTTCCGATGAGCTCGGGATTCCGTGGGTTCCCGAATACGGCCGCGAATGGGCCGAGACGCGCGGGACCGATTTCAGCCTCGACGACCTGCTGGAAATAGCCAAAGGCCAGGACGCGGCGATGCGCAAGGCAGCCGCGGCGAACCCGCCGCTGCTTCTGCTCGACACCGACCCGCTGATGACCGCGGCCTGGGCGGCGATGCTTTATGGCCATGTCCCCGCCGAGCTGCTCGGCTACGCCAAGGCCGAACGCTACCTGCTGTTCGATGTCGACACCGACTGGGTCGAGGACGGCACCCGCTTCTTCGGCAACCCCGCCGAACGCGCGCTGTTCGAAGCGCTCGCCGAAGAAATGCTGATCCGCGCGGGAGTGAGTTACGAGCGCATCGCGGGGAGCTGGGAGGAGCGCGAGGCGGCGGTGCGCGCGATCATCGCGCCGCTGTTGCCGTGACGA
>JBOHIC010000081.1:0-23628 GCA_050725835.1 Novosphingobium sp.
CGCGTCGCGCTCTACGCCGACAAGGCGGACCATCACCCCGAATGGTTCAATGTTTACAATAAGGTACGGGTGACGCTGACCACCCATGACGCCGGCGGCCTGAGCGCCCGCGATGCGGACATGGCGCGCTGGATCGAGGGCGTGCTCTAATCCCCCATCGGCCGGGTCAGCATGCGCGAGCGTTTGCGCAGCTTGCCCGGGAGCCAGCGCGAGGCGAACCACGATTGGCGCGCGGTCTTGCCCACCAGGGTGTGGACCCTGTCGCCATGCACCGCCGCCCAGGCGGCTTCGGCGACGTCGGTGACCGGCGAGATTTCGAGGCCGATTTCCTGCACCCGTTCGCGGATCCCGCCGTTGGAGTGATCGTTCGGGGCCATGTCGAGCAGCGGGGTGTCGATGAACGCGGGCATCAGATCGCGCACCGCGATCCCGTCGTCGTGCCATTCGCCGTCGAGCGCCTCGGTCAGCGCGCGGACCCCGAACTTGGTCGCCGAATAGACCGACGATCCGGCGACGCCGTAAATCCCCGCCGCGCTCGCGGTGTTGAGCAGGCACGATCCCGGCGCACTGGCCTTGAGCCAGGGGTGCGCGGCCTGCGCGCCGAAGAACACCCCCTTGAGGTTGATGTCGAAAGTGCGTTCGATCTCGCCGACGGTGTTCTCGATCAGCGGCCCGCCCATCGGGATGCCGGCGTTGTTGAAGACCACGTCGATCTTCCCGCCCGATGCCTTGGCGCAGGCGGCCAGCGCCGCGTCCCACGCCGCCCGGTCGCGCACGTCGAGCTTGTGCGAGGAACTTTGCCCCGCTGGCAGCAGCGCCGCGGTCTCGGCCATTCCGCTCTCGCTGATATCGGCGAGCCCGACGAACCATCCCTCCGCGCCAAATTTGCGCGCCACCGCCCGCCCGATTCCCGAGCCGCCGCCGGTGATGAAGATAGTCTTGCGCGCAGTCATGATGGTCCTCCCGCCCGGCCTAGAGCGCCGGGTTATTATAGCAATGCCACGTGAAGATCGCGGTCGCGCCGCGGTGGGGGCGCCAGGCTTCGGCCATTTCGCGCGCGGCTTTCTCGCTGGGGCGTTCGGGCAGATCGAGCAGCTTGTGCAGCCCGGCCTGGACCGCGAGATCGCCCGCGGGCCAGATGTCGGCGCGGCCCTCGGCGAACAGCAGGTAGATTTCGGCCGACCAGCGGCCGATGCCCTTGATCTGGGTAAGCTGGGCGATCGCTTCCTCATCGTCCGCTGGCAGCGCGTCGAAATCGAGCGCGCCGCCTTCGACCAGCTCGCACAGCGAGCGCATGTAGCCCTGCTTCTGACGCGACAGGCCGCAGGCGCGCAGTGTGTCGAAATCGGCGGCGAGGACCTTGGCCGGGGCCGGCTCCTCTCCGGCGTAGTCGGTGAACTTGCGCCACATCGATGCGGCGGCGGCGACGCTGACCTGCTGGCCGACGATGGTCCGCATCAGGGTGACGTGCCCGGTATCGCGAATCCGCGGCTCGGGGTAGCCGGCGCGATTCAGCGCCAACGCGAACCGGGGCTCCTGCGCGGCCACCGCATCGAGTCCCGCCTTGATCGCCGCCGCGCTGAGCCCCATCGGTTGCGTCCGCTTGCCAAAAGAAAGGCCAGCCATTAGCAGCCGCGGCGAAGCGCCGACAAGCGCGAGGGACAAAGGATCGGTGGGCATGCCCAAGCTGGTGGTGGTGAACCGTTCGGGCGCGGAAAGCGCGGTCGAGGTCAAGGACGGCCTGACGGTGATGGAAGGCATCCGCGACAACGGCTTCGACGAGCTGCTGGCGCTGTGCGGCGGGTGCTGTTCGTGCGCGACCTGCCACGTCCACGTCGATCCCGAATGGCTTGGCAAGCTCCCCGCGATGAGCGAGGACGAGAACGACCTGCTCGACAGCTCGGACCACCGCCAGGACAATTCGCGGCTGTCGTGCCAGATTCCCTTCGCCGATGCACTAGACGGCCTGCGGGTGACGATCGCTCCGGAAGATTGAACTTGCCCGCGCCCAAGCGCAATTCGTTTGCGCACTCACCGGCGCGATCCTAACTCTCCAGCCATGACCGCGCCTGTCGCTTCCGACACCATCGGCCTAATCGGCAACACCCCGCTGGTGCTGCTCGCGGGGCCGAGCGCCGCGGCGGGGTGCGAGATCTGGGGCAAATGCGAATTCGCCAACCCCGGCGCCTCGGTCAAGGACCGCGCCGCGCTGTGGATCGTCCGCGATGCCGAGGCCAGGGGGACGCTCAAGCCCGGCGGGACGATTGTCGAAGGGACCGCGGGCAATACCGGGATCGGGCTGGCGCTGGTCGCCAACGCGCTTGGCTACAAGACCGTGATCGTGATGCCCGAGAACCAGTCGAAGGAGAAGATGGACACGCTGCGCGCGCTCGGCGCGGAGTTGGTGCTAGTCCCGCCCGCGCCGTTCTCCAACCCCGGGCACTTCGTCCACACCTCGCGCCGGCTGGCCGAGGAGACCCCCGGCGCGGTCTGGGCCAACCAGTTCGACAACATCGCCAACCGCAAGGCGCACATCGAAAGCACCGCGCGCGAAATCTGGGAGCAGATGGAGGAGCGGATCGACGGCTTCACCTGCAGCGCGGGGACCGGCGGGACCATCGCCGGGGTCGGCCTCGGGCTCAAGGCATTCGACGAGAACGTCACAATCGCGCTGACCGATCCGCACGGCGCGGCGCTGTTCAATTATTACGCCTGCGGCGAATTGCGAGCCGAAGGCAATTCGGTCGCCGAGGGGATCGGCCAGAGCCGGATCACCGCCAACCTCGAAGGCGCGCCGATCGACGCGCAGTTTCGCATTTCCGACGAGGAAGGACTCGACTGGGTCGCCCGGCTACTACGCGAAGAGGGGCTGTGCCTTGGCCTGTCGAGCGGGATCAACGTCGCCGGGGCGGTGGCGCTGGGCAAGCAGCTTGTGGCCCAAGGGAGCGGGGGTAAGCGCGTCGCGACGATCCTCGCCGACAACGGCTTCCGCTACCTCTCGACGCTGTTCAACGCCGAGTGGCTGCGGTCGAAAAACCTGCCGGTCTTCCCCTGGCTCGCCTGATCGGCTAAGCTGGCCGCGATGGCCACACAGCCACAACCTCAGGCCGCACCGCAGCTCACGGGTCCGCAGCACTATCTGCCGCCGTCTCCGCGCGAGCTGCGCAGCCAGACCGTGCAGCGGCTCCAGGCCGGGCTGTTCGGCCTCGCCGCCATGCTGCTGCTGGTCGGGCTCGCCAACATCATCATGGACCGCGCCCGGCTCGCCGAAACCGACGTCGCGCCGGCGAGCGCGCCCGAAACCAGCGCCAGCGGGGCGAGCGATCCGCTCGCCGACATCGGCGTGGTCCCCGCCGCCGACCCGGCCGCGACCGCTTCGGGCGGGGCGAGCGGAGCGCCGCGCAATTAGGGCGATATTCGTTGGCGTTGCCGCGGCCATCCTTTGTGCCGGTGCGCTGCTGTCGGGCTGGCCCGGGAACCGAAGCGCCGCCGCTGAACCAATCGGCCTGTTCACCAGCCTGCCGATCCTGTGGACCGAGGAAGCCGACGTCGCCGGATTGCTCCGCCCCGATGCAGAGCCGCACTGGGCGCGCGAGGTACTGGCGCGGCGCGGCGTAATTGCGCCGCTCGATCGGCTGGTCGGGCCCGAGCTGGCCCGGATCGAGCGACTGGTGATCGCCCAGCCGCGCCCGCTCGCGCCCGACGAGAACGTCGCGCTCGACGCCTGGGTGCGAGGCGGCGGCCACGTGCTGCTGTTCGCCGATCCGGCGCTGACCGAGCCCTCGGCCTTCGGCATCGGCGATCCGCGGAGGCCGCAGGACCTGGTCCTGCTCTCGCCTATCCTCGGCCGCTGGGGGCTCGCGTTGATCTTCGATGAGGACGCGCCGGGCGGGGAGCGGTCCGCCGAAATACTGGGCATGGCGGTTCCGCTCGACCGCGCCGGTGTGTTCCACCTGGCCGGAGCGAACTGCCGGCTGTGGGGCGAAGGCGTCGCCGCGAGCTGCCGGGTCGGCAAGGGCCGGGTGGTCGCGCTCGCCGACGCTGCGGTGCTCGGGCGCGACGATCCCGATGGCGCCCGCGCCCGTGCGCTCGACGGCCTGCTCGATTCGGCCTTCGCCGCGCGCTGATCGGGGAAAATGCGGGACCGTGCCTTCGCGAATCCGGAGTCGCGCCGAGTCTGGTGCATCCCGCTCGGAACAAAGGCAAAACAAAGACTTGCAGAAGCTCATGGAGGCTTGCGTAGAACTTAGGTAAATCAGCAGTTTATCGTCTATTCCCCTGAAATCCCCAAATTTCCCTTCCCTCTCCACCCGAGCTTCGGTAAGAAAGCGCTTCATCGGCAACGAAATTCCGCCGCACGCAAGGTGCGGAAACCGGGCGCGAGGGCGCGCGTCCGGGCGGGACGGCTGTTTGCCGCGAAGGGCAACCCCAAGTGCGGGACGGGGGCAGGGTGGAGAGCAGGGCAGTCACTTTCAGCGGGCAAGGCTTTTCGCTGCGCGGCGAAAAGGGCCGGTTCGTGCTGCCTCCCGAATTCCGCAAGGCGGTTCGCGAGAGCGGCGGGGGCGAGCGGGTGCTGTGCCTCGGCAAACACCCCCGGTGGAAGTGCCTGACCGGCTTCGGTCTCTCGCGCGCCGACGATTTCGAAGCCGAGCTCGACCGCGAGGAGCGCGGCGCGCTCGACCGCGGGCAGGACTTCGACCGCGATCAGCGCGCGCACCAGCTCTACGGCTTCGCCAGCGTTCCCTTCGACGACTCCGGCCGCTTTATCCTGCCCGACCGCCATGTTCGTCTCGGCGGGATCGACGACTGCGCCTTCTTCCAGGGCGGCGGGCGGTTCTTCACGATCTGGAGCCCGGCCGAACTCGCGCGGATGCCGTCCGGCTGGGAAGACGCGCAGGAGGCCTGCGCCGATCTGCAAGCGCAAGCGCGCAACGGGAAGGGCGGCAAGTGAACGGCGCCAGCCACGTTCCTGTCCTGCTCGGCGAAGTGATCGCCGCGCTGACCCCCGCACCAGGTTCGGTGATCGTCGATGCGACCTTCGGCGCGGGCGGCTACACCCGCGGACTGCTCGACGCGGGGGCGACGGTCCACGCCTTCGACCGCGATCCCGATGCGATCGCCGCCGGTTCGGCCTGGCCAGAAACCCGCGAGCAGCCGCCGCGCCTCGTGCTCCACCCGCGGCGCTTCTCCGAGATGGTCGCCGCGCTGGCCGAGGCCGGGCTTGCCCGGGTCGACGGGATCGCGATGGATATCGGCGTCTCATCGATGCAACTCGATCAGCCGCAGCGCGGCTTCGCCTTCGCCGCCGCCGGTCCGCTTGACATGCGCATGGGTCAGGACGGGCCGACGGCGGCGGACTTCGTCAACGGTGCGGCCGAGGGCGAGATTGCCGACGTGCTCTATCGCTACGGCGAGGAACGCCAGTCGCGGCGGGTGGCGCGGGCGATCGTGGCGGCGCGGCCGCTCTCGACCACCGACGAGCTGGCCCGGATTGTGAGGAAGGCGCTGGGCCATCGTCCCGGCGCGCCGAAGGACCCGGCGACGCGTTCGTTCCAGGCGATCCGGATCCACGTCAATGCGGAGCTGGACGAACTCGAAGCCGGGCTGAACGCGGCCGAGACGCTGCTGAACAGCGGCGGGCGGCTCGCGGTGGTCAGCTTCCACAGCCTCGAAGACCGCATCGTCAAACAGTTCCTGCGCGAAGCTTCGGGGGCGCTGGCGGGTGGGTCGCGCCACATGCCCGCCAGCGCTCCCGCCTTCGCCCCGACATTCGCCCATGTCGCAAAGCCGGTCCGCGCGGGAGAGTCCGAAGTCGCCCGCAACCCGCGCGCGCGCTCCGCCACGCTGCGCGCCGCCATCCGCACCGATGCTCCCGCCAGGAGGGCCGCATGAACCTCACCCGTGATCGCATCCGTTCGGTCGGCTGGGCCGCCATCCTGCTGGTGTTCCTCGCCGCGACCGCCGCGCTGACCTTCCGGGTCAACGCAGTCAAGAGCGAGGTCCAGCTCGCCGAGCGCAGGATCGTCGATCTCAAGCGCGAGAAGCTGTTCCTCGAAACCGAGTTCCTCACTCGCGCCAACCAGCAGCAGCTGCGCAACCTCAACGATGTCGAATTCGGCTACACCGCGCCGACCTCGCGCCAGTATCTCGAAAGCGAGCGCCAGCTCGCCGCGTTGGGCAAGCCGCGCGCCGCTGACGCCCCCGCACCGATCCGCGTCGCCCGCGCCGAGGTTCCGGCCGAGGGCGGCTTCCCGGCGATGGTCTCGCCGCTCACCGGCAAGGCGTTGGCGGCCGAGCCGCCCAAAGCCGAGCCGCGCGAACCCGTCGACGCCGCCGGTCTCGATGCGCGCCTGTCGAGAGTCGCCGCCGCGCCGCGCGCGCTCAAGAGCGCGCCCGAATGACCGCAATCACCGTTTCCGCCGCGATCTCGACCGGCCGCGTCGCGCTGGTCAACGTGCGTCAGCGCTCGCTGGTGACGGCGAAGTGGCGCGTGGTCTGGGTGGTGCTGGGTTTCGCTGCGGTGGCGGTGCTCGCGCTGCTGCGGATCGTCTGGCTGGGAACTTTCGCGGACGCGACCGCCCGGATTTCGCTGGGCGACGCGCTGCTCCCTCCGCGCGGCGAGATCGTCGACCGCAACGGGGTGCCGCTGGCGCGGATGTTCCCGGCGGTGGCGCTGTGGTTCAATCCCAAGGCGATGGGCGACGGCGCGCCGCTGGTGAAGACCCCGCGCGAAGTGGCCCAGGCGCTGGTTCGCATCTTCCCCGACGAAAACGCCGATCTGCTCGCCGCGCGCCTCGCCGCGGGCGAAGCCGGCTACCTGCGCCGCCGCATTCTCCCTGAGGAAGCCAATCGCATCCGCGACCTTGGCGAACCCGCGCTCGAATTCCCGCGCGAGGACGAGCGGTTCTATCCGCAAGGCTCGATGGGGGCGCACGTACTCGGCTTCGTCGGCGCCGACGGGCAGGGCCGGATCGGGATGGAGCAGGTCTATAACAAGCAGCTCACCGACCCGCTGACCCGCGCCGCGCCCGCGGTGCTGTCGATCGACACCCGCGTCCAGGGCGCGCTCGAGGACGAGCTGACCAAGGGCATGCTCGACGCCAACGCCAAGGGCGCGGCGGGTCTGGTGCTCGATGTCGACACCGGAGAAGTGCTCGCGCTGGCCTCGCTCCCCGCGTTCAATCCCAACCTGATTGCGCGGGCAAGCGAAGGCAACATCTTCAACCGGGTGACCAACCAGGTCTACGAGCTCGGCTCGACCTTCAAGCCGATCACCGTGGCCGCCGCGATCGACGCCGGTACCGTCACCGACCTTTCCCGGCGCTACCAGGCCAACCGGCCACTGGCGATCGGCGGTTTCCAGATCCGCGACAGCCACCCCTTCGGCGGCTCGCTCAATGTCCCCGAGGCGCTGATCCACTCGTCCAACATCGTCACCGCGCAAGTCGCCGACGAACTTGGGCCGGCCCGGCTCAACGCGACGATGCGCGCGCTGGGGATGAACGAGCGCCCCTATATCGAGCTTCCCGCCAAAGGCTTCCCGCTGTGGCCGAGGGGCGACTGGTCGCGGATCACGACGATGACAGTGTCCTACGGCCACGGCATCGCGGTGACCCCGCTGCACCTCGCTTCGGCCTATGCCGCGCTGGTCAACGGCGGGATCTGGCGCCCGGCGACGCTGCACAAAATCGCCCCCGGCGCCGAAGTCCCGGGCCGCCGCGTGTTCAAGGCCAGCACCAGCGCGCGGATGCGCCAGCTGCTGCGGATGATCGTCGATATCGGCACCGGGCGGAAGGCCAACGCCCCGGGCTTCCGCGTCGGCGGCAAGACCGGCTCGGCCGAAAAGCCCGGCGCGGGTGGTTATCAGCGCTCGTCTCTGGTCGCGACTTTCGCCGCCGCCTTCCCGATGGACCACCCGCGCTATGTGGTGATCGCGATGATGGACGAACCGCAGGGCACTGCCGCAACCTCGGGCCAGCGCACCGCGGCGTGGAACGCTGCCCCGGTGGTCGGCCGGCTGGTCCCGCGGATCGGCCCGCTGCTGGGCGTGATGCCCGACGACACCCGCGACGTCGACATCACCGACCTCGCCCCGCTGGTCGGCGGCGGGGAAGCGGAATGAAACTGGCGGGAGCGCAGGTCACCGGCTTCGCGATCGACCACCGCAAGGTCGCGCCCGGCACCGTGTTCGGCGCGTTCCAGGGCGCGGTGGTCAACGGCGAGGATTTCATCCCCGCCGCGGTCGCTTCGGGCGCCATCGCCGTGGTCGCCCGGCCCGAGGCGGCGATCGCCGGCGCCGAGCACATCGCCGATCCGCTCCCGCGCCGCGCCTTCGCCCGGCTCGCCGCGCAGTTCTTTACCCCCGTGCCGGAAACCATCGTCGCGGTCACCGGGACCAACGGCAAGACCTCGACCGTCGAGATGACCCGCCAGATTTGGCGGATCTGCGGCGAACGCGCCGCTTCGATCGGTACGCTCGGGGTAACCACCGCCGACGAGAGCGTCTCGACCGGGTTGACCACGCCCGACATCGTCACTTTCCTCGCCAACATGAGCGGGCTGGCCCGCGAGGGGGTGAGCCACGTCGCCTACGAGGCTTCAAGCCACGGCCTCTCGCAATATCGCAACGAGGGGCTGCGGGTGAGCGCGGGGGCGTTCACCAATCTCAGCCGCGACCACCTCGATTACCACGCCGACATGGAAGACTATTTCGCCGCCAAGATGCGGCTGTTCGATGAGGTCGTGGCCGAGGACGGCGCGGCGGTCATCTGGGCGGACGACGAATGGTCGGATCGGGCCAAGGAGCATGCGATGCAACGGGGGTTGCGCGTGCTCGGCGTGGGCGAGCGGGGGGACTTGCTCCGCCTGCTCGCCCGCGTTCCCGGCCAGCTCGGACAAGAGCTCGATATCGAGCACGCGGGAACCAAGCGCAAGGTCAACCTCCCGCTGATCGGCGCTTATCAGGCCGCCAACGCGCTGGTCGCGGCGGGACTGGTGCTGGCGACCGGGGTGGGGGACGCGGCGCGGGTGTTCGATGCGATGGCGCGGCTGCAGCCGGTGCGCGGCCGGCTCGAGCGTGCGGCGATCACGCGGGCGGGGGCGCCGGTCTATGTCGACTATGCGCACACCGCCGATGCCCTGGCGGCGGCGATCGAAGCGCTGCGCCCGCACGTCGCGGGGCGGCTGATCGCGGTATTCGGCGCGGGCGGCGACCGCGACCAGGGCAAGCGCCCCGAGATGGGCCGAGTGGCGGCGAGTCAGGCCGATCTCGCCATCGTCACCGACGACAATCCACGCGGCGAGGACCCGGCGGAAATCCGCCGCCAGGTGCTCGCCGGGGGAAGCGGAAAGCTGCGCGAGGTGGGCGACCGTCGCGCGGCAATCTGCGCCGCAATCGCCGAGGCGGGCGCGCACGACATCGTGCTCGTCGCCGGCAAGGGACATGAACAAGGCCAGATCGTCGGCGCGGGAGAGGCGATGCGCGTGCTCCCCTTCGACGATGTGTCCGTGGTAAGAGAGTGTGCAGCATGAGCGCCGTCGCCAAAATTCTCGAATGGCCCGCCGATCCGCGGGACTTGCTTCCCTTCGCGCTTTGGGACGCGGCGAGCATTGCTGCCGCCACCGGCGGGGTCGCCAGCGGCGAGTTCCAGGTCGCGGGTGTCGAGATCGACAGTCGCGATGTGATCCCCGGAGACCTGTTCTTCGCGCTCAAGGGCGAGGCGATGGACGGACACAGGTTTGTCGAGGCGGCGCTGGCCAAGGGCGCGGTCGCGGCGGTGGTCGATCGTCCGATCGACGGGCCGCACGTGCTGGTCGAGGATACCATCGCCGCACTGGTCGCGCTGGCCAAAGCGGCGCGCGAGCGCGGCGAGGCAAAAATCGTCGGGGTTACCGGATCGGTCGGCAAGACCGGGGTCAAGGAAGCGCTGTTCGCCGCGCTCGAACGGTCCTCGCGGGGGCAGGCGCACCGTTCGGTCAAGAGCTACAACAACCACGTCGGGGTGCCGCTCAGCCTGGCGCGGATGCCCGCGCGCGCCGACTTTGGCGTGTTCGAGATGGGGATGAACCACGCCGGCGAGATCGCCGCGCTGACCGCGCAGGTCCGCCCCCACGTCGCGGTCATCACCACCATCGCCCCGGCGCACATCGAGAACCTCGGAAGCGAGGAAGCCGTCGCCGCGGCCAAGGCGGAAATCTTCCTTGGCCTTGAACCCGGCGGCACCGCGGTGATCCCCGCCGACAGCCCGCACTGCGCCGCCCTGCGCGCCGCGGCGGAACGCTGCGGGGCCAGCGTAGTCAGGTTCGGGCGCGCCGCCGATGCCGATGTCCGCCTGATGGACGCCGTCGCCTCGCCCGGCGGCGGCTCGCTCGTCACCGCCGACCTCGGCGACCGCCGGCTGTGCTACACCGTCGCCGCGCCGGGCGAACACTGGATCGCCAATTCGCTCGCCGTGATCGCCGCGGTTCGTGCCGTGGGGGGCGATCTTGGTGCGGCAGGGCTCGCGCTCGCCGAAATGGACGGGCTCAAGGGCCGCGGCGAACGCCATTCGCTGCGTACCGCCGATGGCGGCGCGGCGCTGCTGATCGACGAAAGTTACAACGCCAACCCCGCATCGATGCGCGCCACACTGGCCCAGCTCGCCGCGACCCCGGCGCAGCGGCGGATCGCGGTGCTCGGCGCGATGAAGGAGCTCGGCGATTTCTCGCCCGGCTTCCACGCCGCGCTAGCCGAGCCGCTGATCGAGGCGGGGGTCGACCAGGCGATCCTGGTCGGCGACGAGATGGCCGCACTGGCCGACGAACTGGGGACATCGCGGGCCGTGGCGCTTGGCAATGCGCCCGCCTTCGCGCATTGCGGCTCCCCGGAAGAGGCGCTCGCCGCGCTCCGCGCGCTCGGCGTGAAGACGGGCGATGCGATCCTCGTGAAGGGCTCGAATTCGGTGGGGCTTGGCACCGTCGTTGCCGCGCTCGCCGCTCAGGAGGACTAGATCAGGAATGCTTTACCTGATCGCCGAGTATTTCCAGTTCGAGGGGCTGGCGAACCTGATCCGCTACCAGACGTTCCGCGCGGGCGCGGCGCTGATGACGGCGCTGGCGATCGGCCTGATTATCGGCCCCAAATTCATCGACATGCTGCGCGTCCGCCAGGGCCGGGGCCAGCCGATCCGTGAGGATGGGCCGCAATCGCACCTCGCCAAGCGGGGCACCCCGACGATGGGCGGGCTGATGATCCTGATCGCGCTGGTGGTCTCGGTGCTGCTGTGGATGGACCTGTCGAGCCCGCTGGTCTGGGCCTGCCTTGCAGTGACCATCGGCTTCGGGCTGATCGGCTTCCTCGACGATTACGACAAGGTCAAGAAGCGCAGCGCGGCCGGGCTGTCGAGCCGGGCGCGGCTGATCGCGGAATTCCTGATTGCGGGCGCGGCGGCGTGGATCATGGTCCAACAGGTCGGCAGCACCAATCTCTACGTCCCGTTCCTCTCCAACGTCTACATCCCGCTGGGGCCGTTCTATTACGTGTTCGCGGCGTTCATCATGGTTGGGTTCGGCAATGCGGTGAACCTCACCGACGGGCTCGACGGGCTTGCCGCTATGCCGGTGGCGATTGCCGCGGCGACGATGGCGATTATCGCCTACCTCGCCGGCCGGGTCGATTTCGCGACCTATCTCGGGATCCCGCACGTCCCCATGGCGGGCGAGCTGGCGATCCTGTGCACCGGGATCATGGGCGCGTGCCTCGCCTTCCTGTGGTTCAACGCCCCGCCCGCGGCGGTGTTCATGGGCGATACCGGCAGCCTTGCCCTGGGCGGCGCGCTCGGCGCGATCGCGGTCGCGGCGCACCACGAGATCGTGCTGCTGATCGTCGGCGGGCTGTTCGTGCTCGAAACCGCCTCGGTGATCATCCAGGTCGCGGTCTATAAGCGCACCGGCAAGCGGGTGTTTCGCATGGCGCCGATCCATCACCATTTCGAGCAGCTCGGCTGGCACGAAGCGACCGTGGTGATCCGCTTCTGGATCGTCTCGATCATCCTCGCCCTGCTCGGCCTGGCGACGCTGAAGGTCCGGTGATTACCTCGCCCGCCTTCGCCGGCAAGCGCTATGCGGTGCTCGGGCTGGCGCGCTCGGGCAAGGCCGCGGTGGCGACCCTGCTGGCGAGCGGGGCCGAGGTCACCGCGTGGGACAGCCGCGAAGAACCGAGAAAAGCGCTCGCCGGGCGCTGCGAGCTGGCCGACCCGCTGGGCATCGACCTCGCCGGCTTCGACGGCGTGGTGGTCTCGCCCGGGGTGCCGCTCAATACCCACCCGATCGCTCCCGCCGCAGCGGCAGTCGGTGTGCCGGTGATCGGCGACATCGAACTGTTCGCCATGGCCCGGCCCGATCTCCCGCCGCACCGCGTGGTCGGGATCACCGGGACCAACGGCAAGTCGACCACCACCGCGCTGGTCTACCACCTCCTCAAGAGCGCGGCGCTGCCGGTGCGGATGGGCGGCAACATCGGACTGCCGGTGCTCGAACAGCCGCCGCTGCCCGCGGGCGGGGTCTATGTCCTCGAGCTGTCGTCTTACCAGCTCGACCTCACCCTGAGCCTCGACTGCGAGGTGGCGGTGCTGCTCAACATCACCCCCGATCACCTCGACCGCTACGACGGGTTCGAGGGCTACGTCGCATCGAAGGCGCGGCTGTTCGCGATGCAGGGCGAGGGGCACCACGCGGTGTTCGGGGTCGGCGAGCCCGAGACCCAGGCGATCGCCATCACCCAGCGCGCGCGGCACGCGCCCGGCACCGTCCACGAAGTCGACGGCGGCAACCTGATCCCGCTGCAGGAAGACTGGCCCTCGCTGCAGGGCCCGCACAACCTCCAGAACGCCGCCGCGGCGGTGGCGAGCGTCACCGCGCTGGGGCTCGGGATCAACCAGTGGCTCGCCGCGATGCCGACCTTCCGCGGGCTGCCGCACCGGATGGAGCGCGTCGCCGAAGCCAATGGCGTGCTGTTCATCAACGACAGCAAGGCGACCAACCCGGCCTCGACCGCCCCCGCGCTCGCCGCCTTCCCGCCCAAGCCGAACAAGCGGGTCCACTGGATCCTCGGCGGGCTGCCCAAGGGCGACGACCTCGACGAATGCGCGCCCTGGTTCGGCAATATCGCCGCGGCCTATACCATCGGCGAGGCCGGGCCGCGCTTCGCCGACCTGCTCGCCCCGCTGATGCCGGTGCGGCGTAGCGAGATGCTGTGCGACGCACTGCGCCAGGCGATCGAAGCGGCGCATCCGGGCGACGTCGTGTTGCTCTCGCCTGCCTGCGCCAGCTTCGACCAGTTCCGCGACTACGAGGCGCGCGGCGACGCCTTCCGCCAGATCGTCGAGGCGCTGACCACGCCCGAGACAGCGCAGGGGAGCGTCCACTGATGGCCAGCCAGCCGCCTTTCGTCCCCACGGCGAGCCAGCTCCCCCGCGCCGGCGCCGGCCCGAACATCCGCCGGACCCGTCGCTCCGAGTTGGCGGTGTGGTGGCGCGAGATCGACCGGGTGCTGCTGGTGCTGGTGCTGACGCTGATGGCTATCGGCACCGCCGCGGTCGCCGCCGGCTCGCCCGCCAGCGCCAAGCGGCTGTCGACCGCCGCGATCAGGCTCGACGACCTCCATTTCTTCTGGAAGCACATCCAGTGGCAGTTGGCGGGGCTCGCCGCGCTGGTCGGCGCGTCGCTGCTCAGCCGCGAGGCGGCGCGGCGCGGGGGGATCCTGCTCGGCGGGGCAATGCTGGTCGGGCTGTTCCTGGTCCCGTTCGCCGGGTTCGAGGTCAACGGTGCGCGGCGCTGGCTCAACCTCGGCATGTCGCTCCAGCCGAGCGAGTTCCTCAAACCGGCCTTCGCCATCGGCCTCGCCTGGATCCTTTCGTGGCGGGTGCGCGATCCGGGCCTGCCGGTGGTCGCGCTATCGAGCGCGCTGATGTTGCTAATCGCCTGCTTGCTGATGATGCAGCCCGATTTCGGCTCGACCGTTTTGTTCGCAGGGGTGTGGTTCGTGCTCGTTCTGCTCTCGGGGATCGAGTTCAAGCGGATCGCCGCGCTCGGCGGCGCAGTCTTCGGCGCCGTGATCTTGGCCTATGTCTTTTACGACAACGCCCGCCACCGGATCGACGCCTTCCTCGGCGGCGGCAGCGCTTTCGACCAGGTCGATCTCGGTGAGAAGACCCTGCTCGCCGGCGGCTGGGGCGGGACCGGGCTGTGGCTCGGCCAGCGCAAATTCGCGCTGCCCGAGGCGCACACCGACTATATCTTCTCGGTGATCGGCGAGGAATTCGGGCTATGGGTCTGCGCAGCGATCGTGCTGCTCTATCTGGCGCTGGTGCTGCGGGTGCTGGTGCGCCTGCTCGAAGAGGAGGACCTGTTCACCACCCTCGCCGCGACCGGGCTCACCGCCCAGCTCGGCGGGCAGGCGTTCATCAACATCCTCGTCAACCTCCAGCTGTTCCCCTCCAAGGGGATGACCCTGCCGCTGATTTCCTACGGCGGCTCCTCGACCATCGCGCTGTGCCTCGGGGTGGGGTTCCTCCTCGCGATCACCCGGCGTAACCCGTTCATCCGCCGCGAGCGGCTCAACCGCCGCCAGCTGGAGTCGCTGAAATGAGCGTGGTCAGCCGTCACTACGTTCTCGCCGCCGGGGGCACCGGCGGACACCTGATCCCGGCCTTCGCGCTGGCGACCGAACTAGAGGCCCGCGGGCATCACGTCGCACTGATCACCGACGAGCGGGGCGCGAGCCTGCCGGGCAAGCCCGCGTTCCTCACCGCGCACGTCCTCCCCGCGGGCCGCTTCGGCAAGAATCCGCTGCGCTGGCCCGCCGGGGTCGCCGCGGTGCTCGAAGGACGGCGGATGGCGCTGCGGCTGTTCGACAGCTTCGCGCCGAGCGCGGTGGTCGGGTTCGGCGGCTATCCCGCGCTGCCCGCGCTGCTCGCCGCATCGGCGGCGGGCCTGCCGGGCGTCCTCCACGACCAGAACGCGGTGCTCGGCCGGGTCAACCGCCTGCTCGCCGGGCGGGTCGCGGCCATCGCCACCGCCTATGCCCGGGTCGAGCGGCTCGCCCCCAAGCACGCCGACAAAGTCCACCTCGTCGGCAACCCGGTCCGCACCGAAGTCCTCGCGCTGCGCGACGCGCCGTTTCCGCCGTTCACCGCCGAAGGCCTGCTCAGGGTGCTGGTCACCGGCGGCAGCCAGGGTGCGAGCGTGCTCTCGGACGTGGTCCCCGACGGTCTCGCCATGCTCCCCACCGCGCTGCGCACCCGGCTCCAGGTCACCCAGCAGTGCCGCGCCGAGGATATCGAGGCGGTTCGCGCGCGCTATGCCAGCCACGACATCCCGGCCGAACTCGGCACCTATTTCAAGGACATGGCGAGCCGGCTGGCCGACGCGCACCTGTTCATCGGCCGCGCCGGGGGGATGACCATCGCCGAGATGACCGTGGTCGGCCGCCCCGGCATCCTCGTCCCTCTGCCCATCGCCACCGACGATCACCAGGCCGCCAACACCCGCGACGTGGTCGCTGCAGGGGGCGCGCGGATGATCCGCCAGGAGAAATTTACCGCGGCCGAGCTGGCCAAGCAGATCCAGGCGATCGCGATGAGCCCCGAAACCCTCGCCAACGCCGCCCACGCCGCGTGGAACTGCGGCTATCCGAACGCCACCGCCGACCTTGCCGACCTGGTCGAAAGCTTCGGCGGAGCGCCGCTGATGGACGTGATCCGCATGGCGGAGAGCGTTCCGGCAATCGGCGAAGCAGCCCCGGCATGAAGGGTGTCGGCACCGATATAGGGACGATCCATTTCGTCGGGATCGGCGGGATCGGCATGTCCGGGATCGCCGAGGTCATGGCCAACCTCGGCTATGCGGTGCAGGGCAGCGATATCGCCGAAGGTTACGTCGTTGAAGGGCTTAGAAAGCGCGGGATCAAGGTGATGATCGGCCACGACGCGGCCAATCTCGGCGATGCCGCGGTGGTCGTCACCTCGACCGCGGTGCGCCGCACCAACCCCGAGGTCGCCGCCGCGCTCGAACAGCGCGTGCCCGTGGTCCGCCGCGCCGAGATGCTCGCCGAGCTGATGCGGCTAAAGCGCACCGTCGCGGTTGCGGGCACCCACGGCAAGACCACCACCACCAGCATGATCGCCGCGCTGCTCGACGCCGGCGGGGTCGATCCGACGGTGATCAACGGCGGGATCATCAACTCCTACGGCTCGAACGCGCGATTGGGCGCGAGCGAGTGGATGGTGGTCGAGGCCGACGAGAGCGACGGCAGCTTCCTCCGCCTCGACGGGACCATCGCGGTGGTCACCAACATCGATCCCGAGCATCTCGATCACTACGGCAGCTTCGATGCGATCAAGGAGGCTTTCGTCGAATTCATCGAGAACGTGCCCTTCTACGGCTGCGCGGTGCTATGCATCGACCATCCCGAGGTCCAGGCGGTGATCCCCAAAATCCGCGACCGCCGCGTGGTGACCTACGGCTTCTCCGCCCAGGCCGACGTGCGGGGGGAGAACGTCACGCCCTTTCCCGGCGGCAACCGCTTCGACGTGGTGCTGCGCCAGCGCGACGGCGCCTTGCGGCGGATCGAGGGGATCGAGCTGCCGATGCCGGGGCGGCACAACGTCGAAAACGCACTCGCCGCGGTCGCGGTGGCGGCGGAAATGCACTGCGACGATGCCACCATCCAGACCGGCTTTTCCAAGTTCCACGGGGTCAAGCGCCGCTTCACCAAAGTCGGCGAAGTCGGGGGCGCGACGATCATCGACGACTACGGCCACCACCCGGTCGAAATCCGCGCGGTGCTGTCGGCGGCGCGCGAGGGCGTCCAGAACCGCGTGATCGCGGTGGTCCAGCCGCACCGCTTCACCCGCCTGCGCGATCACATGGAAGACTTCCAGGCCGCCTTCAACGACGCCGACATGGTCTTCGCGCTGCCGGTCTATGCGGCGGGCGAAACGCCGCTCGAAGGGGTCGATTCGGCGGCGATGGTCGAGGGGATGAAGGCCCGCGGCCACCGTTCGGCGCAAGTGGTCGACGGCCCCGATGCGCTCGCTGCAGCGCTCGCCGAAACGGTCGAGCCGGGCGACATGGTGGTCTGCCTCGGCGCGGGCGACATCACCAAGGCCGCCGCCGGCCTCGCCGACGCGATCGCGGCGCGGAGGCACCAATGACCTCCGTATCCCAACCCGTCCGTCCTGAGCTTGTCGAAGGACCGTCCTTGTCTTCGTGCGGCGGCCAAGGGAAAAAGCAGCCCTTCGACAAGCTCAGGGTGGACGGCGTGAGGGGCAAGCTCACCCCAAACGCCCCGCTCGCGCCGCTGGTGTGGTTCAAGTCGGGCGGGGCGGCGGACTGGCTGTTCGAACCCAGGGATCTCGCCGATCTCCAGGGCTTCTTGTGCGAACTCGATCCCGCGGTGCCGTTGATGGCGCTGGGACTCGGCTCCAACCTGATCGTCCGCGATGGCGGTTGGCCCGGGGTGGTGGTGCGGCTGGGCAAGGCCTTTGCGAACGTGAGCCGAGCGGGCGAACACACGCTCGATTGCGGCGGCGGCGCGAGCGGCATCCTCGTTTCCTCAACGGCGCGCGATTCCGGCATCGCGGCGCTAGAATTCCTCCGCTCGATCCCCGGCACGGTCGGCGGCTTCGTTAGGATGAACGGCGGGGCCTATGGCCGCGAGGTCAAGGACATCCTGGTCGATTGCGACGTGGTGCTGCGCTCGGGCGAGGTGCGAACGCTGGCGGTAGATGAACTCAGCTACACCTACCGTCACTCCGAACTGCCCGAAAGCGCGATCGTTGTCGCCGCGCGGTTTCGCGGGCGGGCGGGGGTGCCGGCGGAGATCCAGCGCGAAATGGACCGCATCGCCGCGAGCCGCGAAGCCAGCCAGCCACTGCGCTCGAAGACCGGCGGCTCGACCTTCAAGAACCCCGATGGAGACAAGGCCTGGCGGCTGGTCGATGCCGCGGGCTGCCGGGGCCTGCAGGTCGGCGGCGCGCAAGTCAGCGAGAAGCACTGCAACTTCCTGATCAATACCGGCCAGGCGACCAGCGCCGATATCGAAGCGCTCGGCGAGGAAGTGCGGCGGCGGGTCAAAGCAAGCTCGGGTGTCGCGCTGGAGTGGGAAATCCAAAGGGTGGGTGAGAAGTGAGCACGATCGCGCAAATCCTCCCCGGGACGGGGAGGTGGCAGCCCGCAGGGCTGACGGAGGGGTCGAATGCCCTCCGCGCAACACGGCGTCGAAGGGATAGCATCCGACCCCTCCACCACCCGCTTTGCGGGCGGTCCCCCTCCCCGTTCCGGGGAGGATTTTGACGTGAGCATTCCGAAACTCCACGTCGCGGTGCTCATGGGCGGCTGGTCGAGCGAGCGGTCGGTTTCGCTGATGAGCGGCGAAGGCGTGGCGGCGGCGCTCGAGCAGCGCGGGCACACGGTCACCCGCATCGACATGGGCCGCGACATTGCCCAAAAGCTGGCCGAAGCCGCGCCCGACGTGGTGTTCAACGCGCTCCACGGCACGCCCGGCGAGGATGGCTCGGTCCAGGGGATGATGGACCTGATGGGGCTGACCTATACCCATTCGGGCATGGCCAGCTCGGTCATCGCGATAGACAAGGAGCTGACCAAGCAGGCGCTGGTCCCCCACGGGGTGCCGATGCCCGGCGGCCGGATCGTCCCGGTCGCCGAAATCCACGAGAAGGACCCGCTCGAGCGGCCTTACGTGTTGAAGCCGGTCAACGAAGGCTCGTCGGTCGGGGTGGCGATTGTCACCAACGAGGGAAACTGCGGCAACCCCATCGCGCGCGACGCCAAGGGGCCGTGGCAGGAGTTCGAGAGCCTGCTCGCCGAACCCTATATCCGCGGGCGCGAACTGACCACGGCGGTGCTCGGCGACCGCGCGCTGATGGTCACCGAGCTCAAGCCTAAATCGGGCTTCTACGATTTCGACGCCAAATACACCGAGGGCATGACCGACCACATCTGCCCCGCCGAAGTGCCCGACGAGATCACCCAGGCCTGCCTCGATCTCGCGCTGCGCTGCCACCGCCTGCTCGGCTGCAAGGGGTGCAGCCGCACTGACTTCCGCTGGGACGACGAGCGCGGGCTCGAAGGCCTGTTCGTGCTCGAAACCAACACCCAGCCGGGGATGACCCCTTTGAGCCTGGTGCCCGAACAGGCGCGGCATCTGGGGATAGACTATGGCGACCTGGTCGAATTGATCATCGAAGAGGCTATTGCCGGTCGGGGGGCGAAATGAGCCGCAAGATCAGCCGCAAGCCGACCACCGCTCGCCGCGCCGCCGCCGCGCGCGGAACCGAGCGCAAGGTCCGCGCCGCCAAGGGCCGCACCGGCTCGGCGATCGGCAGAGTCCTCTCGCTGCTCCCGATCGGCGAGGAGCGGCTGCACCAGGCGATGCTCGCGGCGATCCTCGGCGGCGCGGTGGTGCTGGCGTGGTTCGTCGCGAGCTTCGCCGGGATCCCGGCGATGGCGCAGCGCCAGCTCGCGGCGGTCGCTGCCGAGGCGGGGTTCCGGGTCAACAACGTCTCGGTTCGCGGGACCAAGCATCTGAACGAGCTCAAGGTTTACGAGCGCGTGCTGGGTGAAAGCGACCGGGCGATGACCCAGGTCGACCTCCATGCCTTGCGCACCGAACTGCTCGCCTTGTCGTGGGTCGAGGACGCGCGGGTTTCGCGCCAGCTGCCCGATACGCTGGTGATCGACATCGTCGAGCGCCGTCCCCACGCGGTTTTGCGCAAGCCCGACCGGCTGGTGCTGATAGACGCCGCCGGGCACGAATTGGAGCCGGTCAGCGCGGCGCGGGCGAGGAAGATGCTGGTGGTCTCCGGCCCTGCCGCGGGCAAGCAGATCGGCGCGCTCGGAGCGTTGCTCGAGGCTGCACCCGCCTTGCAGCCCCAGGTGCGCGAGGCCGAATGGGTCGGCAACCGCCGCTGGAACCTGACCTTCCGCACCGGCCAGGTGCTGGCGCTGCCCGAAGGCGGCAAGGCCTCGTCCAAGGCGCTGGTCGAGTTCGCCCGGCTCGACGGGGTCAACCGCCTGCTCGGCGGACGGGCGCTCGCCTTCGACATGCGCGCGCCCGACCGGATCTATTTCCGCATGCCCGCGCGCGCCGCCGAGCCGCCCAAGCCCGCGCCGGTCGCCTCCACTTCCGCCAAGCCCGCCGCGAAGGCCGACTGATGGCCGGCCCGCGCATCGCCAACGTCTTCGCCGCGGTCAACCTCGGCTCGTTCCGCGTCTCGGCGATGATCGCCGGCATCTCGGAGTCCGGCGAGATGGTCGTGCTCGGCTCGGGCCACCGCGCCAGCCAGGGGATCAAGCGCGGCTACGTCACCGACATGCAGGCGGCGACCTACGCCGTGCGCGACGCGGTCGAGCGGGCCGAGAAGATGGCCAACCTCGGGGTCAAGAGCGTGTGGATCGGTTGCTCGGGGGCGGGGCTCGCCAGCCAGATCGCGCAGGTCGAGGTCGACATCGGCGGACGCCGGATCGAAGTCGACGACATCGAGCACCTGCTCGTCGCCGGGCGCGAGGTGATCCAGCCCGACGGGCGGATGGTGCTCCACGCCCAGCCCGCGCACTACACCCTCGACGGGGCCGACGGGGTGGCCGATCCCAAGGGTCTTCACGCCGAGCGGCTCGGGGTCGATATCCACGTCATGCTCGCCGACGGCGCGCCGATCCGCAACATCACCGAAGCGGTGCAGAACGCGCACCTCGAGGTCGAGGCGGTGGTCGGCTCGCCGATCGCCGCGGGCCACGCCTGCCTGACCCCCGAGGAGCGCGAGCTGGGGGTGGCGCTGGTCGAATTCGGCGGCGAGGTCACCAACGTCTCGGTCTATGCCGCGGGAATGCTGGTCGGGCTGGTCGCGATCCCGATGGGCTCGGGCGACATCACCGACGCGATCGCCAGCGCTTTCGGGATCCGCCGGTTCCAGGCCGAACGGCTCAAATGCGTCCACGGCTCGGCGATCGCCAGCCAGGCCGATCACCGCGAGATGATCCCGGTCAACGCCCCGGGCGACGAGGCCACCGGCCCTGCCGCGCGCCACGCCGACGACAAGAACCGCATTCCGCGGGCCGAGCTGGTCTCGGTCATCACCCTCCAGCTCGCCCGGCTGATGGAGGAAGTTTCGCGCGCGCTGACGGCGATGGGCTACGCCGGGCAGCGCGGGCAGCAGGTGGTGGTGACCGGCGGCGGGGCCGAACTCGCGGGGCTCGCGGACTACGCCCAGGCCGCGCTCGGCAAGCCGGTGCGGATCGGCCGCGCGCCGCAGCTCAAGGGCCTCGCCGAAGCGCACGCCACGCCGGGCTTCGCCACGCTCGCCGGGCTGGCGCTCTACGCCGCCGCCGATCCGATCGACATCCGCTCGGTCGGTCCGCGCTGGCAGCCGACCGTGCGCTACGCCGGGCTGGGGCTGGTCACCCGCGTTTACCGTGCCTTGCGGGAGTATTTTTAGCCGTGGTCGCTGTGGACAATGGGCGAAACCGCTTTGCTTCACCGATTCGAACGGTGCAAACGTCTAGGTTAAGTCGTTTCAAGCCTCGCGTGCCTGACAGGAGAGCACAATGAGCATCAATATCGGTCCGCCCGCGGTCGAGGAACTGCGCCCCCGGATTACCGTGATCGGGGTCGGCGGGGCGGGTGGCAACGCCATCACCAACATGATCAACGCCGAGATCGAAGGCGTCGATTTCATCGTCGCCAACACCGATGCCCAGGCGCTCAATTCCTCGGTCGCCGAGCACCGCATCCAATTGGGCGCGGACATCACCCAGGGGCTCGGCGCGGGCGCCCGGCCCGAAGTCGGCCGGGCCGCGGCGGAAGAGAGCCAGGCCCAGATCGAACGCGCGCTCGATGGGGTGCACATGTGTTTCATCGCCGCGGGGATGGGCGGGGGCACCGGCACCGGCGCCGCCCCGGTGATCGCCAAGGCCGCGCGCGACAAGGGCGTGCTCACCGTCGGCGTCGTGACCAAGCCGTTCCTTTTCGAAGGGACCCGGCGGATGCGCGCGGCGGATTCGGGGATCGAGGAGCTGCAGAAGCACGTCGATACGCTGATCGTCATTCCCAACCAGAACCTGTTCCTGGTGGCCAAGGCCGAGACGACCTTCAAGGAAGCCTTCATGATGGCCGACGAGGTGCTCCAGCAGGGGGTGCGCTCGATCACCGACCTGATGGTCATGCCCGGCCTCATCAACCTCGATTTCGCCGACGTCCGCTCGGTCATGGGCGAGATGGGCAAGGCGATGATGGGCACCGGCGAGGGCAGCGGCGAGAACCGTGCGCTCGAAGCCGCCGAACGCGCCATCGCCAATCCGCTGCTCGACGGGGTCAGCATGCAGGGCGCCAAGGGGGTGATCATCTCGATCATCGGCGGCGACGACATGAAGCTGCTCGAGGTCGACGAGGCCGCGAACCACATCCGCGAGCTGGTCGATCCCAACGCCAACATCATCTGGGGCAGCGCCTTCAACCCCGACCTGTCGGGCAAGATCCGCGTCTCGGTTGTCGCGACGGGTATCGAGCAGAGCGGCGAGATGGCGGCCGATGTCGCCAGCCGCCCGTTCAATCTCGGCGCGGCGCGCGGACCCGCCCGCCCGGCTATGGCCGTTCCCGAAGCCGAGCCGCTGTTCGAGCGCGCCGCCCCCGAAGCCGAGCCCGAGGCCGAACCGGTGCTGGCGGTCGATCAGGGTGCGGAGGACGAACCGCTCGACCTCACCGAAACCGCCGCCGACGATAGCCAGTTCTCCGCCGAAACGGGCGGGGACGGCGGCTTCGCCGGCGGGTCCGACGATGAATGGGATTCGGTCCCCGACACCGCTTCAGAGCCTGCCGAAGCCGCCGCGCGCGAAGAAGACGAGCCGCTCGAACTCTCGCTCGAAGCCGGCGACGAGGCTGGCGGGGCCGGCGAGAGCGGCGACGACCTACTCGGCAGCGCCGACCGCCTCGCCGAGGACGACCAGCCGGTTTCGCCGCTGGCCACCCGCCGCCGCGGGCTGCTCGCCGAGGGCGGCGAGGAGACCGCCGAGCGCGGGCCGCGCCCGCCAAGCGCGGGCAACACGCTGTTCGAGCGCATGGCCAACCTCTCGCGCGGCGGGCGCAGCGCCGACGAGGACGAGGAGGAGGAAGGCGGCGACGAGGGGCCTTCGCTCAGCATCCCGCGCTTCCTCAACCGCCAGAACAACCAGTAGGCCTCTCCCGCCGTCGCCGTTCGCCTGCGGTTCAGCCGCCGTGCGGCATGGTGCGCAAGAGTGCCGTCCGGTAAAGTGAGCGCCGATGTTCTCCGCCCGTAGTCTGCTTGCCGCCCTTGCGCTGGCCGCGCCCGCGGCTGCGGCCGCGCAAGTCGGCCAGCCGGTGGTCCAGTCGATCCCCGGGGCGAGCGGGATGAGCCTCAACGATGCGCTCGGCCGGCTCGCGCGCAACCCGCGCGATGTCGCCGCGCTGATCGATGCCGGGCGCGCCGCCGCGGCGACCGGCGATTACGATGCCGCGATCGGGTTCTACCAGCGCGCCGACCAGCTTGCTCCGGGCAACGCGCGGGTCAAGGCCGGGCTCGCCGGGGCGATGCTCCGCACCGAAAACCCGTTCGC
>JBOHIC010000082.1:0-7292 GCA_050725835.1 Novosphingobium sp.
TCCCCGCACCCGGACCGGCGACGACCAGGTCGGTTTTTGCACTCACCGAGCCCGCCGCCTTGGCCCCGAGCGCCTCGGCCTGGGCCTTGGCCTCGTCGCGGCTCATCGTCTCGAGCTTGCCGGTGAAAACCACAGTCTTTCCCGACACCGGGCTATCGCGGGTTTCGACTACATAGAGCGGGGGCGAGACTTCGGACAGCAGGTCCTCCCACACCGCGACGTTATGCGGCTCGTGGAAGAAGTCGCCGAGCGCCTCGACCACCGCAGGGCCGATCCCGTCGATCTCGGTGAGGGCCTCGACGTCACCCGCCTCGACCGCCCCGCGAAGCGCCGGGAGCGTGGTCAGCCGCTTGAGCAAGTCGCGCGCGGTGACCGCGCCGACGTGGCGAATGCCGAGCCCAAACAGCAGCCGCGCGGCGTCGGGGGAGCGCTTCGCCTCGATTGCCGCCAACAGGTTGTCCACAGACTTGTCCTGCCAGCCCTCGCGCTCGAGGATCGCCTCGCGGCGCTGATGCAGGCGAAAGATATCTGCCGGGCTTTCGAGCCAGCCGAGCGCGAAAAACTCGGCGATGGTCTTTTCCCCCAGTCCCTCGATGTCGAGCGCGGCGCGGCTGACGAAGTGCTGCAGCCGTTGCGTGCGCTGCGCCGGGCAGATCAGGCCGCCGGTGCAGCGGACGTCGACCTCGCCTTCCTCGGCCACCGCCTCGCTGGCGCATTCGGGGCAATGGACGGGGAACGCATAAGCCTCACGCGGTTCTTCACGGGAGAGGTTCTCGACCACCTGCGGGATCACGTCGCCGGCGCGCTGGAGCACCACCCGGTCGCCGACGCGCAGGCCCAGCCGTCCGATCTCGTCGCGGTTGTGGAGCGTGACGTTCTGAACCGTCACTCCGCCGACGGTGACCGGCTTGAGCCGTCCCACGGGGGTGAGCTTGCCAGTGCGGCCGACCTGGATGTCGATGGCCTCGAGCGTGGTTTCGGCGCGCTCGGCGGGGAATTTGTGCGCCAGCCCCCAGCGCGGGGCCTTGGCGACGAAGCCGAGCCGCTCCTGCCAGTCGAGGCGGTCGACCTTATAGACCACTCCGTCTATATCATAAGGTAAATCAGCGCGTTGATGCTCGATCTTGCGATAATGCGCGAGCATGGCGGCGACATCGTCGCAGCGTTCGAGCAAGGGCGACACCGGCACGCCCCGGGCGGCGATCCGCCGCATCGCCTCAAATTGGGTGTCGGCGGGCAGCGCGCTGACCGCGCCCCAGCCGTGGGCGAGGAAGCGCAGCGGGCGGCTCGCGGTGACAGCGGGGTCCTTCTGCCGCAGCGACCCCGCCGCAGCGTTGCGCGGATTGGCGAAGACCTTGCCCCCCGCCGCCTCCTGCCGCGAGTTGAGTGCGGCAAAGTCCGCCTTGCTCATGAAGACTTCGCCGCGAACCTCGAACAGATCGGGGAAATCACCTTCAAGTCGCTGAGGAATATCGTAAATCGTCGCGACATTGGCGGTCACGTCCTCGCCGACTTGCCCATCGCCGCGAGTCGCTGCCCGCACCAGTTGCCCAGCCTCGTACCGCAGCGAGCACGACAACCCGTCTATCTTGTCCTCGGCGGTCATCGCCACTTCGGCGTCGGCCGGGAGGTTGAGGAACCGCCGCACCCGCACGACGAACTCCTCGACTTCCGAATCGGCGAATGCGTTATCGAGGCTCATCATCCGCACCGCGTGCGGAACCTTGGCGAGCGGCGATCCGGCGACCTCGTGCCCGACCAGCTTCGAGGGACTGTCCGCCCGCACCAGTTGCGGAAACGCCGCCTCAAGCTCGGCGTTGCGCCGCACCAGCGCGTCGTATTCGGCGTCCGAAACCTCGGGCGCATCCTCGGCGTGATAGCGCCGGTTGTGGTGCGCGATCGCCCGGGCGAGGCGCATCAGTTCGTTGGCGGCTTCGGCTTCAGTCATCGAGTTTTCGGTATTCGCTGACCGCCTCCTTGTAAGCTTCCTCGCGTTCGCGCCGTCCGACCGACAACACCAGGACCAAGAGCTTGGCATCACGAACGAGGTAGATCAGCCTCACTCCGGACTTGCGCAACTTGAGACGATATCCATTGGGGATTTCGCGCACCGAGTCGGCGGCAACGCGCGGATTTTCGAGCCGTTCCTTCAGCTTCCCGGCGAGCTGACGCTGATCGGCGGTGCCCAGCTTTGCAAATGCCTTGGCCGCGCGCGGGCGGAAGGCGATGTCAAAGGTAGGCATCGAGATCGATCACCACGTCTTCGCCTTCCTCCGCCAATGCCTCGATGGCTTCGCGCTCCAGCCTGCGATCGGCAAATACGTCGAGCACGTGCTCCCAAACTTCGGGCGAGACCACATAGGCCACCGGCCGGTGGCGGTTAAGGATCGCCACCTGCTGAGCTTTGGCCGCTTCGATCACCGCCGCGGGGTTGCGCTTGAGATCGCTGATGCTGACCCCGACGTCGGCGAGGATCGGGACTATCGGGTCGGGTTTGAAGGGCGCGTTCATGGTCTTGAAATAGGTCTCGGATCAGGTCTCGTCAAGCGCCAGCACCGTCACCACCATTTCGCGCCGCACGGCAAAGCCAAGCGACTCATACAGCCGGATCGCCCCGGCGTTGCCCGCGTAGGAATGGAGGAACGGGGTGTCGCCGCGCGCGGTGAAGCCGGCCATCACTTGCCGGATCAGCATCCCCGCCAACCCCTGCCCGCGAAACTCGGGCCAAGTGCACACCGCGCTGACTTCGGCTAGCCTGGGCGCGGGGCGCATCCGCTCGCCCGCCATCGCCGCCAGCCGGCCATCGCGGCGCAGGCCGAAGAAATCTCCGTAGCACCGGGTGCGCTCGCCCCACGGACCGGGTTCGGTGGCGAGCGCCAGCGCGGTCATAGCCGCACCGTCGGCCTCGCGGAGCAGATCGCCCGGCTCGTCGCCGGGACGCGGCGCCTGGGGCGCTTCAGCGGCCATCTGGGCCAGCGCCGCGGTGCGCACCACGCGCGTCCCGGGCGGCGCGGACCACTCCTCCGGCTCGACGAGCCAAACGGTCTCGCCCGGCGCGATCAGCGCGGCGAGCGCCGCCTGCGCTTCGTCCGACCCGTCGCGCGCCGCGGCGAAAGGTCCGTAGCCCGGGTCGATCCGCACCGCCGCGCCGCGCGCCACCGCGAGGTGCGCCTGCGGGCCGGTGAGCATGTTCCAGACCGGGCGATCAAGCGTGTCGAACTGGCTCACACCCTCTCCAGCAGTCGGTCGGCCTGGGCGCGCGCTTCGTTGGTCACCTCCGCGCCCGAGAGCATCCGGGCGATCTCTTCCTGCCGGCCCGCGGCGTCGAGCAGGGCTACCGAGGTGCGGGTGACGGTGCCTTCGCTGGTCTTGTGGATGACATAATGCGTGGTCCCACGCGCGGCGACCTGGGGCGAGTGGGTGACCGCGAGGAGCTGGCCGCCTTCCGCGAGCCGCGCCAGCCTTTCGCCGATCGCGCTGGCGACCGCGCCGCCCACGCCGCGGTCGATCTCGTCGAAGATCACCGTCGCGGCCCCGCCCTCCTCGGCGAGCGCGACCTTGAGCGCGAGGATGAAGCGCGACCGCTCGCCGCCGCTGGCGATCTTGTTGAGCGGTGCGAAATCGGCGCCCGGGTTGGTGCTGATCAGGAACTCGATGGCGTCGATCCCGCCCGGGCCCCAGCGCTCTTCCGTCAGCCGGATGATGCTCGTGCGGAACCGCGCGGCGTCGAGCTTCAAGGGCGCGAGTTCCCCCGCCACTGCCTTGTCCAGCCGCTGCGCCGCCTCCGCGCGCGCTACCGACAGCGCCTCGGCCCGCGCGCGAAAGTCGAGCCCGGCCTCGTGCGCGGCGCGGGCCAGCGCGGCCAGCTCGGCCTCGCCGTGCTCGATCCCGTCGAGTTCGCGGCGCAGCGCGTGCATCCGCTCGGGCAGATCGTCGACCTGGCATCCGTGCTTGCGCGCTGCGGCGCGCAGCTCGAACAGCCGGGTCTCGAAGCGGTCGAGCGCGGCGGGATCGTGGCGCAGCGCCTCGCTCGCGCGGGCCAGCCCGTCTTCGGCCTCGCTCGCCTCGATCACAGCACGATCGAGCGCGGCGAGCGCCTCGGCCAGCAGCGGGTGCTCGTTCGCGATCCGGTCGAGCCGCCGCGCCGCGCTGCGCAAGGACGCCAGCGCCGAATCCGATCCCGCCCACAGGTGCTTCAATTCGGCGAGGTCGCCCGAGAGCCGCTCGCCCTTCTGCATCGCTGCGCGGGCTTCGGCGAGCTCGGCCTCCTCGCCGTGGCGCGGCTCGAGCGCGGCGAGCTCGGCGAGGTGCGCGAGCAGCATGTCGCGGTCCGCCGCGGCCTGAACGACGGCGCCCTGCGCCGCGGCCAGCGCGTCCTCCTTGGCCCGCCAATCGCGCCACGCCGCTTCGACCCCAACGGCATCGGCGCGCGCGTAGCGATCGAGCAGCGCGCGGTGGCCGCGCGGGTTGACCAGCCCGCGGTCGTCGTGCTGGCCGTGGAGCTCGACCAGGTGTGCCGCCAGTTCGCGCAGCAGCGCCGCGCCGACCGGCTGGTCGTTGACGAAAGCCTTGCTCCCGCCGTCGGCCTTGAGGCGGCGCTTGAGGATCAACGGCTCGCCCGGCTCGGTCTCGACCCCCGCCTCGTCGAGCACCGCGCGCACGGCTGCGGGGAGCCGGTCGAACTCGAACGTCGCGATCACGCTGGCCAGATCCTCGCCGGCGCGAACCAGCGCGGTCTCGGCGCGCTGGCCCAGCACCAGCCCGAGCGCATCGAGCAGGATCGACTTGCCCGCCCCGGTCTCACCGGTGAGCACCCCCAGCCCGCCGCCGAAATCGAGCTCGAGCGCCTCGATCAGGACGACGTTGCGGATGGACAGGCGGGTGAGCATCGCGCGGAACGTTTAACGAACCCGTGCTGCCGCGTCACCCCCGCCGAATGCAGCGCCGATCGCTTAGAACTCGACCTTTACCGTCGCGCCCCAGGTCCGCGGATCGCCGAGGCTGCCGGCGATCAGCCCGGTGTTGCCCGAAGGCACCGCGAGCGATTCGAAATAGTTCACGTCGAAAGCGTTGCGCACCCAAGCGAACAGGTTGAGCCCCGCTTCGGTGCGGAAGCCAAGGCGGAAGTTGGAGAGCGCATAGCCGTCGACCCAGGTGTAAGCCGAAGGGGTCGGGTTCGAGGAAAAGCCCGTCCGCCCGCTACCTTCGTAGCCGAGGTAGACCTCGCCCGCCTTGCCCACCAGCGTCGCCGGCAGATTGGCCTCGGCACCCCACGAGAACGACCACTTCGAAACGCCAGGCAGGCGCTGGCCGGAGATGTCGCAGTTTGCCGGGCTGTTGCCGGGAGTTCCCGCCGCCGCGACCGGAGTGCCGCTGCCGCCGCCGGAAAGCTCGGGCGGGCACGGCGCATCGACGAACTTGCGATAGGTCGCAGCGGTATGGACGCCGTTGAGATAGGCGTTGAAGCGCTCGCTCGGGCGCACCGAGAGATCCCATTCGATCCCCTGGGTGCGGACCTGTTCGGCGTTTGCGAGGTAGCCGCGCAGGACGCCGAGCTGGCCGTTGCTGACCAGCGCCTGGTAGTCGGCGATGTCGGTGCGAAATGCCGAGAGGTTGGCGGTGACCTTGCGGTCTGCAAACTGGGCCTTCACGCCCAGTTCGTAATGGTCGAGCGACTCGGGCTTGACCGTCGCGGCGGCGAGGATCGGATTGCCGGCGGCGGCGTTGGGGACGCCGTTGAGGTTGATCCCGCCCGACTTGAAGGTCTTGGCATAGGTCGCATAGGCGAGCACGTCGCGCGCCGCCTTCCAGCTCAGAGTCAGGTCGTAGCTGAAGTTCCAATCGCTGAATTCGGCCTCGAAGCGTTGCGGCGCGAGCACCCCACGCTGCGCTGCGATCCACGGGTCGCTGGAATAGGCCCCGGGCGAGAACAGCACCAACTGACGGGTTCCGTCCGAGGCGGTGCCGGTCACCACCGAATCGTAGAGCCCCTGCTTCTTGTCGTAGTTGATCCGCAGCCCCGGCTGGACGGTGAAGGCATCGGTCACCTTCCAGCTGACCTGGCCGAAGGCGGCGAGGCTGGTGTTGTCGAGCCGGATGTCGTTGGCGGCGGTCAGCTGGTCGAGCACAGCCGGGATGTTGGCGAGCGCGGTTGGCGAGGCCGACGGCGCGAGGAGCCACTTGCTCGCCGCCGCGCCCTGCACCTGCAGCCCCTGGGTGCGCACGGTCTGATGGAATCCGAACAGCCCCCCGACGAAATCGAAGCTGTCGCCGCTCTGCGCATAGCGGAATTCCTGGGTGTACTGCTTCTGCTGCGAGGGGTTCTGCGACTTGGTGGTGATCGGCAGGCCGATGAAGTCGCGGTCGTTCGAGGGCTTCCAGTCCCAGAAGCGATAGGCTGTGATCGAGGTGAAGGTGCCCGGTCCGGTGTCCCACTTCACCCGCAGATTGGCCCCGCCGATCTTGTTTCCCGCGTTGAGGTCGGCGTCGAGGTCGGTGAGACGATCGAACGGGTTGGTGCTGGGGACCGCGTAGCTCTGCGCCGCGGCGAGCGCGGCGTATTGCCGGTTGAGCGGGCGCTGTGTGGCGCCGGTGCGGACGAAGATCTGCGCGCAGCATTCGGGGTCCTGGACCGAGTAGTCGCCCGCCAGGGTCACGTCGACGCTGTCCGACGGGCGCCACAGCAATTGCGCGCGCAGGCCGAGATTGTCCTGCTCGTTGACCCAGTTGCCGGTCCTGACGTTGAACAGCGTCCCTTTGCGGCGGGTCGCCGAAAGCGCGAGCCGCGCCGCGAGAGTATCGGCGAGCGGACCCGAGACCGCGGCCTTGGCCTGTTTGAAGGCGAGGTTTCCGATCGTCACCTCGGCGCGGCTTTCGAAATCGAAGGTCGGCTGACGGCTGGTAATGTTGAGCGCGCCGGCGGTGGTGTTCTTGCCGTAGAGCGTGCCCTGCGGCCCGCGCAGCACCTCGATCTGCGCGACGTCGAGGAAATCGAAGGTCGAGCTGGCGGCGCGTGAATAGTAGACGTCGTCGACGTAGATCCCGACGCCCTGCTCGATCCCATCGTTGGTCAGCCCGAACGGCGCGCCGAGCCCGCGGATGTTGGCCGAGGAGTTGCGCGGATTGGACGAATAGAACTGCAGGGTCGGGGCGAGCTGCTGGAGCCGCCCGACGTTGAACGCGCCGGTGTTGTCGATGTGCTCGCCGCCGACCACCGAGATCGGCAGCGGCACTTCCTGCGCGGTTTCCTGCCGGCGGCGCGCGGTGACCAGGATCTCGGTATCGTCGCCCGC
>JBOHIC010000083.1:0-1023 GCA_050725835.1 Novosphingobium sp.
CGCCCGACCTGGTCAGCCTGCTCAATCATCTCGCCGGGCGGCAGGTGCTCCCGGTGCCGGAACCCGGAGAGGCTACGCCGCCGGGCGCGGGCCGGACCTGGCGCAGGTCAAAGGACAGGAAACCGCCAAGCGCGCGCTCGAAATCGCCGCCGCGGGCGGGCACAACCTGCTGATGATCGGGCCGCCGGGCGCGGGCAAGTCGCTGCTGGCGAGCTGCCTGCCCGGCATCCTCCCGCCGCTGACCTCGGCCGAGGCGCTCGAGGTGTCGATGGTCGCTTCCGTGGCGGGGACTCTCGAGGACGGGCGGATCAGCCGGGTGCGGCCGTTCCGTTCGCCCCACCATTCCGCCTCGATGGCCGCGCTAACCGGTGGCGGGCTTCGTGTGCGCCCTGGCGAAGTCAGCCTCGCACATCTCGGCGTGTTGTTTCTCGACGAGCTGCCCGAGTTCCAGCGACCGGTGCTCGATTCGCTACGCCAGCCGCTCGAAACCGGACGGGTCGACGTCGCCCGCGCCAACGCCCACGTTACCTATCCGGCGCAGGTGCAGCTGGTCGCGGCGATGAACCCGTGCCGCTGCGGCTGGCTCGGCGATCCCGCGCTCGGTTGCAGCCGCGCGCCCAGATGCGCCGCCGATTACCAGGGCAAGGTTTCCGGGCCGCTGCTCGACCGCATCGATCTTCACGTCGAGGTCGATCCGGTCAGCGCCGCCGACCTCGCGCTGCCCCCGCCCGCCGAAGGTTCTGCCGAAGTCGCCGCGCGGGTGGCGGAAGCGCGCGCAGTGCAGGCGGCGCGGCTCGCAGGGACCAAGATGCGCAGCAACGCCGAACTCGACGGCGAAATGCTCGACGCCCACGCCACCCCGGACGAACCGGGGCAGAAGCTCCTGCTCCAGGCCGCCGACGCCATGCGCCTCTCCGCCCGCGGCTACACCCGCATGAAACGCGTCGCGCGGACGATCGCCGATCTTGCCGGGGTGGAAACGGTCGGGCGGATACACGTGGCGGAAGCGCTGAGCTACCGCCG
>JBOHIC010000084.1:0-2176 GCA_050725835.1 Novosphingobium sp.
GCCGGGACGGTGGTCGAGGTCCGCGTGTTCAACCGCCACGGGATCGAGATCGACGACCGTACCCGCGCGATCCAGAACGAGGAAATCGAACGCCTCGCCAAGGACCGCGAGGACGAACGCGGCATCCTCAACCGCGCCACCTACAACCGCCTGCGCGACATGCTGCTCGGCCAGGTCGCCACCGCCGCCCCCAAGGGGGTCAAGAAGGGCGCCAAGATCGACGAGGCCACGCTGGCCGAAGCCGAGCGTCACGAGTGGTGGAAGTTCGCGGTCGCCGACGACAAGGTCCAGGGCCAGCTCGAAGCGGTCAAGACCCAGTACGACGAGACCGTCAAGGCGATCCAGGACAAGTTCGAGGACCGCAAGGAGAAGCTCGAGCGCGGCGACGAGCTCGCGCCGGGCGTGCTCAAGATGGTCAAGGTCTTCGTTGCGGTGAAGCGCAAGCTCCAGCCGGGTGACAAGATGGCCGGCCGTCACGGCAACAAGGGCGTCATCTCGCGGATTCTCCCGCAGGAAGACATGCCGTTCCTCGAGGACGGGACCCCGGTCGACATCGTGCTCAACCCTCTCGGCGTGCCTTCGCGCATGAATGTCGGGCAGATCTTCGAGACGCACCTGGGCTGGGCCGCGCGCGGCCTTGGCCAGCAGATCGGCGCGGCGCTCGAAGAATGGCGCGCGGCCAATCCCGACCCCAAGGCGGCCAAGCCCCCTGCGGCGGTGACCGAGAAGCTCAAGACGATCTACGGCGCGAACTATCACGCCGAGATCGACGCGCGCTCGAGCGCCGAGATCGTCGAGCTGGCCGAGAACCTCACCGGCGGCGTGCCGATGGGCACCCCGGTGTTCGACGGCGCGCGCGAAAGCGACGTTTCGGCGATGCTCGAGATGGCCGGGCTCGATACCAGCGGGCAGGTCGTCCTGTTCGACGGGCGCACCGGCGATGCCTTCGACCGCAAGGTCACCGTGGGCTACATCTACATGCTCAAGCTGCACCACCTGGTCGACGACAAGATCCACGCGCGTTCGATCGGGCCGTACAGCCTCGTCACCCAGCAGCCGCTGGGCGGCAAGGCGCAGTTCGGCGGGCAGCGCTTCGGTGAAATGGAGGTCTGGGCGCTCCAGGCCTACGGCGCGGCCTACACCTTGCAGGAAATGCTCACGGTCAAGTCCGACGACGTGGTCGGGAGGACCAAGGTCTACGAAGCGATCGTCAAGGGCGACGACACCTTCGAGGCGGGCATTCCCGAGAGCTTCAACGTGCTCGTCAAGGAAATGCGCAGCCTCGGCCTCAACGTCGAACTGTCCTCGCTCGCGGGGCCGGACGACGAGGACGAGTGGCCGCAGGCGGCGGAGTGATCGGGACGGGCGGCCTCAGCGCCACCCTCCCCACCCACCCACGAGAATTCACCCCTAGAGGGACCGAGACATGAACGACCTGACCAAGTTCACCAACCAGATGGCGAAGCCCGAAACCTTCGACCAGATCCAGATCGGCCTCGCCAGCCCCGAGCGGATTCGCTCGTGGAGCTTCGGCGAGATCAAGAAGCCCGAGACGATCAACTACCGCACGTTCAAACCCGAGCGCGACGGCCTGTTCTGCGCGCGCATCTTCGGCCCGGTGAAGGACTACGAGTGCCTCTGCGGCAAGTACAAGCGGATGAAGTACAAGGGCGTGGTCTGCGAGAAGTGCGGGGTCGAGGTCACCGTGACCAAGGTCCGTCGCGAGCGCATGGGCCACATCGAGCTGGCCGCGCCGGTCGCGCACATCTGGTTCCTCAAGTCGCTGCCCAGCCGCATCGGCCTGCTGCTCGACATGCAATTGAAGCAGCTCGAGCGGATCCTCTACTTCGAGAGCTACGTGGTGATCGAGCCTGGGCTGACCCCGCTCGAGAAGTACCAGCTGCTCACCGAAGACGAGCTCTACGAATATCAGGACGAGTACGGCGAGGACGCGTTCTCGGCCGGGATCGGGGCCGAGGCGGTCAAGCACATGCTGATCAGCCTCGACTTGGTGCAGGAGAAGGAAGACCTGCTCAAGGAACTTTCCGAGACCAAGTCCGAACTCAAGCCCAAGAAGATCATCAAGCGGCTCAAGGTGGTCGAAAGCTTCATCGATTCGGGCAACAAGCCCGAGTGGATGATCCTCGACGTCGTGCCGGTGATCCCGCCCGAGCTG
>JBOHIC010000085.1:0-7358 GCA_050725835.1 Novosphingobium sp.
AAGGCGGCGAAATCGCCCACCCGGTCGAGCGCGGGCGCGACCCTTACCACATGGTCGTCGCGGCCCGCCAGATGCGCCCGGACGCTCGACCAGCGCCAGTCGGCCGCCCGTGCGACCAACCGCGCCCTGACCGGATTGAGCGCGACATAGCGCAGCGCCGCGTGGAGATGCGCCTCGTCCATCGCCACCGAGCTGAAGCGGCCCTGCCACAAGTGCCCGGTCACCCTAAGCCGCGCGTTGACGTAGCCGGTGTAGTGGCGGTGGACGTGGCGGAAGGTTCGGGCCAGCGCGTCGCCGTCGCGCGGGACCGCGACGATGTGGACGTGGTTGGGCATCAGGCAATAGGACCACACCTCGACCCCGTGACGCTCGGCCCCCTGCGCCAGGAGATCGAGGTAGAGCGCATAGTCGCCATCCTCGAAGAAGGTCCGCTCGCGCCGGTTGCCGCGCTGGGTCACATGGTGCGGGACGCCGGGCAGGACATAGCGGGGCAGACGGGCCATGGCGCGAGGCTAGCCACACCGCGCAGACCTGTCAAATTGGGGAATAACGCACCTGTCACCTTAATGCTTAATGTCACCTATGCTTAATGTGCAAAATGTGTAATGGTGGGGAGCTTGCCCGAAGGCGAAAATCACTGCCGATTTTGGACTGATTGGTGCGGTCGAGAAGACTCGAACTTCCACGGGCTTTCGCCCACAACGACCTCAACGTTGCGCGTCTACCAGTTCCGCCACGACCGCTAAATCATCGGGGCGGGAAGACCGCTCCGGGGGGGTAGGAGCGCGCCCTTAGCAAAGCGTCCCGGGGGGTGCAAGCGCCGCGGCGGCGGGGCTTGCCGTGCCGTTGCGGGACGCCGTGCGATGGCCGGTTGCGCGGCGCGTTAACCTGGCGTTGACCATGGGGCATGGCGCTTCTGGCCATCCTCCTGCTCGCTGCGGCGCCCGGCGCAGACGACGCCCGCGCGCCGCGCCCGGCGGTGTCGCTGCGGGCGAGCGCGACCGCCGAAATCATCCGCAGCGAAATCGCCGAGCCGAGCGCCGCGCCCGAGCGGGTCGAGCGCCGGGTCAAGCGCGGCCCGCGCGGCGTCCTCATCGAATTTACCTAGCTCAGCCCGGCTTCCAGCCGATTTCGCGGAACCTGGCCGAGCGCGGCACGGTCAGCGCCTCGTTGATCTCGACCGTCTCGCCGGGCGCGAGCACGCGCTTGGGCGGGACAAGTTCCTGGCTGAACACGATCTGGTTGCGCGCTCCGCGGAACACGATCAGCACCGAGGGCACGCTGCGGCGGGTCGCGCCGGTGTTGGTAATCGTGCCGGAAAGCCCGAAATAGACCGACTTGTCGGGCAGGGTGCGGCGCTCCTGGCGGTTGGCCGGGAAATCGAGCTGGAGCCCGGGCTGGGCCTCGGCGAAGGTCGGGCGGGCGAAGGGCACCCAGTCGGGCAGGCCATAGGCGGCGACCGCGGCGACCGCGCCCAATGACATCGCCGCGAACAACAGCGCGGCGAGCATCCACATTTTCGCCGGGTTGCGCCGCGCGCGGAACGGCGGTTCGTAGCGGAAGCTCGAACCGGCCTCGTCGTAGTCGTCGTCGGCGTAGGGCGGCGGCGGTTCGGGCTCGCGCTCGGGCAGCGGCGGAGGGACCGGCGCGGGCTCCTCGGCATAGGCGGTGTCGGCTGGGACCGGTTCGGGCTCGGGTTCGGCGATGGCGGGTTCGACCGGCTGAGCCTGGGGCTCCGGCTCCTGCTCGACCGGCACAGCCGGTGGCGGAGGAGGGGGCGGCGGAGGCGGAGCGGCCTCGATTCGCGGGCCGTCCTGGAACCACGAATGGCGACACTTGGCGCAGCGCACGGTCCGCCCGTCGACGCCGATCGCGCTGTCGGGCACCGCATAGCGGGTGTTGCAGGCGGGGCAGGCGATGATCATTGCCCGCCGGTTAAACAGCACGGCGTCCGGCGCGGCAAGGCTTGGCGGACGCGGGCGGGGGACGCATGGTCCTTTTTTCCACATGGATAGGCGGCTATAGGCCGGAACGAAGCACCCTCTCGCCGGATTTCCCGCTACCCTGATGAACACTGCCGCAACCGGGGACATCGTTCAGTTCGACAACGTGGGGCTGCGCTATCAGGCGGACCGCGAGGTGCTGAGCGACATTTCGGTCACGCTCCACCCGGGCAGTTTCTATTTCCTCACCGGCGCGAGCGGCGCGGGCAAGACCTCGCTGCTCAAGCTGCTCTACCTCGCCCAGCGGCCTTCGCGCGGGATGATCCGCCTGTTCGGGACCGACGCGATCACCCTGCCGCGCGGCCGTCTGCCGGGGTTCCGCCGCCGCCTTGGCGTGGTGTTCCAGGATTTTCGCTTGGTCGCGCACCTCTCCGCCTTCGACAATGTCGCGCTGCCGCTGCGGGTTGCCGGAGTGGCCGAGCGCGACATCGCCAAGCCGGTGCGCGACATGCTCGAATGGGTCGGGCTGGGCGACCGGCTCGAGGCGCGCCCGGCGACGCTTTCGGGCGGCGAGCAGCAGCGTGTGGCGATCGCCCGCGCAGTGATCGGGCGGCCCGACCTCTTGGTCGCCGACGAGCCGACCGGCAACGTCGATCCCGACATGGCGGTCAAACTGCTGCGGCTGTTCGAGGCGCTCAACCGGCTCGGCACCACCGTGGTGGTCGCGACCCACGACGTGCACCTGCTGCGCAAGGTCCCGGATTCGCTGATCATGCGGCTCGACAAGGGGCGGCTGAGCGATCCGACGGGCGCGCTGCGCTATCCGCCGCGGCGGGCGGCACCGGCATGAGCGAGGCGGTCCTCAATCCCCGGCGGCTGCGGCTGCCCCCGGCGCTCTCTCGCGGGGTCGCGCGCGGCTGGCGCACGCTTTCGGGCGGGGGCGATACCGGGCTGGTCCCGCAGGCGCGGCTGGCCGGGCCGATGCCGTGGGTGATCGCAATCATGGTCGCGCTGACGGTGATCGCCGCCGCCGCCGGCTTCGCCTTACGCAATGTCGCCAATGCGACTTCGGCCGAGCTTTCGGGCGGGGTGACGGTGCAGATCGTCGAGGCCGCGCCGGCGCTTCGCACCGCGCAGGCCGAGGCGGCGCTGACGCTGCTGGCGGGGCGCAGCGAGGTGGCCTCGGCCGAGCTGGTTCCCCAAAGCGAGGTCGAGGCGCTGGTCGAGCCGTGGCTGGGGGCCGCGGCGGGGGACGAGGCGGTGCCGGTCCCGGCGCTGATCGACGTACGGCTGCGCGGCGGGGCCAGTGCCGAACGGATCGCCGCGCTGCGCAAGGCGGTGCGCGGGGTCGCTACGGCGGCGCGGGTCGACGCCCAGGCGGGCTGGCTGCGCCCGGTGTTCGGCGCGGTCGCGGCGTTGCAGTGGCTGGCGCTGGCGCTGATCGCGCTGCTCGCCGGCGCGCTCGCCGCGGCGGTGCTGCTGGCGGTGCGCAACGCGCTCGGAGTCTCGCGCAGCACGATCGAGTTGGTCCACCTGCTCGGCGGGACCGACGCGCAGATCGCCCGGGTGTTCCAGCGCTCGATCGCCTTCGACGCGGCGGGCGGCGGCGCGGTCGGGCTCGCGCTCGGGCTGGTGGTGGTGCTGTTCCTCGGCCAGCGCTTCGCCGCGCTCGACGCCGGGATGATCGGCGGCGGCGCGCTCGGCTGGCTCGATTGGGTGCTGCTCGCGCTGATCCCGCTCGCCGGGGTGGCGCTGGCGGCACTGACTGCGCGGATCACGGTGATCCGGGCGCTGGGCAAGATGCTTTGACCATGCTGCGACGAGCGCTTTCCATAGTCCTGCTCGCCTGGGCCTTCGGGTTCATCTGGTTCGCCGTGGCGCTGCCGCAGCCGCTCGCGGGGGGCAAGACCGACGCGATCGCGGTGCCGACCGGCGGCAAGGGCCGCATCGCCCGCGGGCTCGACGAGCTGGGCAACGGCCTCGCCCCGCGGATGCTCGTCTCCGGGGTCGCGCGCGAGGTCCGCCCGCATGAATTCGCGCTCGAATACAAGGTCGCGCCCGAGACGATGGCCTGCTGCATCACGCTTGGCTTCGCTTCGGTCGATACCCGCAGCAATGCGACCGAGATCGCCGACTGGCTCAAGGCCAACCGGGCAAGGTCGGTGCGGCTGGTCACGAGCGACTGGCACATGCGCCGCGCCGCTTACGAACTGCGGCTGGTCCTGCCCAAAGGCGTCACCGTGATCGAGGACGCGGTGCCGACGCGGCCCTCGCTCAGGGTACTGTTTCTCGAATACCACAAGCTGCTCGCGCGGCGGATTTCGCGGATCTGGCGCGCATGATCCCCGCCACCCCGGGCGAGGTCCTGCGCAGCCTTGCGTTCTACGCCGTGTTCTACGGCGGCTCGGTGCCACTGGTGACCTGGGCGGTGGCGATGCTGCTGGTCGGCGAGCGCCCGTTCATCGCCGCCGCGGCCGGATGGTCTGGCTGGCACCGCTGGTGCGCAAACAACATCCTCGGGATCGAGGTGCGGATCGAGGGGGCCATGCCCGGGCCCGATACGCTGGTGGTGCTCAAGCACGAGAGCTTTTTCGAGGCGATCGACCTGCCCACCCTGCTCGACCGACCGGTGGTCTTCACCAAGGCCGAGCTGTTCCGCATCCCGGGCTGGGGGCTTGCGGCGCGGCGCTTCGGGCTGGTCGCGGTCGAACGCGACCAGGGCGCCAAGGCGCTCAGGGCGATGATTTCCGCGGCGCGGGTGATCGCGGTCGAGCGTCCGCTGGCGCTGTTCGCCGAAGGCACCCGCGTTCCACATGGGAGCAAGCCGCCGCTGCAGGCGGGGTTCGCCGGGCTTTACAAGCTGATCGGTCGGCCGGTTGTGCCCGTGGCTGTGAACAGCGGCGAGCTCTACCACCGCACCTGGAAGCGCCGCGGGACGATCATCTATCGCTTCGCCGAGCCGGTCCCCGCGGGCTTGTCGCGCGAGGAGGCGGAAGCGCGGGTCCACGCCGCGATGAATGCGCTCAACTAGAGCGCAGTCACCGAGACGGTTTGCGCGACCAGTGCGGCGTAGCCGAAGGCGGTGAGGAACGAGACGTCGCCGGCGTCGCGGCCGACCCCGATGATCGCGATTGCGCCCGGCTGGGCCATCCCGGTGGCGTCGACCAGGTGCCAGGCCCCGCCGAGGAACACTTCGGCCACCGCGTGGAAATCGGGCGGCTCGACCCCGAGCGCATAGACGCTGGCGATGCGCGCCGGCACACCACTGGCGCGCGCCAGGGTGATCAGGACATGGGCATAGTCGCGGCAGATGCCCTCGCGGCGGATGAAGGTGTCGAGCGCGGTGGTCTCGGCGGTGCTTACCGGGGTGTAGGCGAAGCTGGCCTCGATCCAGTCGCGGATCGCGGCAATCCGCGCGCCGCCGGCGAGCCCAGCGAACTCGGCGTCGACGAAGTTGCCGAACAGGTCCGAAGGGCAATATCGCGAGGGGAGCAGGTATTCGACCGTCTCGCCCGGCAGCTCGCGCGGCGAGGCTGCGGCAAGCGTGGCCAGGTCGGCGGCGGCGCGGTCGATCGTCACTGCGGCGTGGTAGGTGAGCGAAAGCCGCCCGCTCGCCTGCAGCCACACCCGCTCGCCGATCTCGTCGTGCCCGGTGACGCGCGCGCACTGCGGGGTCGGCGAGAGCTCGAACACCGCGTTGTCGATCCGCTGCTCGGGCAGTGCGGCGGCTTCGACCTGGAGCAGCACGTCGGTCGGCTCGGCGAAGTCGTAGTCGAGCGCGGCCTGGACCAGCAGTTTCACGCGGCGCCCTCGCCGTGGTCGCTGCGGCCGAAGTCGGGCCGGGCGTCGTCCTGGCCCTCTTCGATGATCGAGCGGCGGATCGCGCGGGTCTTTGTGAACAGCTCGAACAGCGCGTCGCCGTCGCCCCAGCGGATCGCCCGCTGGAGCGCGGTCAGGTCTTCGCTGAAGCGCTGGAGCATCTCGAGCACCGCGTCCTTGTTCGAGAGGAATACATCGCGCCACATCGTCGGGTCGGAGGCGGCGATGCGGGTGAAATCGCGGAAACCGCCGGCGGAATACTTGATCACCTCGCTCTGGGTGACGCCCTCGAGGTCCGAAGCGGTGCCGACGATGGTGTAGGCGATCAGGTGCGGCAAGTGGCTGGTCACCGCGAGCACGAGATCGTGGTGCGCGGCGTCCATCGTCTCGACATGCGCGCCGAGCGCTTCCCAGAAGGCCCTCAGCCGCGCCACCGCCGAGGGATCGGCGTCCGCGGGCGGGGTGAGGATGCACCAGCGCTGCTGGAACAGGCTGGCGAAGCCCGCATCGGGTCCCGAGCGCTCGGTCCCGGCGACGGGATGCGCGGGGATGACTGTCCGGCCAGGTAGGGCCGCGGCGAGCGCATTGGCGACGCTCTGCTTGGACGAGCCGACGTCGCTGACAATCGCACCCGGGGGCAGCGCCGCGGCGATTTCCGCCGCAGCCGCGCCCATCGCGCCAACAGGGACGCAGAGAACGACCAGCTCGGCCTCGCGCACCGTATCAGCGGGGTCATCACAGACCCGGTCCACCAGCTCCAGTTCGGCGGCGCGGGCGCGGGTGGCGGGATCGGCGTCGTAGCCGGTGGTCTTCGCGCCGGACAGATGCTCGCGCACCGCTAGCCCGACCGACCCGCCGAGCAGCCCGAGCCCGATGATCGCGATCCGCGCGAAGCTCACTTGGCGGCCTCCGCCAGTTCGCGCAGGATCGCGGCGATCTGGTCCATCTGCTCGGCGGTGCCGATGGTGATGCGCAGGGCGTGCCCCAGCCCTTGGCCCGGCAGCCAGCGCACCATGAACCCAGCCGCCTCGAGCCCCGCGAGCGCGGCCTCGGCGCTGAGCGCGCCCTCGAACAGCACCAGCACGAAGTTGCCCCTGCTTGGCACCGCGCGCAGCCCGTGGTTGCCGAGCGCGGCGATGGCGGCGCCGAAGCGTTCGCGCTCGCGGCGATTGTGTTCGCGCGAGGCCGAGACGAACGCCTGCGTCTCGAGCGCTGCGAGCGCCGCCGCCTGGCCGCTCAGCGTGACGTTGAATGGGCCGCGGATCCGGTTGAGCGTGTCGATCAGCCCGGGTGCGCCGGTCGCCCAGCCGACCCGCTCGCCGGCAAGGCCGTAAATCTTTGAGAACGTCCGCGTCACCAGCACGTTCTCGTACGCCGCGGCGAGGGCGAGGCTGCCGTCGTCCTCATCGGCTTCGAGATACTCGGCGTAGGCCTGGTCGAGCACCAGCAGAACATCTCCCGGCAATCCGGCGTGCAGCCGCGCGATTTCGGTGGGCGGCAGGTAAGTCCCGGTGGGGTTGTTGGGATTGGCGACGAAGACCACCCGCGTGCGCGCGCTTACCGCGGCCAGCAGCGCATCGACATCGGTGGCATAAT
>JBOHIC010000086.1:0-6986 GCA_050725835.1 Novosphingobium sp.
GCGGCACTTCGTGCATTTCGTGGACCAGGTGCTCGCCGAACGCGATGCTGCCGTTCCAGAAATGCCCGGTCCCGGCGCTGATGAATTCGTGGTGGAACACGAATCCGGCCATCACCGCGCCGAGCGACAGAAGCCCCAGTGGGACCAGGATGGTCAGCGGGCTTTCGTGCGGGTGATAACCCGCGGTGCCGACCGGGTTGTGGACATGCGCGCCGTGCCCGGCCTCTTCCGACGGGTCCTCGTGCTGGTGGTGCACTGCGTGCTGGATATGCTCCGAGCCGGCCCAGCGCGGGCTTCCCCAGAAGGTCAGGAACATCAGCCGCCACGAATAGAAGCTGGTCAGCAGCGCCGCGACGATCCCGGCGAAGAAGGCGACCTGTGACAGCTCGGTCCCGCGGGCATAGGCCGCCTCGAGGATCGCGTCCTTCGAATAGAACCCGGCGAAGCCGAACAGGTCGACCACGCCCACGCCGGTGATCGCCAGCGTGCCCGCCATCATCGCCCAGAACGTGAATGGGATTTCGCGCCGCAACCCGCCGTAAAAGCGCATGTCTTGCTCATGGTGCATCGCGTGGATGATCGAGCCCGCGCCGAGGAACAGCAGCGCCTTGAAGAAGGCGTGGGTGAAGAGGTGGAACATCGCCGCGCCCGGCGCGCCGACGCCCGCGGCGACGAACATGTAGCCGAGCTGCGAGCAGGTCGAATAGGCGATCACCCGCTTGATGTCCCACTGGCTGGTGCCGACCGTGGCCGCGAAGAACAGCGTCGCCGCGCCGACCACAGTGACGAAGGCCATCGCATCGGGGCTGGTCGCGAACAGCGGCGAGAGCCGGCAGACCATGAACACCCCGGCGGTGACCATCGTCGCCGCATGGATCAGCGCCGAGACCGGGGTCGGCCCTTCCATCGCGTCGGGCAGCCAGGTGTGCAGGCCCAATTGCGCCGACTTGCCCATCGCGCCGACGAACAGCAGCACGCAGATCACGGTCATCGTGTCCCAGCGCACGCCGAGGAAGCCGATCGTGGTCCCCGCCATTTCGGGCGCGCGGACGAGGATTTCGGGGATCGAAACGGTGTTGAACACCAGATAGACCCCGAAAATCCCGAGCATGAAGCCGAGATCGCCGACCCGGTTGACCACGAAGGCCTTGATCGCCGCGGCGTTGGCGCTGGGCTTGCGGAACCAGAACCCGATCAGCAGGTAGCTGGCGAGCCCGACCCCTTCCCAGCCGAAGAACATCTGGACGAGGTTGTCCGCGGTCACCAGCATCAGCATCGCGAAAGTGAACAGGCTGAGATAGGCGAAAAACCGCGGCTGGTCCGGGTCCTCTTCCATGTAGCCCCAGCTATAGAGATGGACGAGCGCCGAGACGCTGGTGATCACCACCAGCATCACCGCGGTCAGCGCGTCGACCTTGAGCGCCCAATCGAAGGTGAGCGACCCCGACTGGACCCACAGCATCACCGGGGTGACGCCGGCCTCGCCGTGCCCGCCGACGAAGCCGAGGAAGATCGGCCACGACAGCGCCGCCGAAACGAACAGCGCGCCGGTGGTGAGCGACTTGGCCACCGTATTGCCGAGCATGCGGTTGCCGAGCCCGGCGACGATCGCCGCGAGCAGCGGAAGGAACACGATGAAGAGGATCGGGTGCAAGGCTCGCCTACCCCTTCAGCCGGCTGACGTCGTCGACCGCGATGGTGCCGCGGTCGCGGAAGTAGGTGACCAGGATCGCCAGGCCAACAGCCGCCTCGCCCGCCGCGACGGTGAGCACGAACATCGCGAAGACCTGGCCGGTGAGATCGTGGAGGAAGGCGCTGAAGGCGACGAGGTTGAGGTTCACCGCGAGCAGGATCAGCTCGATCGACATCAGGATCACGATCACGTTTTTGCGGTTGAGGAAGATCCCCAGCACCCCGAGCACGAACAGGATCGAGCTGACCACGACGTAGTGTTCGATCCCGATCATGTCGGCTCTCCCGAGGTCAAAACCAACCCCGTCCATGCTGAGCTTGTCGAAGCACTGCCTTTCACTTCGGGCCCCGTGCACGGTCGCCAGAACAAGGGCGGTCCTTCGACAAGCTCAGGAAAGTCGGGGGTGTGGGTGCCGAAGATCACAGCGTCACCCCCTGCCCCACTTGGGGGCGGGTGTTGATCGTCGCATCCTGCGGGCGGCGGGCGATCTGGCGCGAGATGTTCTGGCCGCGAACGCCCTTGCGCTTGCGGTGGGTGAGCACGATCGCGCCGACCATCGCGACCAGCAGGATCATCCCCGCCGCCTCGAACAGGAACGGGTAGCGGCCATAAAGCAGCGCGCCGAGCGCCTCGGTGTTGCTCGCCCCGGCCGGGGTCGCGCCCTCGGCATTCGCCGCGCCGAGCTGCAGCGCCCCGGCCTGGTAAGCCCCCAGCCCGAGCACGATCTCGGCCAGCAGGACCAGCGCGACCAGCATGCCCAGCGGGAAGTTCCTGATGAACCCGGCGCGCAAGGCGGCGAAATCGATGTCGAGCATCATCACCACGAACAAGAACAACACCGCGACCGCGCCGACGTAAACAATCACCAGCAGCATCGCGATGAACTCGGCCCCGACGAGAACCATGAGGCCGGCGGCGTTGAAGAACGCGAGGATCAGCCACAGCACCGAATGCACCGGGTTGCGCGACAGGATCACGGTCACGGCAGAGAGCAGCATGAGCCCGGCGAATAGGTAGAAGGCGAAGACCTGGATCATTGATCCTCCCCGGCACGGGGAGGGGGACCAGCGAAGCTGGTGGAGGGGGCTATCGTCCAAACGCGACGTCGCGGGCGGAGGCGAGCCCCCACCACCGCCGTTCCGGCGGTCCCCCTCCCCGTGCCGGGGAGGATTTTGGCGGCTGAAACCGTCACGCCCGCGCCCCTAGCGATACGGCGCATCGGCTTCAAGGTTCGCGGCCAGCGCCCGCTCCCACTTGTCCCCGTTGGCCAGCAGCTTGGCCTTGTCGTAGAGCAGCTCCTCGCGCGTTTCGGTGGCGTATTCGAAGTTCGGCCCCTCGACGATCGCGTCGACCGGGCAGGCTTCCTGGCAGAACCCGCAGTAGATGCACTTGGTCATGTCGATGTCGTAGCGCGTGGTGCGGCGGGAGCCGTCGTCCCTCGGCTCGGCCTCGATCGTGATCGCCTGCGCCGGACACACCGCCTCGCACAGCTTGCACGCGATGCAGCGCTCCTCGCCGTTGGCATAACGCCGCAGCGCATGCTCGCCGCGGAAGCGGGGGCTCAGCGGGTTCTTCTCGAACGGATAGTTGATCGTCGCCTTGGGCTTGAAGAAGTACTGCAAGGTCAGCCAGTGCGCCTTGAGGAACTCCCACAGGGTGAATGATTTGATGAGGTGGGAGAGGGTCATCAGGCAGCTTTCCAAGTGCAGCTACCCTCGACGATCGCGACGAAGGGATCGCGTGAATCCGCCGCCCTGTCCGTCCAAAGGGCCGATGGGAGCACGACGATCTTGGCCTTGCCCACCCCCTGATCAACGATCTGAACCGTGGCTACACATGCGTCCTCGGTAAAAATGCAGCCCCCAAAGCCGTAGGCGGCAAACGCGATCGCACCCTTGGCAGTCGGTAGAACGGGGTATTCACCAGCGATCTGAATAGGATTGCCCTGCCACGTTACGACTGCGCTGTCTGGCTGATCTTTCTTACCTGCCTTCACTTGCACATGGAATTTCCAAGCCTCAGCGGATAGCTGCGGAAACTCTATCCTCTTGAGAGTAGCGGCTTCTCCGTCCCGATAAAGCGCCAGGGGCGCAGACATCTCGCAGTCGTAAGATTTCGCCGAGGCAACATTCGCGGTCGAAACAGTGGCAAGCGCAGCGGCCAAACATATCGCAGTATTCTTCATGCCCCGTACCTCGTGAACATCAGCCACCCGCTGACCAGCACCACAAACCCCAGCGAAACCGGCAGAAACACCTTCCACCCCAGCCGCATCAGCTGGTCGTAGCGGTAGCGCGGGACGGTCGCCTTCACCCACGAGAAGATGAAAAAGAAGAAGAAGATCTTGGCGAAGAGCCAGATCCAGCCGGGGATCCAGTAGAGCGGCGCCCAGTCGAGCGGGGGCAGCCAGCCGCCGAAGAACAGCGTGGCGTTGAGCGCGCACATCAGCAGGACGTTGGCGTATTCGCCGAGCCAGTAGAGCGCGAAGCTCATGCTCGAATATTCGGTCTGGTAGCCGGCGACGAGCTCGCTTTCGGCCTCGGTCAGGTCGAACGGCGCGCGCGCGGTTTCGGCCATGCCGCTGATCAGGAACATCACCCACATCGGGAACAGCAGCGGGTTGAACACGAAGCCGTTGAGCCGCCAGACGTGGTTTTCCTGGGCGCGGACGATGTCGTTGAGGTTGAAGCTGTCGGCCCACAGGACCACGCAGATCAGGATGAAGCCGATCGAGACTTCATAGGAAATCATCTGAGCAGAAGCGCGCATCGCGCTGAAAAACGGGTATTTCGAATTCGACGCCCAGCCCGCGATGACCACCCCGTAGACCCCGAGGCTGGAGATCGCGAGGACATAGAGCAACCCGACGTTGATGTCCGCCAGCACCGCGCCCGAATTGAACGGGATCACCGCCCAGGCCATCAGCGCGACGGTGAAAGTGATGATCGGCGCGATCAGGAAAAGGCCCTTGTTCGCCGCGCTCGGGACGATGGTTTCCTGGAGGAACACCTTGAGCCCGTCGGCGAAGCTTTGCAGCAGCCCCCACGGCCCGACAACGTTCGGCCCCCGCCGCAGCGCCATCGCCGCCCAGATCTTGCGGTCGGCATAGATGATCATCGCGACGGCGAGCATCAACGGGAGGGCGATGAGGAAGATGCCGGCGATGGTCGCCAGCGCCCAGGCCCAGTCGTAGGTCAGGCCCCAGGATTGGAAGGTCGATGTCACGCTCGAACCTCCACCCTCTTGTCACCCCGGACTTGTTCCAGGGCGGTGCTTGCTGCGGACGCCACGCTCGAGCTCAAGGAAGCCCTGGCCCGGAACAAGTCCGGGCTGACGGTGGGGGGAGAGAAACTCATTCCGCCGCCTCCGCGAAATGTTCGCCGTGGAGCAGTTCGGCCGAGCAGCGTTGCATCGTCGCGCTGGCCCTTGCGATGGGATTGGTCAGGTAGAAGTCCTTGATCGGATAGGCTTCGATTGCGCCGCTGGCCTTGGCCTTGGCGGCTTTCGGGAGCGCGCCGTAGTTGGCGAGGCCCTCGACGCCTAGTGCCGGCACCGCCGCGATCATCGCCTCGCGCAGTTCGGCGAAGCTGTCGAACCCCACGCTCACCCCCAGGCAATCGGCCAGCGCGCGCAGGATCGTCCAGTCCTCGCGCGCGTCGCCGGGGGCGAAGACTGCCTTGTCGGCGAACTGCACCCGGCCCTCGGTGTTGACGTAGGTCCCGGCTTTCTCGGTGTAAGCCGCGCCGGGCAGGACGATGTCCGCGGCGTGCGCGCCCTTGTCACCGTGGTGGCCGATATAGACCACCGTCGACCCCGCGAAGGGCGCGTAGTCCATCTCGTCCGCGCCGAGCGAGAGCAGCAGCTTCGGCTTGGCGGCGACCAAATCCGCGATCCCGCCCGGCTGCGCGTAGCCGAGCATCAACCCGCCCATGCGCGACGCCGCCATGTGCAGCACGTTGTGCCCGTTCCACCCGTCACGGCTGAGCTTGAGCCCGCCGAGCATGCCGAGCGCGCCCTTGGCCAGCCCCGCCCCGCCGACGATCACCGCCGGGCGCTCAGCCGCCTCCAGCGCGTGGGCGACGTGCGGCGGCAGGTTGCCGAGCAGGCCGATGTCGCCGCCCAAGAACTCGGCCGGATAAGTCGTCTCCCACACCGGCCCGATGACGAAGACCTTGGCCCCGCGCTTGGCCGCCTTGCGCAGCCGGACGTTGACCAGCGGCGCTTCCCAGCGGACGTGGCTGCCGACGATCAGAATCGCATCGGCGGTCTCGATGCCCGAAAAGGTCGAGTTGAACGCCACGGCCGCCAGGTTCGAGCAGTCATAGTTCAGCCCAGTCTGGCGACCCTCCAACATCGTCGAGCCCAGCGCGCCGACCAGCGCCTTGGCCGCAAACATCGTTTCGCAATCGACTAGATCGCCGGCGATGGCTGCAACGCTGCTACCCGGCTTGACCTTCGCGATGGCGGCAAACGCCTCGTCCCAGCTCGCCGCGACCAGCTTGCCGTTCTTGCGGATCCATGGTCGATCCAAGCGCCGGCGGGTCAGCCCATCGACCTGGTAGCGGCCCTTGTCCGACAGCCATTCCTCGTTGACGTCGTCGTTGTTGCGCGGCAGCGCGCGCATTACCTCGCGGCCGCGGCTGTCGATGCGGATGTTCGCGCCGACCGCATCGGACACGTCGATGCTCAGCGTCTTCTTGAGCTCCCACGGCCGCGCCTCGAACGCGTAAGGCTTCGAAGTCAGCGCCCCGACCGGACACAGGTCGATCACGTTGGCCGAAAGCTCGTGCTTCGCCGCGTGCTCGAGGTAAGTGGTGATCTGCATGTCCTCGCCGCGATACAGCGCGCCGATCTCGTCGACCCCGGCGACCTCCTCAGAGAAGCGGATGCAGCGGGTGCAGTGGATGCAGCGGGTCATCACCGTCTTGATCAGCGGGCCCATATATTTTTCGGTGACGGCGCGCTTGTTCTCGTCATAGCGGCTGGCCCCGCGGCCGTAGGACATCGCCTGGTCCTGCAGATCGCACTCGCCGCCCTGGTCGCAGATCGGGCAATCGAGCGGGTGGTTGATCAGCAGGAATTCCATCACCCCCTCGCGCGCGGTCTTGACCATCGCCGAGTCGGTCTTGATCACCTGGCCGTCGGCAGCGGGCAGCGCGCACGAGGCCTGCGGCTTGGGCGGCCCCGGCGCGACCTCGACCAGACACATCCGGCAATTGCCCGCGATCGACAGCCGCTCGTGATAGCAGAACCGCGGGATCTCCTTCCCCGCAAGCTCGCACGCCTGGAGCAC
>JBOHIC010000087.1:0-2559 GCA_050725835.1 Novosphingobium sp.
AATTTCCCCGTCGAAATGGCCCGGCAAGGGATCACCGGGCACTCGATGGGCGGCCACGGCGCGCTGACTATCGCATTGCGCAACCCGGACCGATTCCGCTCGGTCAGCGCCTTTGCCCCGATCGCCAGCCCGCTGCACTGCCCGTGGGGCGAAAAGGCGCTCTCCGGCTATCTTGGTGCGGACCGCGCGGCGTGGCGCAAATACGACGCCTGCGCGCTGATCGAGGACGGCGCGCGATTGCCCGATCTGCTGGTCGACCAGGGCGAGGCGGACGCTTTCCTCCACGAGCAACTCAAGCCCGGTCTGCTGGTGCTCGCGTGCAAAAAGGCCGGCATCCCGGCGACGGTGCGGATGCAGCCCGGATACGACCACTCGTACTACTTCATCTCGAGCTTCATGGCCGAGCACGTCGGCTGGCACGCGGCGCGGCTCAAGGTGTGACGCGGGCGGAACGCATCGCCGAAATCTGCGCGACGCATTCCGCGCGCGAGGGGCCGTTGCTGCCGATCCTGCACGATGTTCAGACCGCGTTCGGCTGCGTCGACGCCGAGGCCGAACGGGCGATCGCCCACGCGCTCAACCTCAGCCGCGCCGAGGTCCATGGCGTAGTCAGCTTCTACCACGACTTCACCGCCGAGGCCGATCCCCGGCCCTGCATCGAACTCTGCCGCGCCGAAGCCTGCCAGGCGCGCGGGGTCGAGGCGCTGGTGGCGGCGGCGGAGGATGCGGCGGGAGATCGGGTGCGGCTGAAGACGGTCTATTGCCTCGGGCTGTGTTCGGTCGGCCCTAACGCGCGGGTCGGCGACGTGCTCCACGCCCGGCTCGACGCGGCGGCGCTGGCCGAACTGGTCGCGCGCGCATGACCACGGTGCGCATCTCCGACGACACGCTCGCGCTGGCTTGCGGGGCGGAGGCAGTGGCCGCGGCCTTCGCGGCGGCGGGCTGCACGGTCGAGCGCGTTTCGAGCTGGGGAATGCACTGGCTCGAGCCTTTGGTGGAGATCGACGGTCTGGGCTGGGGGCCGGTGGCGGCGCGGGACGTCGCAGCAGTGCTCGATGGGTCCAGCGCGAAGGGCATCGGCCCCATCGCCGAACACCCCTTCCTCACGCGCCAGACCCGGCTGACGTTCGCGCGCGCCGGGCGCACCCGCCCGCTCAGCCGCGCCGACTACGCCGCGACCGGCGGCTGGACCGGGCTCGATCGCGCCTTGTCGCTGCCGCCCGATCAGGTCATCGCCGAAGTCACGCAATCCGGCCTGCGCGGGCGCGGCGGGGCGGGGTTTCCGGCGGGGATCAAGTGGAAGACCGTCGCCGAAGCGGCGGGCGAGCGCAAGTATATCGTGTGCAACGCCGACGAGGGCGACAGCGGCACCTTCGCCGACCGCATGGCGATGGAGGGCGATCCGTTCGCGCTGCTCGAAGGCATGGCCATCGCCGCGCACGCGGTGGGAGCAAGCCAGGGCTATATCTATGTTCGCAGCGAGTATCCGCATGCCATCGCCAAGTTGAATTCCGCCATCGTACTCGCGGCGGACCGGATCGCCCCCTTCCGGATCGAGGTTCGTGTCGGCGCCGGTGCTTACGTCTGCGGCGAGGAAACCTCGCTGCTCAACAGCATCGAGGGCAAGCGCGGCGAGGTCCGCGCCAAGCCGCCGCTGCCCGCCATTGCCGGCCTGTTCGGCTGCCCGACCGTGGTCAACAACGTGCTCACCCTCGCCGCCGTGGCGCACATCCTCCAGCCCGGCGGGGCAGAGCTCTATGCCGGCCTCGGCATCGGCAAATCGCGCGGGACGATGCCAGTGCAGCTCGCCGGGAATATCAGGCACGGCGGGCTGGTCGAGGTCCCGTTCGGGATCACCTTGCGCGAGCTGATCTACGACTTCGGCGGCGGCACTGCTTCGGGCCGCCCGGTCAAGGCGGCGCAGGTCGGCGGGCCGCTCGGCGCCTATATCCCGCCCGAGCGGTTCGAACTGCCGTTCGACTATGAGGCCTATGCCGAGACCGGGGCCCTGATCGGGCACGGCGGGGTGGTGGTGTTCGACGACAGCGCCGACATGGGCAAGCTAGCCCGCTTTGCGATGCAGTTTTGCGCCGCGGAAAGCTGCGGCAAGTGCACCCCGTGTCGGATCGGATCGACCCGCGGGGCCGAACTGATCGACCGGTTGCGCGGTGCCGGCGAGGCGCGCACAATCGTGCCCCGCCGAGAGGAGGACCTAGCCCTGCTCGAAGATCTCTGCGAAACGCTCGAAAGCGCCTCGCTCTGCGCGCTCGGCGGGTTCGCGCCCTATCCGGTACGTTCGGCGCTCAGGCATTGGCCCGAGGATTTCGCGTGATTTTGGGCGCGGTCCTCGCAGGCGGTCAGGCCACGCGCTTCGGCGGCGACAAGGCGCTGGCCGAGCTCGACGGGCACACCTTGCTGGCCCGCGCGGTCGACCTGCTCTCGGGCTGGTGCGAGCATGTCGTGGTGGTCGGGCGGGCAACCGCCCCCGCCCCGACCCTGCCCGACTGGCCGCGCCCGGGGATGGGCCCGCTCGCCGGGATCGCCGCCGCGCTGCATCAT
>JBOHIC010000088.1:0-20861 GCA_050725835.1 Novosphingobium sp.
CCAAGGACGGCGAGCGCTATTTCGCCATCGTCAAGCTGATCAGCGTCAATTTCGACGATCCCGAGGCGGTGCGCCACCGCGTCAACTTCGACAACCTCACCCCGCTCTATCCCGACGAGAAGCTCAATCTCGACACCGTCGATCCGACGGTCAAAGACAAGTCGGCGCGGGTGATCGACATCATCAGCCCCCAGGGCAAAGGCCAGCGCGCGCTGATCGTCGCCCCGCCGCGCACCGGCAAGACCGTTCTGCTCCAGAACATCGCCAAGGCGATCACCGACAACCACCCCGACGTGTTCCTGCTGGTGCTGCTGGTCGACGAACGCCCCGAGGAAGTCACCGACATGCAGCGCAGCGTGAAGGGCGAGGTGATCTCCTCGACCTTCGACGAGCCCGCCACCCGCCACGTCCAGGTCGCCGAAATGGTGATCGAGAAGGCCAAGCGGCTGGTCGAGCACAAGCGCGACGTGGTGATCCTCTTGGATTCGATCACCCGCCTAGGGCGCGCCTACAACACCGTGGTGCCGTCGAGCGGCAAGGTCCTCACCGGCGGCGTCGACGCGAATGCCTTGCAAAGGCCGAAGCGCTTCTTCGGCGCGGCGCGCAACATCGAGGAGGGCGGGAGCCTCTCGATCATCGCCACCGCGCTGATCGACACCGGCAGCCGGATGGACGAAGTCCTCTTCGAAGAGTTCAAGGGCACCGGCAACTCGGAAATCGTGCTCGACCGCAAGGTCTCCGACAAGCGCATCTTCCCCGCGCTCGACGTCGGCAAGTCGGGCACCCGCAAGGAAGAGCTGCTCGTCGCCAAGGACAAGCTCAGCAAGATGTGGGTGCTGCGCCGCATTCTCATGCAGATGGGCACGATCGACGCGATGGAATTCCTCCTCGACAAGATGAAGGATTCCAAGACCAACGAGGACTTCTTCGCGACAATGAACCAGTAGGGCTGCTGGGGCGGCGTCAGCTCGCCTGCAGCTGCGCCGCCATCAGTTCCCACAGCTTGTTCACCGCCTTGAGCGGGCGGACCATCACCTTGAAATCGATGATCTTCCCGTCCGCGTCGAAGCGGATCAGGTCGATTCCATTGACGTGGATGCCATCGAGCTCGGCGGTGAATTCGAGGCATGCCTCATCGCCGTCGACCAGCTCGCGGACGTAGGCGAAGCTCTCGTTCCCCAGCACCTGCGCGGCGGCAAGCAGGTAGCCCATCACCTTGGCCTTGCCCACCTGCGGCGTGTGGACCACCGGCGAATGGAACACCGCATCGTCGGCAAGGAGGTCGGCGAGGAGCTCGCGATTGCCTCCGCTCGCCATGTAGGCGTGCCAGGCGGCGAGTCCGGGGTGGGTGGTCATCGCGACATGATGCCCTGGCTTGCGCGGCTTGGCCAGCCGCGCCTATGCGGGGGTCATGGCGGAGGCGGCGCGAGCGACGATAGCGGAAGGCCTGGAGGCGCTCGCGGCGCGCGACCATGCCCGCGCCGCGGCGCTGCTGCGCGAGGCCGCGGCTGCGGCCGACGCCGAGTTCCCGTGGCTCGCGCTGGGTAATGCCGAGCTCGCGCTGGGCCAGCTCGACGCCGCCGAGGCGGCGATCGAGCGCCAGCTCGAACGCGCCCCTCGCGAGATCGGGGCGCTCCTGCTCAAGGGCTACCTGCGCGAGGCTGCGAGCGACCCACGCGCCGCCACGACGTTCTACCGCGCAGCGCTCAACCAGGTCGCGGCGGACGGGGCGACGCCGCCGGGGCTGCATGTGCTCGCCGCGCGCGCCGAGCGGTTTAACCGCAGCGCCGCCGCCGAGTTCGAAGCGCACCTCATCGGCGAGCTGGGCGGCGATCTCTCGCCGGCGATGGCCGAAGCGATCGACCTGCTCACCGGCAAGCGCCAGCTCTACCTCCAGCAGCCCGGGGTGTTCTACTTTCCGGGACTGCCGCAGCGCAGGTTCTGGGAACCGGCCGAATTCGCCTGGTTTACCCCGATGCTCGAGCTGATTCCGGCGATGCAGGCCGAACTCGCAGAAGTCCTGAGGGGCGAAGAGGGCTTCACCCCTTACGTCGAGCGCACCCGCCATCGCCCCGCGCCGAACAATCCGCTGCTCGAGAGCCAGGACTGGGGCGCGTTCCATTTCTGGCGCGACGGCGCTGTGGTCGAGGCCAGTGCCGCGCGCTGCCCGGCGACGATGGCGGCGCTGAGCCACGCGCCGATGCCGCAAATCCCGGGGCGGTCGCCCAACGCGCATTGGTCGCGGCTGCGCCCTGGGGCGCACATCGCGCCGCACAACGGCATGCTCAACACCCGGCTGATCTGCCACTTGCCGGTTCTCACCGCGCCGGGGTGCACGCTGCGTGTGGGCAACGAAACCCGCGAATGGGTGGACGGCGTTCCGCTCGTCTTCGACGATTCGATCGAGCACGAGGCGCGCAACGCCGGGCCGCAGCAGCGGGTGGTGCTGCTCTTCGAGATATGGCGGCCCGAAATCGGCGAAGAGGACCGCGCCGCGATTTCGCGGGTGTTCGAGGCGATCGGGGCTTACGGCACCTAGCCGAGGTGCTGCGCGAAAAACGCGGCAGTGCGGCCATCGGCGAGCTGCGCCCCGGCCTCGTCGCGGCGATCGCCCATCTCGGCGGCGAAGCCGTGGTCGAGGCCGGGGTAGTCGTGCAGCGTCACTCGCGGGTGATCGTCCAGCTCGGCGTGGATCGCGGCCTGGGCCTCGGGCCCGACGAAGTGATCCGCGGTCGGGATATGCAACATCAGCGGGCGGGCGATGGCGTGGCTCTCACCCAGCATCTGGTCGATCATCACCCCGTAATATCCGACCGAGGCATCGATGTCGGTGCGTGTCGCGGCCATGTAGGCGAGCCGCCCGCCGAGGCAGTAGCCGGCGCAGCCGACCCTGGCGACGCCCGCCTCGCGGCGGATCCAGTGGATCGCCGCCTCGATATCGCGCACGACTTCGTCCGACCCGCCGCGCTCGGCGAACTGGCCGAAATAGCCGAAGGCTTCCTGGAGCTGTTCGGGGACGTCGGGATCGAGCTCGACCCCGCGGGCGAAGCGCCAGAAGATGTCGGGTGCGACCGCAAGGTAGCCCTGCACCGCCCAGCCATCGGCCTTGGCGCGGATCCCCGCGTTGACCCCGAATATCTCGGGGATGACGATGATCGCCGCGCTCGGCGGCCCCTTCGGCCGCGCGACGTAGGCGGGAATCTGCTCGGACCCGTCGAGGCCGGCGAACTGGGTGTTGGTGGCCATGTGCTGGTGCTCCCGCGGCGTTGCGGCAAGCCTAGGCGGCGGCGGTGGACTTTGCCAAGGGGCTATGCCAGCTTCGCCAGGCCTAAAGCGGCGGGGAGAAGCGCGATGAAGGTCAACGTCGAGATCGACTGCACGCCCGAGGAGGCGCGCCGCTTCATGGGCCTGCCCGACGTCGCCAAGGCCAACGAGTTCTATGTCGATGCGGTCGCCAAGGCGATGAAGGGCGCGGGCAACGTCGAGCAGCTCCAGCAGTTCGCCAAGGGCCTCGCGCCGATGGGCGAAGTGGGGATGAACCTGTTCAAGCAGTTCATCGAAGGCGGCGCGGCTTTTGCTGCCGGGACGAAGAAAAAGCCCGACTAAGCAACATGTTGGGCCTTGCCCACCTGACGTCATGAGCACCGACACGATCTTCGCGCTGTCGAGCGGCGCGCCGCCCGCCGCGATCGCGGTGGTGCGGGTCAGCGGGCCGCAGGCGGGCGGAGCGCTCACCGCGCTCGCCGGGCGCAGCCTGCCGCCGCGCCGAGCGGTGACCGCGACGCTGCGCGATGCCGCTGGCGCCGTGCTCGACCGCTGCCTGGCGCTGTGGCTGCCCGGGCCGGGGACCGCGACCGGCGAGGACACGCTCGAGCTGCACTGCCACGGCGGGCGCGGGGTGGTCGCCGCGGTCGAGTCGGCGCTTGGCCTCCTCCCCGGCCTGCGCCGCGCCGAACCGGGTGAGTTCACCCGCCGCGCTTTCGCCAACGGGCGGATCGACCTCGCCGAAGCCGAGGGGCTCGCCGACCTGCTCGCCGCCGAGACCGAGCTGCAACGCGCGGCGGCGCTGGAAATGGCCGGGGGCGGGTTTTCGCGCGAGGTCGGGCGTTGGCGCGAGGCGCTGCTTGGGCTCTCGGCCGAAATCGAGGCGGTGCTCGATTTCGCCGACGAGGACGATGTCGCGGCGCTTTCGCCCGGGTTTGCGCAAGCGCGCGCCCGGCTGGGCGGCGAGATCGCGGCATGGCTCGCCCGCCCCCGCGCCGAAGCCTTGCGCGAGGGCATCCGGGTGGTGATCGCGGGCCCGCCGAATGCCGGAAAAAGCACCTTGTTCAATGCCTTGGTCGAGAACGAAGCGGCCATAACCGCGCCGCTCGCAGGAACCACCCGCGATGTCCTGATGCGCCCGGTTGCGCTCCGGGGCATCCCGTTCCAGTTCCTCGACACCGCCGGATTGCGCGAGGCCGGAGGCGATCCGATCGAAGCGATCGGGATCGATCGCGCCCGCTCCGCGCTCGCCGCCGCCGACCTCGTACTGTGGCTCGGCCCCGAGGGAGACGGTCCACCGGATTGCTGGGAAATCGAAGTGCGGATCGATGCCGCCGATCACGAAGGTAAGGTGCAGCCGCGCCACCGGCTCTCGGCGCTGACCGGGGCGGGGCTCGAGGGTTTGCGCTGCGATCTCGTCGAACACGCCCGCGCCGCGTTGCCGCGGCCCGGCGAGGCCGCGCTCAACGCTCGCCAGCACCGCCTGCTCGTCGAGGCCGCCGAAGCGCTCGACGCCGCCGCCGAGCTGACCGACCCGTTGCTCATCGCCGAATCGCTGCGGCTTGCGCGCGTCGCCTTCGACGCCCTGCTCGGCCGCACCGCCACCGACGACATGCTCGACGCGCTGTTCGGCCGGTTCTGCATCGGGAAGTGAGCGGCGGCAAATAGCCTGTTCCACGTGGAACACGGCTCCGGTATGGGCCGCGCATCATGCGGCGGTTCGATATCATCGTGGTTGGCGGCGGGCATGCCGGGGTCGAGGCGGCGGCGGTCGCGGCGCGGATGGGCGCGCGGGTCGCGCTGGTCAGTTTCGATCTCGCGGCAATCGGCGCGATGAGCTGCAATCCGGCAATCGGCGGGCTGGGCAAGGGGCATCTGGTGCGCGAGGTCGATGCGCTCGACGGGATCATCGCGCGCGCCGCCGATGCGGGCGCGATCCATTACCGCATGCTCAACCGCTCGAAGGGCTCGGCGGTGCAGGGGCCGCGCGTCCAGGCCGATCGGGCGCGGTTCAGGGCCGAGGTCCAGCGCCGCATTCGCGCGCAGGACGGCCTGACCCTGGTCGAAGGTGAGGCGGCTGGGCTGAGGCTGGCGGGTGGGCGCGTGGCGGGGCTCGAGCTCGCCGACGGGACCGCACTGGAGGCTGCCGCGGTGGGGCTGTGCACCGGCACCTTCCTCGGCGGGACGCTGTTCCGCGGTGAGGAGCGGATGAGCGGGGGACGCATTGGGGAAGCCTCGGCGCAGCGGCTCGCGGCGCAGTTGCGCGAAGCCGCGCTGCCGATGGCGCGGCTCAAGACCGGAACCCCGCCGAGACTCGACGGCCGGACGATCGACTGGGCGCGGCTCGAGGAGCAGCCCTCGGACGCCGAGCCGTGGACGATGTCGCCGCTGACCCCGCGGCGCGCGCTGCCGCAGCTGTTCTGCGCGATCACCCGCACCAATCCGGCGAGTCACGACGTGATTCGCGCCAACCTCCACCGCTCGCCGCTGTTCTCGGGGGCGATCGGCGCGGCCGGGCCGCGCTATTGCCCCTCGATCGAGGACAAGATCCACCGCTTCGCCGATCGCGACGGGCACCAGGTGTTCCTCGAACCCGAGAGCCTCGACAGCCACCTGGTCTATCCCAATGGCATTTCGACTTCGCTTCCCACCGAGGTCCAGCTGGAAATGCTCCAGACGATGGACGGGCTCGCATCGGTCGTGATGGCGGCGCCCGGCTACGCGGTCGAATACGACCACATCGACCCGCGCGCGCTCCGCCCAACCCTTGAATTGCGCGCGATTCCCGGGCTTTATTGCGCGGGGCAGATCAACGGCACGACCGGCTACGAGGAAGCCGCGGCGCAGGGCCTGGTCGCCGGGATGCACGCCGCGGCGGCGGTGCGCGGGATCGTGCCAGCGCCGCTCGACCGCGCCAACAGCTACCTTGCGGTGATGATCGACGATCTCACCCTCGACGGGGTGACCGAGCCTTACCGGATGCTCACCGCACGCGCCGAGTACCGGCTGCGGCTGCGCGCCAACAATGCGAGCACGCGGCTAACCGCGCTGGGGATCGCGGCGGGATGTGTCGGCCCCGAGCGCGCCGCATGGTTTACGCAGCGCCATGAGCGACGATTGGCCGGTGAGAGCGCCAATGACCCCGAGCTTGCCGCCGAGCTTTCCGAAGACGCGCTCTACGCGCCCTACATCGCGCGGCAGGAAAACGAGCTGCGCGACCTGCGCGCGAGCGAGGCCCTGCCGCTCGGCGAGGCTTTCCCCTACGGCGAGATCGCCGGGCTCTCCAACGAGATGATCGATCGCCTGAGCCGCGCGCGCCCGGAGACGCTGGCCGGGGCGGGGCGAGTTCCGGGGATCACCCCGGCGGCGCTCGCGGCGTTGCTGATCCACGCCCGGCGGCGCGCGGCGTGATCGATTCGGAGGCGCAGGCGCGCAGCTGGCTCGCGGCACTGCCCGAATGGACGGAAGAAGCGGCCGACCGGCTCGAGCGGCTGGTGGCGCTGCTGACCGAAGAGAATGCACGGCAGAACCTCGTCTCGACGGCGAGCCTCGGCGAGGTCTGGAGGCGGCACATCGCCGACTCGGCGCAATTGCTCGCGCATGTTCCACGTGAAACAGCTTCGCCGTGGCTCGATCTCGGTACCGGTGCGGGGTTTCCGGGACTCGTGATCGCAGCGCTGCGGCCCGCAGCCGACGTGGTGATGGTCGAATCGCGGACACGGCGGGCCGAATGGCTAGAGCTGGCGCGGCTTGCGCTAGGACTCGATTGTGCGCGGGTGGTCGGTTCGCGGCTCGAACTGATCCCGAGCGCGCCGTTCCGGGTCATTTCGGCACGCGCTTTCGCTCCGCTCGACCGATTGCTCGCGCTTTCCGCACGATTTTCCACAAGCGACACGATCTGGCTGTTGCCCAAAGGGCGTTCGGCGACGCAGGAATTGCACGACACGCGGGGGTGGCGGCATATGTTCCACGTGGAACAGTCGCTGACCGACCCAGAAGCAGGCATTGTCGTCGGCCATCTGCTTGGCCGGGAAGGAAAAGTCCGGTGATTCGCATCGCCATCGCCAACCAGAAGGGCGGGGTCGGCAAGACCACCACGGCGATCAACATCGCCACCGCGATGGCGGCGACCGGGTGGCGCACATTGTTGATCGACCTCGACCCGCAAGGCAATGCCTCGACCGGGATCGGCGTGACCGCCGACCAGCGCGGGCGCTCGGCTTATGACCTGCTGATCGACGAGCTCCCGCTCGCCGAGTGTATCCAGCCGACGCGGATCCCCGGGCTCGACCTGCTGCCCGCGACGGTCGACCTCTCGGGGGCCGAAGTCGAGCTGGTCGCGGTCGAGAACCGGACCGACCGGCTGCGCCGCGCGCTTGCCAGCGAAACCGGCTACGACATTGTTTTCATTGACTGCCCGCCCTCGCTCGGACTGCTCACACTCAATGCCTTGAGCGCGGCGGATACACTGCTGGTGCCGCTCCAGTGCGAGTTCTTCGCGCTCGAGGGGCTGAGCCAGCTGCTCCAGACGGTCGAGCGGGTGCAGCAGCGCTTCAACCCCGCGCTGAGCATCGTCGGGATCGCGCTGACCATGTTCGACCGCCGCAACCGGCTGACCGACCAGGTTGCCGACGACGTCCGCTCGTGCCTCGGCGGGCTGGTGTTCGAGACCACCATCCCGCGCAATGTGCGCCTCTCCGAAGCGCCGAGCCATGGGCTTCCCGCGCTGGTCTACGACCATACCTGCGCCGGCAGCCGCGCTTACATGGCGCTCGCGCGCGAGCTGATCGCCCGTCTCCCCGAGCAAAGGAAGGCCGCATGAGCGAAGATCCCATCGTCCGCATCGCCGCCGCCAAGTCCGACACCGCGCCCAAGCGGCTCGGCCGCGGGCTTGGCGCGTTGCTCGGCGAATCGCGCCGCGAGGAGCCGCTGGTCGCGCGCACCGCCGGTGCGGCACCGGGCCAGGGCGGGCTCGCCATGATCCCGGTCGCGGCCATCGTCCCGCACCCCAATCAGCCGCGGCGGCGCTTCGAGGAGGCCGCGCTGGCCGAACTCGCCCAGTCGATCGCGGCGCGCGGGGTGATCCAGCCGGTGATCGTCACCCCGCACGGTTCGGGCTGGCAGCTGGTCGCGGGCGAACGCCGCTGGCGCGCCGCGCAGAAAGCGCATCTCCATGAAATCCCGGCAATAGTCCGCGATCTCAGCGAGCGCGAGGTGACCGCGCTGGCGCTGATCGAGAACCTCCAGCGCGAGGATCTCAACCCGATCGAAGAGGCGCGCGCCTACCAGCGGCTGGCCGAGAGCGAGGGGCTGACCCAGGCCGAAATCGCGCGGATGGTCGACAAGAGTCGCAGCCACGTCGCCAACCTCCAGCGGCTGCTCGCGCTGCCCGCGCCGGTGACCGAGCTGGTCGAAGAGGGCAAGCTGTCGATGGGCCACGCCCGCGCGCTGGTCGGCTGCGAGGATGCCTTCGAGCTCGCCACCCAGGCGGTGGCGCGCCAGCTTTCGGTGCGCGAGGTCGAGCGGCTGGTGCGGCGCAAGACCGCCGGCAGCGCCGCGCCGCGCCGCGCCCGCACCGAACGCAACCTCGGCGACGCCGCCGACATCGCCGCGGTCCAGGGGCATCTCGAGGAATTCCTCGGGCTCTCGGTGCGAATCAACACCGACGCCGATCCGCGCTCGGGTTCGGTTACCATCCGTTACCGCACGCTCGACCAGCTCGACCTGATCTGCCAGCGGCTCACCGGCGGTGGAATCTAGGATTCGCGTCGAATCCGGCGCCGCTCGGCGGCCGATAGGTTAACCCCGGCCGGTTTCCGGTTAACCCTGTTCGCAAGCAATCATTGAACGGCCCCCACGTAAAAGCCCGGATTGCCAACGGGGGCAAGGCGTTCATTTCGGGTCGCCGGTCATCCCTGTCTGCGCAGAGAATTGCTTGGAAGGGACCACACCAATGAACAAGTCGATCCGTATCGTCGCCATGACCGCTGTCGCGGCCGGCGCGCTTTCTTTCGCCGGCTCGGCCAACGCCGCGGCCTCGGCCTCGGCCTCGGCCAATGCCGAAATCCTCTCGACCATCACCGTCGTCAAGGACCAGGACCTCGATTTCGGCCGCATCGCGGTTAACGGCGCGGGCAACCTCACCGTTTCGGCCGACGAATCGTCGCCGGCCGCCTGCCCCGCCACGCTGGTTTGCCAGGGCGCGCGCGTTCCGGCCAAGTTCACCATCAGCGGCACCTCGGGCGCCGGCGCCGGTGCTTCGGTCCGTGAAGCCTCGATCAACCTGACCAGCGGCGCCAACTCGATGCTGCTCGACGGGTTCTCGGTATACTTCCCGAGCGGCAACACCCTGGCGCTGCCGACCCCGACCTCGACCTATGGCGAAGCCGGGTTCAACGTCGGCGGCACGCTGCATGTCGGCGCGGCGCAGGCTGCGGGCGTTTACGCCGGCACCTTCAACGTCGACGTCGACTACAATTAATCGGCGCGGCGGCGCGCTGCGCCGCCGTTTCGACCCGTAACCAGGAGGCCGCGTCCGGATCAGTCCGGGCGCGGCTTCCGTTTGCCGGCCCACGGGAAAACCCGTGGTTAGCGGTAATTTAACCCTAACTTTCTAAGCCGGGGCTTCGCGCGCGGCCGATCGGGCGGCGCATTGCCTATGGGATCGCTCATGCCGGCTGCCGCCACCCTGCTTCGCCCTCTCCGCTGCATCGCAGCCGCGCTTACTGCGGCCTGGACGCTCGCCGGGCCCGTGCCCGCTCTCGCCCAGGGCGACCTGCTGGTCGCGCCGACCCGCGTGGTCCTGAGCGGGGGCGGCACCGCCGAGGTCATCCTCAGCAATATCGGCGAGAAATCCGCGACTTACCGGATCGCGCTCGAACTGCGCCGGATGAGCCCCGAGGGCGATCTCGACGACGTGACCGAACCCGAGGCCAACGTCACCGAACAGGCCGCGCTCGGCATGGTCCGCTACGCTCCGCGGCGGATCACGCTCGCCCCGAACCAGCCTCAGGCGGTACGTATCAGCGCGCGGCCGGGGGCCGAGCTTCCCGACGGCGAATACCGCGTCCACATGTCGTTTCGCGCGATCCCCGATCCGACCGCGGTCGAGGACGCGCCGGCCAGCCCCGAAGGCGGCTTCCAGATCCGCCTGACCCCGATCTACGGGGTGACGATCCCGGTGATCGTGCGCAAGGGCCAGCTCGAAGCCACCGCAGGGATTGCCAACCCCGGAGTGGTCCGCAACGCCGACGGGACTTTCCTCAGCCTCGATCTCACCCGCCAGGGCGCGCGCTCGGTGTTTGGCGAGGTGGTAGTCTCGGCGCGCGGGATCAAAGAACCGGTTTATGTCGCGCGCGGCATCGGGGTCTATCCCGAGATCGGCAAGCGCAGCCTGATGCTCCCGCTCTCGCCCGAACAGGTCGCCAGGCTCAAGGGCCCGGTGCGGATCGAATATCGCGAAATGCCCGAGAACGGCGGCCGGTTGATCGCCGCGATCGACACCAGCATCGGCTAACGTGCTGATATAAAGCCACAAGAACTGACGTCATGAAACCGTTTGTCCTCCGCTCAGGCCTTGCCGCCGCGCTCGTCGCGGCGGCGTTCGGCTGTGGCGGAGCGGCGCAGGCGGAAGGCTGGCGCGCCAACGACGACGACGCGCTGCTGCTCGAGCTACACTACCGCCAGTACCGCATCGGCGACACCCTGCGCGGCTACCAGACGCCGGGCGGGGTTTGCGTCGATTTCGCCGACCTGATCCAGGCGCTCGATCTCCCGCTGCGGCTCGACAAGAAGTCGCGCCGCGCGACTGGTTGGCTGTTCGCGGAGTCGCAGCGCCTCACCATCGACCGCGAAGCATTCACGGTACAAAACGTGAACGGCGAAGCGAAACTGTCCGCCGGGGCGATTTACGACACCCCCGAGGGGTGGTGCGCCGACACCGATGCACTTTCGAACTGGTTCGGGGTGATGCTGCGCCCCGATCTCGCCAATCTCACGCTCAAGCTCGAAACCGACCGCAAGCTGCCGTTCCTTGAGGCGATCGAGCGCAAAAGTCGCGCGGCGCGACTTTCCCGCCCCGACAAGACCTTCGATCTCGCCCAGTTGCCGCAAGCCGAGCTGCCTTACCAGGCCTGGCGCACTCCCTCGGTCGACGTGCTGGTCCAGGCCAAGTGGCAGAACGCGCGGTTCGGCGCGGGCGGAACCCAGCTCCAGTATACCGCGCTGGCCAGCGGCGAGGCGCTCGGCGCGAGTCTCGAGCTGCGCCTCGCGTCCGACGGCGACGGGGTGCCGGCGAGCCTACGGGTCAAGGCCTACCGCAACGATCCCACCGCGAGCATGCTCGGGCCGCTGCGCGCCACCCAGCTCGCCGCGGGCGATGTCCAGAGCTACGCCGGCGCGCTCACCGCGCAGACCGCGGTCGGGCGCGGGGTCTTCGTCACCAACCGGCCGCTGTCGCGCCCTTCGCGCTTCACCGCGACCACTCTGCGCGGCGAATTGCCGCCCGGGTGGGACGCCGAGCTTTACCGCAACGGCCAGTTGCTCGGTTATCAGTCGGGCCGCGCCGACGGGCGCTACGAAGTCCCCGATGTCGCGCTGCTGTTCGGCGACAACCTGCTCGAAGTGGTGCTTTACGGCCCGCAGGGTCAAATCCGCCGCGAGAAGACCGAGATCCCGGTCGGGATCGAGTCCATCCCGGTCGGCCAGACCTGGTATTGGGCGGGCGCGCTCGAGGTCAACCGCGACCTGATCGACTTCCGCCAGCATTTCACCGATCCGCTGACCGGCTGGCGCTGGGGGGTCGGGGTCGAGCGCGGCATCGACAAGCGCACCACGCTCGGGCTCGAGGCGCAAAGCCTGATGCTCGAGGGTGACCGCCAGACCTATCTCGAAGCGACCGCGCGGCGCGCGCTCGGCCCGATGCTCCTCGAGCTTTCGGGGGCGCAGCAGTTCGGCCGCGGTTCGGGCGGGCGCGCCTACCATGCGCTCGCGCTGGGCAAGTTCGGGCGGATTCGCTTCGAGGCGGAGACGCTGTGGGTCGATGGCGAGTTCTTTTCGGAGCAGGTCAAGCGCGAAACCCGCGCCCAGCTGGGTCTGCGGCTCGCGACCGAGTTCAAGCTCGGGCGCTGGCGCCTCCCGGTCCAGGCCGAGGCGCGCCAGACCCTCGCGAAAAGTGGCGAAAAGGTTACCGAATGGTTAACGCGCGGCTCGCTCTCGCTCAACCGGCTGGCCTTCACCGCCGAGCTCAACTCGCGCCAGACCGCCGGCCCCGGCCTGCACGACGACGACGGGACGCGGCTCCAGCTGCTCGCCAACACGCTGATCGGCAAGCTGCGGCTGCGCGGCGACACGACCTTCAAGCTTTCGGGCGCAAACCAGGGGTTCGAAGCGGCGCGGCTCGACGGCGAGCTGCGGCTCGGCGAGCGCTCCGAGCTGCGCGCCGGGTTCGACTACGACCGCCCGAGCAAGCTCGGCCGGTTCGAACTCGGCTATGTCCACCACTTCGACCGCTTCGCGTTGCGCGGCGAGGCGACCGCCGACACCCGCGGCGGCGTCGGCGTAGGGCTGTCGTTCGCCTTCAGCCTCGGCCCCGACCCAGTCGACGGCGGCTGGCGGATGAAGCGCGACAAGCTCGCCGCCTTCGGCGAGGCGGCGGTGCTGGTCTACCGCGACGACAACGGCGACGGCCGCCGCCAGCCGGGCGAGGAACCGGTCGAGGGCGTCGCGCTCGAAGCCGGGTTCCTCCACAGCGACAAGCCGACCAACGCCAAGGGCCTGGCGGTGATCGACGGGCTGCGCCCGTTCACCCCGGTGGTCGTGGCGATCGACGCCGCCAGCCTCGAGGACCCGCTGCTCCTGCCCAAGGGCGAAGGCGTGGTGGTGGTGCCGCGCCCGGGGATCGCCGCGCGGATCGAGCTCGGCCTGACCCCGACCGGCGAGATCGAGGGCACCTTGCTCGGGGTCGACGGCGAGCCGCGCGAGGGCGCGACGCTCGAACTGGTCGATCCGCGCGGCCGGGTGGCGGCGCGCACGGTGAGCGAATTCGACGGCTACTTCCTGTTCGATAGCGTGCCATATGGCGACTACCGGCTGCGGCTCGCGCCGGCGAGCGCGGCGGCGCTGCGCGCGGCGGGCGAGCTTGGGGTTGCGCTCAAGCTCGGGCGCGAGAGCGCTTCGGCGCGGCTCGGCAAGGTCCGCATCGCGGCGAACCCGGCCCCGCCGGCGAAGCTCGCCACGGCCCCTTAACCGCGCGATTAAATTCCGGTTGACCCCGCGCCGCCGCGCCGCCTACCCCGGCGAGCCAACGCTGCCCGTGGAGACGCCCCGATGTCGCTCGATTCGCTTGCCCGCACCGCTTACACCGAGGACCACGAGGCCTTCCGCGACACCGTCCGCCGGTTCATGCTCGAAGAGATCGCGCCCCACGGGGCCGAATGGGCCGAAGCGGGGATCGTCCCCAAGTCGATCTGGCCCAAGGCCGGCGAACTCGGGCTGCTCTGTCCGACGGTGCCCGAGGAGTACGGCGGGCTTGGGCTCGATTTCGGCTACAACGCGATCGTCGACGAGGAAGCCGCCTACCACGGCGGGGTGACCACCGGGTTCTCGCTCCAGTCGGACATCGTCACCAACTACCTCGTTTCCTACGGTTCGGACGAGCAGAAGCGCGAATGGCTGCCCAAGATGGTCGCGGGCGAAGTGATCACCGCGATCGCGATGACCGAGCCGGGCACCGGCTCCGACCTCCAGGCGCTGCGCACCACCGCGAAGAAGGACGGCAACCACTACGTCATCAATGGCTCGAAGACTTACATCACCAACGGCCAGAACGCCGACCTGATCCTGGTCTGCGCCAAGACCGACACCGCGGTGGAGCCGGCGTGGAAGGGGTTCTCGATCATCCTCGTCGAAGCCAATCGCGAAGGCTTCAAGCGCGGCCGCAACCTCGACAAGATCGGGCAGGACGAGGCCGACACCTCCGAGCTGTTCTTCGAGGACGTGCGGGTGCCGATCACCAACTGCCTCGGCGAAGAGGGCAAGGGCTTCATCTACCTGATGAGCGAGCTGCCGCAGGAGCGGCTGTCGATCGCGGTCTCGGCCCAGGCGAGCGCCCAGCGCGCCTTCGACATGACGGTCGACTACACCCGCGAGCGCAAGGCTTTCGGCAAGCCGATCCTCGATTTCCAGAACTCGCGCTTCGTCCTCGCCGAGCTCAAGGCCAAGCTCCAGGTCGGCTGGGCGCACCTCGACTGGGCGCTGGCGCGGCACCTCAGGAAGGAGCTCACCCCCGAGGAAGGCGCGGCGGCCAAGCTATGGCACACCGACCTGCAGTGGGAGACGATGGACAAGTGCCTGCAGCTGTTCGGCGGCGCGGGCTACATGAACGAGTACCCCATCGCGCGGATGTGGCGCGGGGCCCGGGTGACGCGAATCTTCGGCGGGACCAACGAGATCATGAAGGAGCTGATCGGGCGCAAGCTCTAGCGCCCGGCCCGGCTCACTTCATCGGCAGGCGCTTGTCGGGGGCCACCCGTACCCGCTTGTCGCGGACGATGTGGCGGCGGCGCGCGGGAACGGTGACCCATTTCTCGGTCACCACGGTTTCGGTGCAATCGCGCCCGTGGCCGTGGCCCTGCGCCATCATCACCGGTACCATCATCATCGGCTGGGCGTAGCCATAGCCCCAGCCTCCCCAGCCGCCACTGTGCCCGGCCTGGGTGTAATAGTCGAAGTACTGCTCGCAATAGTCGCCGCGCGTGTCGCGATTGTAATCACGACCGCGATCCTCGGCCTTGTCGATCGCGACGCCGACCGCGGCGCCCGCCGCCGCGCCGATCACCGTGCCGACCAGCCGGTCGCCGCGCCCAGCGACGCGGTTGCCGATCACTCCGCCGGCGAGCCCGCCGATCAGTGCGCCGCCGAGTCCGTCGTCATGCCGCTCGACCCGCCAGCCGGTGCGCGCGCGGCATTGCTCGAGCCAGTCGCCGCGCATGCGGTCCCAGTGTTCGCGGTGCGCCGGCGGCGGCATATGCGCGCCGCCCATCCCGGGATGGGTCATCGGATGGCCCATCGGCGGATGATCTCCGTCATCGCGCCCGGCGTCGAGCGCGCCCTCGTGCGGCGGGAGCGCATCGTGCTCAGGATGCGCCGATGCTGGGGCGGCGAGCCCGAGCGCCAGTCCGGCGGCGGCCAAGACCATCGAGGTCGGGAGCGAACGGCTGATAGGCATGGCATTCCCCTGCTGCCCGGGAGAATCGAATCCCGGTTAAGCCGGAATTTAGCATCGCCTGCGGCCGCACTCCAAGCAGCACGGCGCTCCTCGTCGCGGCTGTCCCGAATCGGAGCGGTTCAGACATGCGGGGCGATTCGCGCGGCGAGCGCCTCGATCCCCACGGCGTCCTCGGCGTCGAACCGCGCGGGTTCGGGGCTGTCGAGGTCGATCACCGCGACCACCATGCCGTCACGCAGCACCGGGACCACCAGCTCGCTGCGGCTGTCGCCGTCGCAGGCGATGTGGCCGGGGAAGGCGTGGACGTCCGCCACCAGCTGGGTTTCGCCGCTCGCGGCCGCCGTTCCGCACACCCCCTGCCCGAAAGGAATGCGCAGGCACGCCGGTTTGCCCTGGAACGGGCCGAGCACCAGCTCGCTCGCCCCACCGTCAACGGCGACCACGCGGTAGAACCCGGCCCAGTTGAGCCCGGGGACGAGCTGCCAGGCCAGCGCGGCGACATTGGCCATGTTGGCGACGGGGTCGGGCTCGCCTTCGACCAGCGCGCCCGCCGCCGCGGTCAGCTGGCGGTAGAGTTCGGGCTTGGCCAGCGCGGGATCGGCGGTGAAGGCGTACATCGCGGATGGCCATAGCTTTCTTGGCGGTTGCCGCCTAGCCGGCCAGGTCCTATTCCCTCGCCCATGTCGACCAAACGCAAGCTGCTCATCGCCTTCGCGGTCTTCCTCATCGTGTTCGGCGGGTTCGCCTACTGGATCTGGCGCGGGACCCCGGCGAAATACACCACCGACCAGCTTTCGGGGCGCGATCCGATCCTCGCCGAACCCGATCCCGAGGAGCTCCCCAGCGTCTCGATCGCCGAGCCGATCGGCTGGGCCGCGGGCGAGACGCCGACCGCGGCGGCGGGGCTGAGCGTGGCGCGCTTCGCCGAAGGACTCGATCATCCGCGGGTAATGCTGGCGCTGCCCAACGGCGACGTGATCGTCTCGCTCACCGGCGCGCCGCCGAGCAATATGGGCGGGGGGGTCACCGCGTGGATCGCCGGACGGCTGATGTCGCGCGCCGGGGCCGGCGGACCCTCGCCCGATACGCTGGTGCTGCTGCGCGACGCCGACGGCGACGGGCGCGCCGAAGCGCGCTTCACCCTGCGCGCGAAGAACGGCCTCGCTTCGCCCTCCGGGCTCGCCTGGCAGAACGACACGCTCTACGTCGCCAACCACGACGCGGTGCTGGCCTTCCCCTACAAGCTCGGCGAAACCGCACTCGGCGCGGCGCCGCTAAAACTGATGGACTTGCCCAGCGGTGGCAACCACTGGATGCGCAACCTCGCGCTCGGGGCTGACGGCAAGACGCTCTACATCGCGGTCGGCTCGGCCTCGAACATCGCCGAGAATGGCCTCGAGATCGAGGCGCGCCGCGCCGGAATCCTCGAGTACACCTTCGGCGCGAAGTTCCCGCGGCCTTACGCGCAGGGCCTGCGCAACCCCAACGGGATGGCTTGGAACCCCTCGACCGGCGAGCTGTGGACCGTGGTCAACGAGCGCGACCAGCTCGGCCCCGACCTGGTCCCGGACTACCTGACCAACGTGCCGGTCGGCGCGCACTATGGCTGGCCGTGGATTTACTGGAAGGTCCACGACGACGACCGGGTGGTGGCGATGCCGCCCGACTACATCGACGACTACGTGCGCAAGCCCGAATATGCGCTCGGCGCGCACACCGCCCCGCTCGGGCTGGTCTTCGGCGGGGCCGGGGCGCGGCTTGGCGCGCGCTTCGCCAACGGCGCGTTCATCGCCCGCCACGGCTCGTGGAACCGCCAGCCGCTGTCGGGCTTCGACGTGGTCTTTGTCGCCTTCGACGGCAACGGAAACCCGCTGGCCAAGCCGGTCCCGCTGCTCACCGGGTTCCTCACCGGCAAAGGCAAGACCCACGGTCGCCCGACCTGGCTCGCTTTCGACAAGGGCGGCGGCCTCTTGGTCAGCGACGACACCGCGGGGATCATCTGGCGGGTGATCGACCCCGTGGCGCAGCCGAGCGTCGCGCCCAGGCCGGTCTCGGTCGGCCGGATGGCGCCGCAGCGCGACCTCAAGGGCGATCCGAACGACGAAGCGCGCTACAAGGCCGGGTTCAAGCCCGACCCGCAGTAGTTAGACCCAAAGTCGATCACCTTTGCGCACCGTGATTGCTCTGGGCCGTTTGCTGGGTAGGAACGGCGCGCAGACGCGGGCTCGTTGCCCGTGCAAGCGTCGTGACGCCCTCCAGCGAGCGGCCCAGAGCAACCCCGTTGGGGCGGGCCGATTTTGGCCCGTGGCAGCGTTGCTCGTCGATCACGATGCTACGGCATCGCTCACTCCTCGCGCCTCCCCACAGACCAAAATCGGCTCCGTCACGGTGTGCAAAGGTGATCGACTTTGGGTTTAAAGCGCGCGTCCCGCCCGTCCTGCTAGTTCGGTGACGAATTGCCAGGCGACCCGGCCCGAGCGCGCGCCGCGGCGGCGACTCCATTCGAGCGCTTCCGCCGCGTCCCAGGCGAGGCCGTGCGCGGCGCAATAGCCCGCGACGATCGCGAGGTAGTCGTCCTGCGAGCAGGCATGGAAGCCGATCGACAGCCCGAAGCGGTCGGCCAGCGCGAGCTTGTCGTCGACCGCATCGCGCGGGTTGAGCGGATCGTCCTGTTCGGAGGAATGCCGCGGCACAATCGCCCGGCGGTTCGAAGTGACGGCAAGGCGGACGTTGGCGGGACGCGCCTCGACCCCGCCCTCGAGCCAGCTCCTCAGCGCGCGCGGGCTGCGGTCGTCGCCCTCGGCAAAGCCGAGGTCGTCGATGAACACCAGGAAGCGGCGCTCCTCGCCCGCGAGCTCGGCGAACAGCGGGGCGACCGCGCCGAGCGCGTCGGCGGCGACCTGGACCAGCGCGAGCCGTTCGGGGGCATTGGCCTGGACCGCCGCCACCGCCGAGCGGAGCAGCGCCGACTTGCCCATCCCGCGCGCGCCCCACAGCAGCATGTCGTGCGCCGCGTGGCCCGCGGCGAGACGGCCGACATTTGCGCTCACCACCGCCTTCTGCGCGTCGATCCCCTTGAGCAAGTCGAGCGGCGGGGCGACGATTGCGGCGACACCGCGCGGCGCAGCGCCGTCCCAGACGTAGGCCGGATCGCCGCGCCAACTCATCCGGCGAGCGCCGCGGCGTCGAGCGCATAGAGCAGGCTTGCGCCGGCTTGGGCTTCGCCGACCAGCCCGCGCGCCTCGGCGGCGATTCGGCTGGCGAAGTACTCGGCGGTGATCGCTTTGCTCTGTTGCAGTGCATGGTCCTCCGCCGCTGCGGCGCGGGCCTGGCGCTGGAGTTGCCAGCCCGCGACCGCGATCGCGCACATCGTGCAGAACGGGACCGAACCGGCGAGCCGGTCGTCGGGGCTGGCGTGACCCAACATCCACCGCGCGGTGGCAAGGCAATCCTCCGCCAATGCGCCAAGAGTGGGGGTATCTGCTGTATCGGCGGCGATCTCCGCCAGCAGCGACGTCAAGACTCCCCCCGCCTCGAGTCCGAGCTTGCGGGTGACGAGGTCGGCGGCCTGGATGCCGTTGGTGCCTTCGTAAATCGGCGCGATGCGGGCGTCGCGATAATGCTGGGCCGCGCCGGTTTCCTCGACGAAGCCCATGCCGCCGTGGACCTGTACCCCGAGGCTGGCGACCTCGCAGCCGATATCGGTGCCCCAGGCCTTGAGCATCGGCACCAGGCAATCGGCGCGCGCTGCGGCGGCCGCGTCGCCGAGCGACCCGCGATCGACCTGCCCCGCGGTGTAGTAGAGCAGCGCGCGGCTTGCTTCGGTCAGCGCGCGCATCCGCAGCAGCATCCGCCGCACGTCGGGATGTTCGATTATCGCCACCGGGCGGCGCTCCCGGCTGCCTTGCACCCGCTCGCGCGCATAGCCCTGCGCCGCCTGGAGCGCGCGCTCGGCGATCTGCACGCCCTGGTTGCCGACGTTGATCCGCGCCGAGTTCATCATCGTGAACATCGCCTTGAGCCCTTCGTGCTCGCGCCCGACCAGCTCGCCAAGACAGGTGTCGCTGTCGCCGAAGCTGAGCACACAGGTCGGCGAGGCGTGGATCCCGAGCTTGTGCTCGATGCTGACGCAGCGGACATCGTTGCGCTCGCCGACGCGGCCTTCGGCGTCGACCAGCAGCTTGGGCACGACGAACAGCGAAATCCCGCGCGTCCCGGCGGGCGCATCGGGCAGGCGGGCGAGGACGAGATGGATCACGTTCTCCGCCAGGTCGTGCTCGCCCCAGGTAATGAAGATCTTGGTGCCCTTGATCGCGTAGTTCCCGTCGCCGCGCGGGGCGGCGGTGGTCCGCACCGCGCCGACGTCGGAGCCCGCCTGCGGCTCGGTCAGGTTCATCGTCCCCGACCATTCGCCGCTGACCAGCTTGGCGAGGTAGCGGGTCCGCTGGTCGGCGCTGCCGTGATGGTGGAGCGCTTCGATCGCCCCGACGGTAAGCATCGGCAGCAGGCTGAACGCCATGTTCGCCGCGCCGAGGTTCTCGAGCACGTTGCAGGCGAGGGTGAAAGGCAGTCCCTGCCCGCCGAACTCTTCGGGCCCAGCGACCGCGTTCCAGCCCTGCTCGACATAGGCGCGGTAGGCCTCGGCGAAGCCAGGAGGGAGGCTCACCGCACCGTTGGCGAGCTTCGCCCCCTGCTGGTCGCCGATGCGGTTGAGCGGAGCCCATTCGCCCGCGGCGAACTGGCCGATCCCCTCGACGATAGCCTCGACCATGTCCGTGCTCGCAGCGGCGAACCGGGGGTGCAGCGCCAGCTCCTCGATCCCGGCGTTGACGCGGATCGCGAGCACCTGGTCGGCGGTCGGGGCGGTGTAGTCCATCGCGCGCTTTTCCTTGGCTTTGGCCTAGGCGCGCCTATAGCGCCGCGGCATGAGCGACAAGTCCCCGATCGTCCCCGCCGACGCCGCCGGGATCGCCGCCGCGGCCGAAGTGCTGCGCGGCGGGGGGCTGGTCGCCGCGCCGACCGAGACGGTCTATGGCCTCGCCGCGCGCGCCGACCGCGCCGAGGCGGTAGCGGCGATCTACCGCGCCAAGGGCCGGCCCGATTTCAACCCGCTGATCGTCCACGTCCCCGATCTCGCCGCGGCCGAAGCCATCGCCGTGTTCGATGCACGCGCGCGCGCGCTCGCCGCGGAGTTCTGGCCGGGGGCGCTGACCCTGGTGCTGCCCTTGCGCGCGGGAGCGAACATAGCAGCGGCGGTCACCGCGGGGTTGCCGACCATCGCGCTGCGCTGCCCGGCGCACCCGGCGATGCGCGCGCTGCTCGAAGCGACCGGGCTGCCGCTCGCCGCGCCCTCGGCCAATCGCAGCGGCGG
>JBOHIC010000089.1:0-7643 GCA_050725835.1 Novosphingobium sp.
GCGCTCGAGCGCGCCCGGCGCGCCGCCTGGCGGCGCTTTGCCGGCGAAGGGGTCTGCGCCCTGGCGGTGGCGACCGCGGTGCTGGTGGCGGGCAAGCTCCCGGCCGGATCGCTGGCCTCGGCGGGTGGAGTTCCGATCGCGCTTGCGGCGCTGCTGCTGTGCTGGCTGTTCGTGAGCGGTCAGGCCGACGAACAGGTTGGCCGATTCACGAAAACTGCCTGATCGCCGCCAGAAACGCATCGCCATAGGCTTCGAGCTTGCGGCTGCCGACCCCGCCGATCTCGCCCAGCGCGGCGAGAGTGGCGGGGCGAGTCGCGGCCATTTCGCGCAAAGTCGCATCGTGGAAGATGACATAGGGCGGCAGCCCGGCTTCTTGCGCAAGGTCGCGGCGGAGGATGCGCAGCGCTTCGAACAGCGGATCGCCGATCGGGTTGACCCCGCCGCCTCCACGCTCGCGCCGCCGCTTGCGTTCGGCGCGCGGCTGGAGCGCGATGAGGACGCTGGCGTCGCCGCGAAGCACTGCCTTGGCGTCGCCTGCCAGCATCAGCCCGCCGTGTTCGGTCGCCGCCAGGCTGCCGCGCGCCTGGAGCGCGCGCGCCAAGGGCCGCAGGAGGTGCGCCTCCTCCCCGGCGACGATCCCGAACACGCTCAGCCGGTCGTGCCCGCGCTGGCTGACCCGCTCGTCGGCGTGGCCGAGCAGGACCTTTTCGACGTGGCCGAAGCCGAAGCTCTGCCCGGTACGATAGACCGCCGAGAGGAACTTCTGCGCAAGCTGGGTGACGTCGGCGATCCCCGGCGCGTCGAGGCAGTTGTCGCAGTTTCCGCAGCTCTGCGGCGGATCCTCGCCGAAGTGGCGGAGCAGCATGGCGCGGCGGCAGCCGCCGGTCTCGACCAGCGCGGCCATCGCCTCGATTCGCGCCCGTTCGCCCTCGCGGCGCGCCTCCTCGACCTCACCGAGGTGGCGGCGCGCGCGGGAGAAATCGTCCGCGGCCCACAGCAGCAGCGCAGTCGCGGCATCGCCGTCGCGCCCTGCGCGGCCGGTTTCCTGGTAGTAGGACTCGATCGACTTGGGCACGCCGGCATGCGCGACGAAGCGCACGTCGGGCTTGTCGATCCCCATCCCGAAGGCGACCGTGGCGACGATCACCATGTCCTCGCTCGAGACGAACGCGGCCTGATTGGCGCCGCGCACTGCGGGCTCGAGCCCGGCGTGGTAGGGCAGAACCGGCTTGCCGGTCGCCGCCGCCAGCTTTTCGGCGAGATCCTCTACCTTCTTGCGCGTCGGGGCATAGACGATCCCCGGCCCCGGCTGCTCGGCCATCAGCGTGGCGATCTGGCGCACCGGGTTCTCGCGGTGGCGCACCGTGTATCGGATGTTGGGCCGATCGAACCCGGCGACGATCAGGCCGTCTTGCGGGATGCCGAGCTGGGCGAGCACATCGGCGCGCGTGGCGGCGTCGGCTGTGGCCGTGAGACCGAGGCGGGGAATGTTCGGAAACGCGTCCATCAGCGGGCGCAGCAGGCGGTAGTCGGGGCGGAAATCGTGGCCCCATTCGGAGACGCAGTGCGCTTCGTCGATCGCGAACAGGCAGATCGGCGCGGCCCCCAGCAGCGCGCGGAAATGCGGCTGGCTCGCGCGCTCGGGGGCGACGTAGAGCAGGTCGAGCTCGCCCGCGCGGAAGGCCTCGATGGTCGCCTCGCGGTCCAAGTCGGCGCTGGTCAGGCTGGCGGCGCGGATGCCGTTGGCCTGGGCGCTGCGCAGCTGGTCGTGCATCAGCGCGATCAGCGGGGAGATGACCACGCAGGTGCCCGGCAGCATCACTGCGGGGAGCTGATAAGTCAGCGATTTGCCCGCCCCGGTGGGCATGATCGCCAGCGTCGATTGGCCTGCCAGCACGCGCTCGACCACCTGCTCCTGCACCCCGCGGAAGGTCGAGAAACCGAAAGTCGCGTGGAGCGGTTCGAGCAGGTCGGCGGTCGTCACGCCGGTCGGCCTAGCGGGGGGCCGGGCCGAGCGGAAGGCTCAGCGGCGGGTTCTCTCCACAATCGACTCTTCTCGCGCGGTGAAGGCGCTGTCGCCCTTGGATTCATCGTCCGGAACCGCGCTGGTGAAGAAGGCCACCCCCCTGCCGGTGACGGGATCGAGCCACAGCCCCGAGCGCAGCCCATATGCCTCGCCCGAATGGCCGATCCGCTGCCTGCCGTCGCCGAACAGGTCGTCGCGGCACCCCGCCCCACCGCTTCCTATCGTGTGCACCGCAAGGCCGTATCCGCAGAAGAAGCCGCTGCTGGTCCCGTCCTCGCCGAGGCCGTTGGCGCCGTCGAAGCGCCACTGCGGCGCGGTCAGCACGGCGAAGCTGCCCGGCTTGAGGAAGCCCTTGCCGCGCCGCGCGAGCATCTGGCCGATCCTGGCGAGGTCGCGCATTGAGATGCGCAGGCCGCCCTGCGGCGAGAATAGCGCGCCGTTGTCGCCGAGGCGGTAGGTGGTGAGATCGCAGTTCGGGCCGACAGTATAAACCGGGCACACCGGCGGACTCCCGTGCAGATCGTCGCGCGCCACGTCTCCGTTGGCGCGGTAAAGCACCACCGCGCGGCGAAAGACCCCCGCCGAACACCCCGCGCCCCAGTTGAAGCAGGCGTCGAGCTTCAGCGGGCGCAGAACCAGCCGGCTCATCGCCACATCGAACCGCTCGCCGGTGGCGCGCTCGATCACGCTGCCGATCACCGGGAAGTTGAGGTTGGTGTAGTGGAACCAGTCCGACCCCGGCGGATGGACCGCGTCCCACACCCGCGGATCGGTGAGGCGCTCACGCAGCGTCGTCCCGAGCGGGATCAGATACAGCTCGCCGCCATCGGTCAGGCTCGACCGGTGCGAGAGCAGCAGGCGCAGCGTAATCGGCTTGTCGGGAAAGGCCGGATTGCGCAGCCGCCAGCCGAGATAGTCCGAAACGTCGCGGTCGAGATCGAGCTTGCCCGCTTCCACGAGCCGCATCACCCCGAGCGCGGTGACCAGCTTGGAGACGCTGGCGATGCGCACCGGATCGTCGGCGGTGACGGTGCGGCCTGTGCCGCGGTCGGCGAGGCCTTCGGCGAAGGCTGGGCGGATGGAGGTACGGTCGAACGCCACCGCGACCGTCGCGGGCGGGGTCTGGGCCAAAGCTGGCGTCGCCGCGCAGATAGACAAGACCGCAAGAATCCAACGTTTCATTTGAGCAGTCTACCCATGCCCAGCAACCCGAGTCGATCCTCCCCCTCGGGGGGAGGGGAACCGCTGCAAGCGGTGGAGGGGGGCGGAACGAAATGCACGCGGCAGCGTGCAAGCCGCTACCGCGGCATTCGTGTGCGCCCGCTTCCGTCGGCCCTGCGGACCGACACCTCCCCCATGGGGGAGTATCCCGATTCGCCGCGAGTGCGGGTTCAATCCAAATTCGGTCGCAGCCAGCGTTCCGCCGTCGCCAGATCGACTCCGCGCCGTGCGGCGTAGTCCTCGAGCTGGTCGCGGCCGATGCGGGCAACGCCGAAATACGCTGCTTCCGGGTGGCCGAAGTAGAAGCCGCTGACCGCCGAGGTGGGCAGCATCGCTTGCGATTCGGTCAGGGTGATGCCGGCGTTGTTCCCCGCGTCGAGCAGGTCTAACAGCACCGGCTTGAGGCTGTGATCGGGGCAGGCCGGATAGCCCGGCGCCGGGCGGATGCCGCGGTATTGCTCCTTGATCAGCGCCTCGTTGGTGAGCTGCTCGCCCGGTGCGTAGCCCCACAATGTGGTGCGCACATGCTGGTGGAGCCGCTCGGCGAAGGCTTCGGCGAAGCGGTCGGCGAGGGCTTTGAGGAGAATGTCCGAATAATCGTCCTTGTCGGCACGGAAGCGTGTCCCGTGCGGTTCGATCCCGTGGATGCCGACCGCGAAGCCGCCGATCCAGTCGCCGTCGGGATCGATGTAGTCGGCCAGGCACATGTTGGCGCGGTCGCGGCTCTTGCGGACCTGTTGGCGCAGGAAGGGCAGGCGAACGTGCTCCTCGTCCTCGGTGAGGTGGATCACGATGTCGTCGCCGTCGCGCGCACAAGGCCATAGCCCGGCGACGCCCTTCGCGGTCAGCCACTTCTCGGCGACGATCCGGTCGAGCATCGCGTCGGCGTCGGCCTTGAGGCTGCGCGCGGTCTCACCGACCACCGCGTCGTCGAGGATGGCGGGGTAAACGCCCGCCAGCTCCCAGGCGCGGAAGAACGGGGTCCAGTCGATCACCTCGCGCAAGTCGGCGAGATCCCAGTCGGGGAACGCATGCACGCCAGGCTGCTCGGGCGGGGCGGGCTTGTCCGAGAGGAAGGCGTCGTAGAAATTGGCGCGCGCTTCCTCGAGGCTGAGCAGCACGCTCTGCGCCTTGCCCGCGCGCGCCTCACGGACCTTGACGTATTCGTCGGCGGTGGCGGTCACGAACGGGTCGCGCTGGGTGTCCGAAAGCAACTGGCTCGCCACCCCCACCGCGCGGCTGGCGTCGAGCACGTGGATCACCGGGCCGTCGTAGGCCGGATCGATCCGCAGCGCGGTGTGGACCTTGCTGGTGGTCGCCCCGCCGATCAGCAGCGGCATCGTCATCTCCGCGCGGCTCATCTCCTCGGCCACGGTGACCATCTCGTCGAGCGAAGGCGTTATCAAGCCGGAAAGCCCGATCATGTCGGCGTCCTCGGCCTGCGCCACCTCGAGTATCTTCGCCCACGGCGCCATCACCCCCAGGTCGATCACTTCGTAACCGTTGCACTGGAGCACCACCCCGACGATGTTCTTGCCGATATCGTGGACGTCGCCCTTGACCGTGGCCATCACGATCTTGCCCTTGGCCCGCGCGCCCTCTTCCTTGGCCGCCTCGATGAACGGGATCAGGTGCGCCACCGCCTTCTTCATCACCCGGGCGCTCTTGACCACCTGCGGCAGGAACATCTTGCCCGCGCCGAAGAGGTCGCCGACGGTGTTCATCCCGTCCATCAGCGGACCTTCGATCACCTCGATCGGGCGCGCGAACTGCAGCCGCGCCTCTTCGGTGTCGTCGACCACGTGGGCGTCGATGCCCTTGACCAGCGCGTGCTCGAGCCGCCGCGCGACCTCCCACCCGCGCCATTCCTCGGCGGCCTTTTCCTGTTCGGGGCTGGTCCCGCGGAATCTCTCGGCGAGCGTCACCAGTCGTTCTGTGGCGTCGGCGCGGCGGTTGAGCACGACGTCCTCGCAGGCCTCGCGCAGCTCGGGATCGATCGTGTCGTAGACGTCGAGCTGGCCGGCGTTGACGATGGCCATGTCGAGCCCGGCGGGGATCGCGTGGTAGAGGAACACCGAATGCATCGCGCGGCGAACCGGTTCGTTGCCGCGGAACGAGAACGACAGGTTTGAGAGCCCGCCGGAGAAATGGACGTGCGGGCAGCGCGCGCGGATTTCGCGGACAGCCTCGATAAAGTCTACGCCGTAAGTGTTGTGTTCCTCGATCCCGGTGGCGACCGCGAAGACGTTGGGATCGAAGATTATGTCCTCGGGCGGGAAGCCGATGCCGGTGAGCAGCGCATAGGCCCGCTCGCAGATCGAAACCTTGCGTTCCTTGCTGTCGGCCTGGCCGGCCTCGTCGAAGGCCATCACCACCACCGCCGCGCCGTAGTCCATGCATTTGCGCGCGTGGTCGAGGAACGCCGCCTCGCCTTCCTTCATGCTGATCGAGTTGACGATCGGCTTGCCCGGCACGCATTTGAGCCCGGCCTCGATCACCTCCCATTTCGAGCTGTCGATCATCACCGGCACCCGCGCGATGTCGGGCTCGGCCGCGATCAGCTTGAGGAAGGTGGTCATGGCGTGGACCGCATCGAGCAGCCCTTCGTCCATGTTGACGTCGATCACCTGCGCGCCGTTCTCGACCTGCTGGCGCGCGACCTCGACCGCCCTGGCATAGTCGTCCGCCAGGATCAGCTTCTTGAACGCCGCCGACCCGGTGACGTTGGTGCGCTCGCCGATGTTGACGAAACGGGCGGAACTGCTTTCGCTCATTGAATCACTCATTGCACCACGCTTCCGTGCAGAAGCGCTAGCATTTTACGCACATCGCTTTCGATCGAAGCGGACCACGTGTCTGGTTTGTAGGCGGGATGCATGGTCCACAGCAGCAAGCCGCCCCAAGGTGAACGGCGAATCCACGTAGATTCCGTTTCTGGCCGCAAATCGCGCACCTCGTCCCAAGCGTCGAACACCGCATGTCCGGTCGAAGGCACCAGTGAACCTGAAACGCAAATGAGAATGTCTGGCCGAAGGAGGTCGAATTCGCGATGGAGTTGACGAACGTCGTGCTGTCTCAGCTCGATGTCGCCGTCAGGCGGCGCACTCCGGCCGACCGCGCCTGTCTTGCTCAGGTTGGTCCACGCCGAGCGAGCCAACACATCCTGCCGCGACAGTCCACCGGAATGCACCAGCCCGCCGAGCCGATCAAACAGCCGCCAAAATGGGGTCGAGTAGGACTCCAACTCGCCAACGACGAACTCGACGGTCAGGCGCTGGCTTTCGCCAAGCGATGCCGCCTCATCGGAATCGCTGTTCCACCAGGCTGCTCCGCCGCAATAAGCGAAAGTCAGGTGGTCGGTCTTCCCGTATTGCGGGCCGACGTAGGGATGCCACGGCGAGCAATAGCCCTTGCGGCGGCACAGCTCCGCATAGTCGGCAAAACTCTCGGCTCGCCATAGTTGGTGCGCGCCGGGGTCCGCCATCAGTGGGTGAAGGCCAGGATCGACTTCACCACCGCGCCGTTGGTGAAATAGGCATCGGCGATGAACAGCACAAACAGCGTCACGCCGACGACCGAGAGCCGTCGACGCCAGGTGTTCGGATCGTTTCCGCAGCAGGGGCACTTCCGCGAGGTGTCCGCGACCGTGTTGCCACATTTCTCGCATGCAACGCGCTTTGCCATCACACCCTCCCGGCTATTCCGCCAGCACGAACGGCTCGAGGCCCGCCAGCCGCGTGATTATCGGCACCGAGGGCACCGTGCGCGGCGTCACCCCGGCGACCCGCGCGGCGATCGCCGCGATGTGCTCGGGGGTATTGCCGCAGCACCCGCCGAGCACGTTGACCTGGCCTGCCTCGGCCCATTCGTGGACCAGTCCGGCGGTGGTCTCGGGCTCTTCGTCGTAGGCCCCAAGCTCGTTGGGCAGCCCGGCGTTGGGATAGACCATCAGCAGGGTGTCGGCGATCTGGCTGAGCAGGCGGACGTGGGGGCGCAGCTGGGCCGCGCCGAAGCTGCAGTTGAGCCCGATGGTCAGCGGCCTGGCATGGCGCACCGCGTGCCAGAAAGCCTCGACCGTGTGGCCCGAGAGGTTGCGGCCCGAGAGGTCGGTGAGGGTCATCGACAGCATCAGCGGGACTTCTCGCCCAAGCTCGGCCTCGAGCTGCTTGACCGCCATGATCCCGGCCTTGGCGTTGAGCGTGTCGAACACCGTTTCGATCAGCACGAAGTCCGCCCCGCCTTCGACCAGCGCCGCGGCTTGCTCACGGTAAACCTCCGTCACGGTGTCGAAATCGACCTCGCGGAAACCGGGGTCGTTGACGTCGGGTGAGAGCGACAGGGTCTTGTTGGTCGGCCCGATCGCGCCGACGACGAAGCGCCGTGCGCCGTCATTGGC
>JBOHIC010000090.1:0-28252 GCA_050725835.1 Novosphingobium sp.
CCGACGTGGATGTCGGCGCCATCGATGCGGATCGAGACCATGCCGTCGCGGCCAAGCTGGCGGCCCTGGCTCGCGACATAGCTGCTGCCGTCGCTGACCTGCCCAGCCGCCAGCCGGAATGCGGCGACCGACCCATTGCCGCTGCCGCAGACCGGGTCTTCGGGGATGCCGTCGCCGGGGGCGAAGCTGCGGACGACCACGCGATCGGCATCGGCGGCGTAGATCGTCGCGCCGGTCAGGCCGTTGGCTTCGTAGTAGGCGGTCAGCCGGGCGAGGTCGGGCTTGAGGTTCTCCAGCGCCGCCACCTCGGCCAGTTCGGCGACCAGCCACACCGGGCCGACATCGACCGCCTGCGCCGCACCTTTGACCGCCGCACCGATCCACGCCGTCGCCTCGGGATCGGCCAGTTCGCTCAGGCTGTAGCGCGGCAGCTTGAACGAAAGCCCGCTCTCACTCACCGCCAGCTCGACCAATCCCACCGCGCATTCCTGCACCAGCCGGCCGTCCTTGGCCGCGGCGATGCCCGCCTCGACCACCGCATGCGCCGTCCCCAGCGTCGGATGCCCGGCAAAGGGCAGTTCGGCCTTGGGGGTGAAAATCCGCACCCGATAGTCCGCGCCCGGTTCGGTAGCAGGCAACACAAAAGTGGTTTCGCTGAGGTTGGTCCAGTTGGCGAAAGCCTGCATCTCGGCGTCGGACATCCCTTCGGCGTCGAGCACCACCGCCACCGGATTGCCCTTGAACGGAACCGCGGTGAACACATCGACCTGGGCGAAGGCGCGGGTCCGGGCCATCAGCGCTGGTCCTGCGGCGGGATCACCGGGCGGTAGTTGAACCGCACCGCATCGCTGCCGTCGAGTTTGCTGATCTCGGCCATCAGCAGCTTGCCTTGGCGCCAGTAGCGGATGCGCTGCGGGTAATCGTGCGCCGGGTTGGCGAATTCGATCGCCTCCTCGCTCTCGAGCACTTTGGGAAACACCGTCTCGTTCTCCCCACCCGGCCGGGCGATGTAGCGGAGATTGCCCTCCTTGTCGGCGACGATCCGGGTGATTTCCCAGCTCTTGAGCTCGCTGCCGAAGCCGCTGCGGCCGACCCCGATCATCATGCCCCCGCGCGGGTCGGTCCAGATCTCGTCGACCCACTCGGCCCCGTCCTGCATCGCCCAGGTCCCCGCCATCCACGCCGGCAGCGGCGGTTCGAGTGGGATCTCGGGCTCGGCGGCGAAGGCCGGGGTCACGGCCAGCGCGAGCGCGGCAAACAGCAGTTTCTTCATCGATTGCCCTCAATTTCCTCGGATCGGCGCTCGGCCCTAGCCGGTTTCGCGGCAGCGCGACAGGCGTCTCGCCGGGTCCACGCATTAGGAAGTTATCAAAGTTTCAACCCTAATGCTCAATCAACGCGTTGGTCCGGCCACCGGGTGAAAAGCCCTCGGCTGTTGACGGGATAGGCATGGAAATGAGCGCATTCGGGCGGAAAAACGGAGCGGCCGGCATGGCCTCTGGCGCGCGGCCCCAGTTCGGCGTCGCGCGGCCGATGAAGGGCGGCATCGAAGCCCGCGCCAACCCCGCCAATGCGCCCGCACCCCTGGGCGGCGAGCAGTTTCCGCCGCTTCCCGGCGAAGATTCCGTCGCGCTGGGGGGAGTCGATTCCAATCCGCTCAAGTCCGATGCGATGACCCGGCTGGCCGATCGCGCCAACGGCGTGGTCGACAACGGCTATCAGGCCGAAGGCTTCGAGGCCTCGGTCCACAAGATCAAGGAGCAGGTGCTCCCGCGCCTGCTCGAGCGCGTCGATCCCGAAGCGGCGGCGACGCTGACCAAGGACGAGCTGTCCGAAGAATTCCGCCCGATCATCATGGAAGTGCTGGCCGAGCTGAAGGTCACGCTCAACCGGCGCGAGCAGTTCGCGCTCGAAAAGGTGCTGATCGACGAGCTGCTCGGCTTCGGCCCGCTCGAAGAGCTGCTCAACGACCCCGACGTTTCCGACATCATGGTCAACGGCCCGCAGCAGACCTACATCGAAAAGAAGGGCAAGCTGACGATCGCGCCGATCCAGTTCCGTGACGAAGCGCACCTGTTCCAGATCGCCCAGCGGATCGTCAACCAGGTCGGCCGCCGGGTCGACCAGACCACGCCCTTGTGCGACGCGCGCCTCAAGGACGGCAGCCGCGTCAACGTGATCGTCCCGCCGCTGTCGCTGCGCGGCACCGCGATCTCGATCCGCAAATTCTCCGAGAAGCCGATCACCATCGACATGCTCCGCGACTTCGGTTCGATGAGCGACAAGATGGCGACCTGCCTCAAGATCGCCGGGGCGTGCCGGATGAACGTGGTCATCTCGGGCGGCACCGGCTCGGGCAAGACCACCATGCTCAACGCCCTGTCGAAAATGATCGACCCGGGCGAGCGCGTGCTGACGATCGAAGATGCGGCCGAACTCCGCCTGCAGCAGCCGCACTGGTTGCCGCTCGAAACCCGCCCGCCCAACCTCGAAGGCCAGGGCGCGATCTCCATCGGCGACCTGGTCAAGAACGCGCTGCGTATGCGCCCCGACCGGATCATCCTCGGCGAAATCCGCGGCGCCGAGTGCTTCGACCTGCTCGCGGCGATGAACACCGGCCACGACGGCTCGATGTGTACGCTCCACGCCAACTCGGCGCGCGAGTGCCTCGGCCGTATGGAAAACATGATCCTGATGGGCGACATCAAGATCCCCAAGGAAGCAATTTCGCGCCAGATCGCCGAATCGGTCGACCTGATCGTCCAGGTCAAGCGCCTGCGCGACGGTTCTCGCCGCACCACCGGGATCACCGAGGTGATCGGGATGGAAGGCGACGTGATCGTCACCCAGGAGCTGTTCAAGTTCGAGTATCTCGACGAGAGCGAGGACGGCAAGATCATCGGCGAATTCCGCTCGACCGGCCTGCGCCCCTACACCCTTGAAAAAGCGCGCCAGTTCGGGTTCGACCAGGCCTACCTCGAGGCCTGCCTCTAAACCTTGCGCCCAAATCGCGCCGGTGGGATACTCGCTCCAGACGGAGGGAGAGCCGCCATGAAACCGTTCACCACCCTCGCCATCGCCCTGTTCGTGGCAATCGGCATCGTTCACCTGCTGAGACTGATGCTCGGCTTCGAGGTGGTCATAGCCGGCTGGGCAGTGCCGCTGTGGGCCAGCCTGATCGGCGCGGTGATCGCCGGGGTGCTCGCGCTGATGCTCGCACGCGAGGCGCGGCGCTCCTGAGCCCGGCTTGCAGGTTCGCGCCCGGCGGGTAAGGCGGCCGGGTGGAACCGGCCCAACGCCCCCTGTTCGCGCTGATGTTGCGCTTGGTTGCCGTGGCCGTGCTGGCGAGCCTGTTCGCGCTGGTCAAATACACCGTCGAAAGCGGCGTCGCCTTTGCCGAGGTGCTGTTCTGGCGCCAGGTGCTGACCGTGCCGATCCTGCTCGGCTGGCTCGCCGCGCGGGGCGAAGTGGCGCGGCTGCGTACCGCGCGGCTCGGCGCCCACGCCCGCCGCGCCGCGTCGGGAACCTTCGGGATGACGCTGACCTTCGGGGCGCCGCTGCTGCTGCCGCTGGCGGTATCGACCACGCTCGGCTTCACCACGCCGCTGTTCGCGGTCCTGCTCTCGGCGCTAGTGCTGCGCGAGCGGGTCGGACGGATCCGCTGGCTGGCGGTGGCGCTGGGTTTTGCCGGGGTGCTGGTGATCGCTCAGCCGGGGCAAGCGGCAATCCCGGCGCTCGGGGCGCTGGTCGGGCTCGGCGCAGGGTTCATGGTCGCGGTGATCAGCATCCAGGTACGCGATCTGGGCAAGACCGAGGAGCCTTTGACCACGGTGTTCTGGTTCGCGGCGATTTCCAGCCCGGTGCTGGCGCTGGCGCTGCCCTTCGTCGTGACGGGCCATACGCCGCTGCAATGGCAGCTGCTGCTTGCCGCGGGCGCGCTGGGCTGCGCCGGCCAGCTGCTGCTCACCGCGGCACTGCGCTTCGGCCAGGTCGCGAGCGTGATCGTGATGGACTACACCGCGCTGGTCTGGGCGACGCTTTATGGCTGGGCGCTGTGGGACGAGCTGCCCCCGGCCTCGACCTGGCTCGGCGCGCCGTTGATTATCGCCGCGGGCGCGGTCGTCGTCTGGCGCGAGCAACGGCTGTTCCGCCGTGCGGCTCCGGCCAGCGCAAGCGGCGCGGATTAAGGGAACATCTTAAGCCATCGTGCGGTTGGATCGCTGTCAGATAACGGCAGCCCAAGGAGACAACCCATGCTGCGCAAGTCCCTCATCGCCCTCGCTGCGCTCGGCGTCGTGCTCACCACCGGCGCCTGCAACACCGTCAAGGGCCTCGGCCGAGATATCGAATCGGTCGGCGAAGCCGGCGACCGCGCGATCTGATCCTGGCCCGACACCGGTCGAAGCGTCTAAGCGCTTCGTCCGGTTGTCATTTTCTCGATGCGAAATGTCGGCTATGGGCAGGGCATGACCAAAACCTACCTGCTCGCCCTTGCCCTGCCGCTCGCCCTGCTCGCCGTTCCTGCTGCCGCCGACGACATTGTTGTGACCGGCAAGCCGCTGCGCGAAACCGCCGCAGACCTCAAGGCCTGCCTCGAGCGCAAGTGCCCGCCCGACCAAGATGTCGCGGCGACGCTGGCCCATGCGGAGAACCTGTTCATCGCCGGCGACTATGCCGCAAGCCGCAGGACGCTGGGCGCCTCGATCGGGCGGAATCGCAAGCATGGCGAGGCTTATCCGGTGCCGGTGTCCGACCTGTTCCGCGCAAACGGCCGGATCGCCGAGCACATGGGTGAAGGCAAGAACTTCCAGCTGTCGGTGCTCGATATGCGCGACACGCTGAAGAAGGGCCTCGGCGAAAGCGATTTCCGCACCCTGGTGGCGCAGATCGAAGTCGGCGACAGCCGCGCCAAGCTCGGCTTCCCGGACGAAGCGCTGCGCATCTACAAGGACGTCGAAGAGGACTCGCTCGCCGCCGGCAAGAACCGCGTGGCGACTTTGGCCCGGCTGCGCCAGGCGCTGCTGCTCAAGGTCCGTTACGAGGATGCGCCCGACGAAGGTCTCAAGCGCGAGGTTATCGACAAGCTCAACCAGGTGATCGAGCAGCCCCTCCCCGGCGCCGAAGAATTCGCCCTCGCCGCCGAAGTTATCCGCGCCAAGATCGACCGAAAGGCGGGCGACGCCGGCTCGACCGAGGCGATCGTCAAGCGCTTTGCCGAGGCTGGCGGCGCGACCCGCCCGCTGCTCATCTACAGCGAGCCGATCGAGCGGATCGACTTGTCCAAGACCCCGTCCGACAACGCCCCGCCCGCCAATACGCTCTCGCGCCTGACCGCCTCGAGCGCGGTCGGCCAATGGGTCGACATTGGCTTCTGGATCGGCCCCGACGGCCATGTCGCCGATGTCGACATACTCCGCGCGGGCGGCTCGCAGTACTGGGTCAAGCCGGTTCTCGCCAACATCAAGAAGCGCGTCTATGCGCCGCTCAAACGCGACGGCGATGCTGCACCGGGGTTCTACATGATCGAGCGCTACACCCAGACTGCGCGGTTCGAGAGCGACAACACCGGCACCCGCATGCGTCGCCGCGAACCGACGGCGCGGATCGAACGGATCGACATCACCCCCGACAACTACGCCCAGCCTTCGACTAAAGCCGGATAGGCTTGCGCGGCGCGCCTTCGCGGGCGCGCCGTTCGCGCATAGTCAGCCAGGCCAGCAGGCCGATCGGCCCGGCCATGAAGGTCGCGAACAGGAAGGGCAGCTGAACCAGCCGCGAGAAGCCCTTGGCGTCGGCGTCGCGGGCGATCCACAGCCCAACAAACAGATCGAAGGCGAGGTAGTGGGTCCAGCCGAGGACGATCCCCCCGTCGGACTGGAACAGCGTGCGGATGCCGGGAATCGAATAGTCGGAGAGGTCGGCGGGCGGCGCGCCTGGGACCCGCCCCGCGTCGACCAAGCCGCCGAACAGCGAGACGAACATCGCCGCGTAGCACAGGCACAACAACGCCACGCCAAGGTAGAGCACCGCGCTGTTGATCAGCGGCCTTCGCGGGAAGGCGGCGAGGACGATCCATCCCGCCACCGCGATCAGGTTGGTCAGCCCGAACAGCGCGTGCCACATCGCCTTATCCTTCCGCTTGATCGCCCCGCCACACCAACACCGGTTTGCGCGCCGCGAGCGTTTCGTCGAGACGGCGGCGCGGGGCGAAGTGGGGCGCGGTCTTGAGCGATTGGTCGCTCGCCCGCGCCCGCTCGGCCAGGCTGCGCAGCGAACCGATCAGCCGGTCGAGTCCGGCTTTGCTTTCGGTCTCGGTCGGCTCGACCAGCATCGCGCCGTGGACCACCAGCGGGAAATAGACCGTCATCGGGTGGAAACCCTCGTCGATCAGCCCTTTGGCGATGTCGAGCGTAGAGAATCCCTCGGGCAGGCCGTCGTCGCTGAACAGCGCCTCGTGCATGCAGGAGCCAGAGGCGGCGAAGGGCGCGTCGAGCACGTCTTCGAGGCTGCGCAGCACGTAGTTCGCGCCGAGCACCGCATCCTCGGCAACCTGGCGCAGCCCGTCGGCGCCGTGGCTGAGGATGTAGGTCAGCGCGCGGGTGAACATCCCCATCTGGCCGTGGAAAGCCGCCATCCGCCCGAAGCTCGTGGGCATTTCGGTGGCGGCGTCTTCCTCCTCGATCAGGCGGACCGATCCGTCAGCATCACGCGCGGTCCACGGCAGCGGGCCGTAGGGGCTGAGCGCCTCGGACAGCACCACCGGACCCGAACCCGGCCCCCCGCCGCCGTGCGGGGTGGAGAAGGTCTTGTGGAGGTTGATGTGCATCGCATCGACCCCGAGATCGCCGGGGCGGACTTTGCCGACGATCGCGTTGAAGTTCGCCCCGTCGCAATAGACGAAAGCCCCGGCGGCGTGGACCGCATCGGAAATGGTCTTCATCTCGCGCTCGAACAGGCCGCAGGTGTTGGGGTTAGTAATCATCACCGCGGCCACATCCGGCCCGAGGCGCGCTTCGAGCGCGGCGAGATCGACCCGCCCCTCGGCGGTGGCGGGGATGTTCTCGACCCGGTAACCGGCGAAAGCCGCGGTAGCGGGGTTGGTGCCGTGCGCGCTTTCGGGAACCAACACGACTTGCCGCGCATCGCCCCGCGCTTCGAGCGCGGCGCGGATGCACAACAGCCCGCACAGCTCGCCGTGCGCCCCGGCCTTGGGGGTCATGGCCACACCGTGCATGCCGGTCAGCTCGAGCAGCCAGAAGGCAAGCTGGTTGATCGCCTCGAGCGCGCCGCGCACGGTTTGCTGCGGGGCGAGCGGGTGGATATCGGCAAACCCCGCCATCCGCGCGACCTTCTCGTTGAGCCGCGGGTTGTGCTTCATTGTGCACGAGCCGAGCGGGAACGGGCCGAGATCGATCGCGTAGTTCTGGCGGCTGAGCCGGGTGTAATGGCGCACCGTTTCGGGCTCGGTCAGGCCCGGCAGCGCGGTCGGCTGTTTGCGCAAGTGTCCAGCAAGCGAACCGAGCGGTTCGAGCTCGGCATCCTCGATATCCACCCCGGTGCCGCCGCTGCGCAGTTCGAAGATCAGCGGCTCCTCGAGCATCAGCGCTCGGTCGCCGCTCGCGGTGGGCGAAACGGGCAACTCGTGCTCGGGGTGCTGCGCGGGACCCATCTCGGGGCGCCAGCCGGCGGCGTTGAGCGCGCTCATGCCAGCACCTCCGTCAGCGCAGCGGCGAAGGCTTCGATGTCCTCGGCGGTGGTGGTTTCGGTCGCGGTGACGAGCAGGCCGTTGGCGAGATCGGGTGCATCTGGAAACAGCCGCCCGAGCGAAACCCCGCCGAGCACCTGTCGGTCTGCCAGCGCGCGGACAACCTCGCGGGCGTCTTTGGGCAGGACCACGGTGAACTCGTTGAAATAGGCCTCGTTGAGAACCTTCACCCCCGGCACCTGCGCCAGCCGCGCCGCGGTCTGCTGAGCGCGAGCGTGGTTGACCCGCGCCAGCCGCACCAGCCCCTCGCCCCCGAGCAAGGTCATATGAATACTGAAAGCCAGTGCGCAAAGCCCTGAATTAGTGCAGATATTGCTCGTCGCCTTTTCGCGCCGGATATGCTGTTCGCGGGTGCTCAGCGTGAGCACGAAGCCGCGTTTGCCCTCGGCGTCGACGGTCTCGCCGCACAGCCGCCCGGGCATTTGCCGGACGAACTTCTCGCGGCAGCCGAACAGCCCGAGGTAAGGCCCGCCGAACTGGAGCCCGACGCCGATAGATTGCCCCTCGCCGACGACGATGTCCGCGCCGAGATTTCCAGGCGCCTCGAGCAGCCCGAGCGCGACCGGCTCGGTCACCACCACGATCAGCAGCGCGCCCTTGGCGTGCGCCGCTTCGGCGATCGCGGGGAGATCCGGAATGCGGCCGAGGATGTCGGGATATTGCACGACGACGCACGAGGTCTGCTCGTCGATCGCCGCGATCAGCCCGGCGGGATCGACGCTGGCGGAGAGGCTCGGCGCCTTGCGGTCGATGTCGTCGCCCGTGAACTTCGCCATTGTCGTGATCGTCGCGGCGTAGTGCGGATGGAGCGCGCGGCTGAGCACCGCGCGGCTGCGCTTGGTGATCCGCCTGGCCATCGCCACCGCTTCCCACGCCGCGGTCGAGCCGTCGTACATCGAGGCGTTGGCGATATCGGTGCCATAGAGCCGCGCGACCTGGGTCTGGAACTCGAACAGCACCTGCAGCGTGCCTTGGGCGATCTCGGGCTGGTAGGGCGTGTAGGCGGTGAGGAACTCGCCGCGCTGGATCAGGTGATCGACGCTCGCCGGGATGTGATGGCGATAGGCCCCCGCGCCGACGAAGAACGGTGCCGCCCCCGCGCTCAGGTTCTTCGCCGCAAGCGCGCCCATGTGCCGCTCGACCGCCATTTCGGTGGCGTGGTTGGGCAGCCCGGCAATCGGCCCCGAGAGCCGCGCTGCGGCCGGAACGTCGGCGAACAAAGCATCGATATCGGCCGCGCCGATGACGCCGAGCATGGCGGAGCGGTCGTCGGCGGTGAGCGGGAGGTAGCGCATTGAGTCAAAGCCCCGCGATGTGCTGGTCGTAGGTCGCGCGGTCCATCAGCCCGTCGAGCTCGCCCGGATCGGCGAGAGACAGCCGGAACAGCCAGCCGCCGGCCTCCGGGTCCGAGTTGACCAGCTCGGGCTCGCCTTCGAGCGCGGCGTTGGCCTCGGTCACGGTCCCGCTCACCGGCGCGTAGACGTCGCTCGCGGCTTTGACGCTGTCGACCACGCAGGGCGCCTCGCCCTTCGCCACCGCGGTCCCGGCGGCGGGGAGATCGACATAGGTGATGTCGCCGAGCTGGCTCTGAGCGTAGTCGGTGATCCCGACGGTACCGGTGTCGCCATCGACTTCGATCCATTCGTGATCGGTGGTGAAGTAGCGGGTCATGGCTCAGGCTCCTCGGTGATAGCGGTGGGGAACGAATGGCAGCGGGGCGATCGCGGCGGGGAGGCGTTTGCCGCGAACGTCGATTTCGAGCGTCGAGGCCTCGTCGACCGCGGCGTCGACATAGGCCATCGCGATCGGGCGCTCGAGGCTGGGCGAGAACCCGCCCGAAGTGACCGTGCCGACTGCGCGACCGCCGGAAAGGACGGCTGCGCCCTCGCGCGCGGCCATGCGGCCTTCGAGCACCAGTCCGACGCGCTTTCGCGGCGCGCCCTCGGCGAGCTCGCGGAGCACTCGCTCGGCACCCAGGAACCCGCCCTCGGCCTTGCGCCGCTTGTTGATCGCGAAAGTCAGCCCGGCGTCCACGGGACTCGTTTCGGGCGAGAGATCGTGGCCGTAGAGCGGCAGGCCGGCTTCGAGCCGCAGCGAATCGCGCGCGCCGAGCCCAATCGGCTTGACCTCGCCCTGGGCGCAGAGCAGCTCGGCGACGGCTTCGGCCCGGTCGGCGGGAACCGAGATTTCGAACCCGTCCTCGCCGGTATAGCCCGAACGGCTGATCCACGCCTCGGCCCCGGCCAGCGTGAAGCGCCCGCCCTTCATGAAGGTCAGCGCGGAGATCGGCCATTCGCCCTCGGCGACGCGTTCGAGCGCGGCGAATGCCTCCGGCCCTTGCAGCGCCAGCAGCGCCTTGTCGTCGAGGTGATTGAGCGTGACCTCGTCGGGCAGATGCTCGCGCAAGTGGCCGATATCGTCCCACTTGGTCGCGCCGTTGACGACGAGGTAGAATCCCTCGTTCCAGCGCGTCACCATCAGGTCGTCGAGCACTCCGCCGTCTTCGCACAGCAGCAGCGAATAGCGCGGGGCGAAGGGCTTGAGCGTCGCCAGATCGATCGGCAGCACCGCTTCGAGCGCGGCCTCGGCGCCCTCCCCGGAGACGAACAGCTGGCCCATGTGGCTGACGTCGAACAGCCCGGCGTGGGTGCGGGTCCAGAGGTGCTCGGCAATGATCCCCTCGTACTGGACGGGCATCCAGTAGCCGGCAAACTCGACCATTCGGCCGCCCTTGGCGCGGTGCCATGCGTCGAGCGGCAGGTTCTGCGTTTCGGCGGGGATTTCGGCATCGTCGGACAAGGCACAGCTCCTCACGGCGACAATTCGCCAGGAGCCCCCTCTGTCACGGAAACCTGAGAGTTTTCCCCGGCGTTCCCGCCAGGTTACCCCTTCGGCGGCCTCCGCCGGAACGGAGACACTTTCCAGAGCATCGCTATCGACCCACGCGGTCCTTTTGCCTGAGAGATTCCGGGGCGGTTGCTCCTTCGGCGTCAGGCGACTCGCCTGAACTCTCCCGCGCGGTCAGCGACCCCGGCGCTGTGCCGCCGGGCGGGACACGAGTCAACGCTTGCGCCGCCTATTCCCCCGCCCGCCGCGCCGCGCGGACGATCGCATCGTGTTCGTGAACGAACTTGCCGCGCGGCTTGTCGTGCGCCAGCGCGAGGATCGCCCGCGCCACGGTGTGCGCCGGAATCGAGCGATATTTGCTCATCTCGCCGTGGAGCAGCAGGTCGATCAGCGGACTCGCCAGCATCGCCATACGCTCGGCCGGGCGGGTTTCCGCACGCGGCCCGCGCAGCAACCCCGGGCGGAGCAGGTCGAGCCGCGCCAGCCCGACCTTGCCCAGCGCCTGCTCCACCTCGCCCTTGACGCGGAGGTAGCGGTTCTTCGCCGAGAGCGCCGCGCCGACCGACGATACCGCGATCATCTGCCGCGCGCCCGCAGTTTTGGCGGCTTTGGCGCAGGCCAAGACCAAAACCTCGTCGACCGCGCGAAATGCTGCCTCGTCCTTGCCCGCCTTGCGCCAGGTCGTGCCGAGCGCGGAGACCAGCACCTGCGGCGCGGCGGCGGCAATCGCATCGCCCCAGTTTTCGGGATCGGCGACCAGCACTTCCATTTTCGCGCCGGCGGGGATCGGCACCTCGCGCCGCGCGATCGCGACGATTCGGACGTCATCCCGCCCCACTGCAGCACGGATCAGCGCCGCGCCGATCAGCCCGGTCGCGCCGACCAGCGCGACCCGCACCGGTTCAGACATTGCTCAACCCCTCCGGCACGCGGCCGTAAATCCGCGCGTGCGCCGAAATAGCATAGCGATCGGTCATGCCCGCGACGAAATCGGCGATGTGGCGGGTGCGCTGCGGCTCTTCGACGGGCAGCCGCGCCGCCCAGCCCGGCTCCATCAGCGCCGGATCCTGGGCATAGGCGGCGAACAGCGCAGCGATTACGGCGCGGGCGCGCTCGGCGGTCTCGGCCTGCTGCGGGTGGTGGTAGAGCTTGTCGTACATGAACCGCTTGAGGCTGCGCTCCTGCTCGGCCAGCGCGGGCGAGAAGGCCGCGGTGGGCCGGCCCGCCGCGCGGACCTCGGCGACGTCGCCCATGCCCTCGGCGCGGCGGGTGGTTTCTTCGAGCACGTCGTTGACCATCAGCCCGATCTGGCCGCGGACCAGCTCGCGCAGCCGGCGATCGTGCGGCGCGGCGGGAAACCGCGCTTCGATCGCGCGCCACTGCTCGGCGACGAAGTCGAGCTGGAGCAGTTCTTCGAGATCGAGGAAGCCGGCGCGCAGGCCATCGTCGATATCGTGGTTGTCGTACGCGATGTCGTCGGCAAGCGCGGCGACCTGCGCCTCGAGCGAAGGAAACTGGCGCAAGTCGAGCGGGAAGTCGCGGTCGAGTTCCTCGAGCGCCCAGTTGAGCTGGCCGATCGGGCCATTGTGCTTGGCCAGCCCCTCGAGCAGCTCCCAGCTGAGGTTGAGCCCCTCGTGCCCGCAGTAAGGGCTGTCGAGCCGCATCAGCGTGCGCAGCGTGTGGGCGTTGTGATCGAACCCGCCGTGGGCATGGAGCGCCTCGGCCAGCGCCTCCTCGCCGGCGTGGCCGAACGGGGGGTGGCCGATGTCGTGGCCGAGGCTCAGCGCCTCCGTCAGGTCCTCGTCGAGCCCCAGTGCGCGCGCGATCACCCGCCCGATCTGCGCGACCTCGAGGCTGTGGGTCAGGCGGACGCGATAGTGATCGCCGTCGGGGGCGATGAACACCTGGGTCTTGTGACGCAGCCGGCGAAAGGCGATCGAATGGACGATGCGGTCGCGGTCGCGCTGGTATTCGCTGCGCGGCCCCCGCGCCATTGCCGCCTCGAGCGGAAATTCGCGCCCCCGGCTGCGCGCCGGATCGCAGGCGTAGGGCGCGCGGCTCACCTCATCCCCCCAGCACCCATTCCGCGGCCGCTTCGGAATGAATCCGCGTGCAATCGAAAATCGGCAAGACGTTGGCGTCTACCGGCACGATTATTTCGAGCTCGGTGCAGCCGAGCACGATCGCCTCGGCCCCGTCCTGCGCGAGATTGGTGATGATCGTCTTGAGCGTTCGCTCGGCGCTGCGGGTCGCCTTGCCCTGGAGCAGTTCGTCGTAAATGATCCGGTCGAGCGCATCGACGAATTGCATTTCAGGCGGGAGCAGCTCGATGTCGCGCGCGATCAGCTTCTGGCGGTAGAAGCTTTCGACCATCACGTTGCGGGTGCCGATCAGCGCCGCCTTGCGTGCATTCTTCGCGACCATCCGCTCGGCCACGCAATCGGCGATGTGGATGATCGGGATCGCCACCGCGGCGGCGACCTGGTCGTAGACCTTGTGCATCGAATTGGCGCCGATGATCAGCGCGGTCGCGCCGGCGGCCTCGAGCCGCTTTGCCGAGGCGGCCAGTTCCGCCGCCGCGTAATCCCACTCGGCGGGGGTGGAGAGGCGCGCCAGCCCCGAGAAGTCGAGACTGTCGATCGCCATGGGCGCGCTCGCCAGCCGGCCGGCGCGGGTCTGGACGATGCGGTTGATGTGTTCGTAATAGGTGCGGGTCGAGTGCCAGCTCATCCCGCCGATCAGGCCGATTTTGCGCAAGATTGAATTCCCCGGGGCTTGGGTGGCCCCCCTGCGCGGGCGGCCTTACCGGGGTGCGGCGGCGGCGTCCACCCGGCGGCGTCAAGGTTTCGCGAGGCTGTCGATCGCGTCCGCGGCGGCGTGGAGGCTGACGAACAGGTTGGCGTCGTCGGCGCTTTGTTTCGCGACCTCTTCGTGCGGGAGGTGCCCGACGCCGGGATAGATCTTGAGCTGGCTCCCGGCGATGCCGCGGGTGTACCAGCGCGCCGCCTCGGGCCCGATCAGCCCGTCCTCCTCGCCCCACAGGATCAGCGAGGGCGTCTTGATCGCAGCAATCTGGGCGGGGCTGAACGTGCGTCGCCCGCCGGAAAACCGCTCCATCGTCGCCGCGCGGTTGCCGGGATAGCGCAGCAGCTCCCAATAGCGGTCGACCGCCGCCTCGGTGACCACCGCCTGGTTGCTGACCGACTGGCGCAGGCTGCGCTCGACGATCCGGCGCGGGGTGATCGACTGCATCAGCAGGTTGACCCCCGGCGTCGCGGCGAGCGTGAAGCCGATGTTACCGCGTTCGCCCCCGGCCTTGGGCGCGCCGCCCGCGTCGAGGAGGACCAGCGCGGTGAGGTGCTGCGGATAGCGCATTGCGTATTGCGCCGCGACCCCGCCGCCCATCGAATTGCCGGCGAGCGAGAACCGCTCGATCCCGAGCTTGGCGCGCAGCCGCTCAAGCACAGCGACCATCGCCTCGGGCGAATGGCCCCCGCCGGTGTTGGGCCCGGTCAGTCCGTGGCCGATCTGGTCGTAGCGGATCACGCGGAGGTTGGGCATCGCCCGGGTCCAGGCGTCCCAGGTGTGGAGATCGGCGTTCGAGCCGTGTAGCAGCACCAGCACCGGGGCATTGCGCGGACCTTCGTCGCGCAAGTGGACCGTAAGCCCACCGCCGAGATCGACAAATCGCGAAGGCGCACCCCCGTATTTGGCGCGCATCGCCGCCGGGTCGGTGTCGGGCGTGCGCAGCGCCAGAAAGGCCACCGCCAGCACCGCCACGAAAGCCAACAGCCATTTGCCGAGACGCTTCATCGCTTCATTCCCCCGATCCACGCCTCGACCGCGGCGATCCCTTGCAGATCGAGGCTGGCCTTGCCCAGTTCGGGCATCGCCACCCCACCCTCGAGACTCTTCATCCGGTAAAGCAGGATCGAATGACCGGGATCGCCCGGAACCACGTCGAATTCGAACGCGCCCGCCCCGCGCCCGGCTGCGACCGGCCGCTTGTTCACCCCCAGCGCGAAGGCGTCGGCCTGTTCCCAGCGCAGGTCGAGCCCCGAGTTCGACCCCGAACCCGCCGGGTTGTGGCAATGCGCGCAGTTGACGTCGAGATAGGCCCGTCCGACCGCTTCGACCGGCGCCGCGGCGCGGCGTTCCCATACCGGCAAGCGGCGCGCGACCTTCGGCGTCGCGTCGAGCCGCCCGGACCCTTTGAGCGCCGCCAGCCATTCGGGGGCAAGGTTCCGCGCCTTCGGCCCGATCGGGGTCACTGCTCCGGCCAGCGCGTGACATTCCTTGCACTGGTTCTTGTTGGGAATGGCATAGCTGATCGCCTCCCCCGTTGGGGTCGTGAGATCGACCCGCCCCCCCGCAAGCACCAGCCGCGCCTCGCTCTGCGCTTGGTTCCACTTGTAGGGCAGCGCCACCCAGCCCTCGGCCCGGTGGAGCAGAACGCGGGTCTCGATCTTGCGCGTGCCGAAGGCAAAGGTCTTGATCAGCGCGGCGCCGACCGGGAAATCGAGCAGGGCCTCGCCCTTGGCGCGCGCCTTGGCGCCGGGCGGCAGGTAGAGGAAGCGGTGCTTGTCGGCCCCGTCGGACCATAGTGCGGTGTTGAGCCGATAGGACGTAACCCCGGCCGCGGGGCGGTCCGCTGCGGCGTCGGCGAAAAAGCCGAATTCGGCGAGCGTCTGGGGAAAGCCCGTGCCGGACACGACGCTGTCGCGCACGACGGCACGCGGCGGCGCCGCGCTCGCCACTGCAGCGGCCAGCGCCAGCGCGGCGGGCAGCAGCAGCTTCATCGTTGCAGCCGGGACTCCAGCGCGGCCGGAGCGCCGGCGATGGCCGGGGTCGCCAGCTTGCCGCGCTTGAACGCAACCGGCGCGGGCTGGGCTTGCTCGGTGCTCACCCCCTGCGCTGGGAGGCCAAGGCTGAGCGCGGCGAAATCCGCACCGGGGACTATCGCATCTGCACCCAGGCCGTCCCACACCACCGGCGGAAGCCTCCCGCCGAGCGCCGCCTTGATCGCCGCGCCGCCGGGGATGTCGGGATCGTCGCCGCCACCGATATAGGTGTTGGCGCCGATCGCGATCCGCCGCGGCGCGGGATTGTAGCGCTTGTCCTCGAACTTCTGCGGGTAGGACACCACCATCACCTGCGCAGTGGAATTGTTGGCGAGGGTGTTGCCCTCGACCAGCACGTCCTCGTTGGCCATAACCATGATCCCGACCCCGCGCGGGACCGAGCCGACGATGTTGCCTTTGGGCGCAAAATTGGGGACGTCGTTGTCGACCACGGTGTTGTTGACCACCACGGTGCGGCCGCCGCCGACGACCGGCAGCCCGGGCAGATCGAACACCAGGATCCCCGCGGTGTTGCGGGTGACAAGGTTGTGGGTGACCACCGCATCGCGGCTATTCTCTATCTCGATTCCGGCAACGTTGTTTTCGACCAAAGAGTAGCGGACGGTGATGTCCTTGCTCTGTCCGACGTAGATGCCAGCGTCGGACGAGCCCGAAATCTTGACCCCGTCGATCAGCACCCCGGTGCTTTCGACCGGATAGAGCCCATAGGCGCCGTTGGTGGTCTTGGGTCCGCCGACCCAGTGCACCCGCACCCGGTAATAGACGATGTTGTCCGCGCCCTTCGACTTGATCCCGTCGCCCTTTGGATTGACCACCGCGAAATCGCGCAGCGTGACGTCGTCGGAGGTGACCAGGAATCCCTGCGCCCCGCCCTTCTGCTCGGTGAAGTCGAGGATCGTCTCGTCCATCCCCGCGCCGCGCACCACGACGTTCGGCACATCGAGCGAAAGCCCGTCGCTGAGTGCATACCACCCCGCCGCGAGCTCGACCGTATCGCCCGGCTGCGCGAGTATAAGCGCTTCCTGCAACCGCGCCTGTGCGCCCTCGCCGCCGCTGACGGCGAGCGTCTTGGCGTGGACGGGAGCAGCCAGGGCAAGCGCCGAGGCCGCGGCGATCAGCGCTGCGGGCATCCTCATGGCGCGGATGATGAACTGACAGTCGTGTAAGTCAATCCTGCGCCGCCAGACTTACCCTCAAATTGCCTTGTCATCGGCGGCAATAACGCGAACAGATCGGCCTCGACGGGATCGCGACTCTGGCTCGCCTCGCAAAGACGCAGCCTAAATCCGTGGGGGATGCGATGGACCACACTTTCGATTTCGTCGTCGTCGGCGGAGGATCGGCCGGAGCGGTCGTCGCCGCGCGGCTGTCTGAAGACCCGACGATCCGCGTCGCGCTGATCGAAGCCGGCGGACGCCCACCCGAGCGCGAGGCGATGCCCGCCGCCTGCGCCAGCCTGCAGCTCGATCCCGAGACCGACTGGATGTTCACCGCCGACCCCGGGAAAGCCGGGCGCGGACTGCGCGAGGGGCGGATGCCGGTGCCGCGCGGGCGGATGCTCGGCGGTTCGTCGGGGATCAACTACATGGTCTGGGTGCGCGGGCATCCCGGCGATTTCGACAACTGGGAACGGCTCGGTGCGACCGGCTGGAGCCACGATGAGGTGCTCCCCGCGTTCAAGCGGATGGAAGGGCTGGTCCGCAGCAACGAGATCTCGATCGATCAGGACGCGCGCGGGTTCGACGGTCCGGTCGGGGTCGGGGTGCGCTCGCCGGTAATCCCGGCAGCGCGCGATTTCGTGAAGGCCGCCAATGCCGCCGGCCTGCCCAGCGGGGATTACAACGGCGCGGGGCGGTTCAACCCCGCGGGGGTCGCCTCGCTGGTCCAGACCAATACCCGCAAGGGCCGACGCTCGAGCACCTTCCACGCCTATCTCGAGGACGCCGCCGAACTGCGCCCCAACCTGACGATCATCAGCGATGCGCTGGTGACGAGAGTCGTGCTCGACGACACACTGACCGCGGCCGGGGTCGAGTATCGCGACAACGCCGGGAACGCCCACATCGCCAAAGCCTCGCGCGAGGTGATCCTCAGCGCCGGCGCGGTGGGATCGCCGCACCTGCTGATGCTCTCGGGCATCGGCCCGCGCCGCGAGCTGGAGGAAGCGGGTGTCGTCTGCCGGCTCGACCAGCCGCATGTCGGCAAGCACCTCAAGGACCACCTGCTGACCGGGATGATCTTTCCGGCCGAAGGAACCGGCCTGCCGCTTGCCGAAGTCGGCGTTTCGGTCGGGCCGGACGCCTTGCGCGGACCCGGCGGTCCGCTTCCCGCCGACCCGGCCGACGACGCCAGCCTATCGCCCGAACTCGCCGCGCTAAAGGCTGAGGCCCAGCGCCGGCTCGACGAATGGGTCGAGACCGGTAGCAGCCTGGTCTCGTCCTCGCTTTACGACGGCATTGCGTTCTTCTCGACCGGGCTGGGCGACGATCACACGCATGATGCGCAGATCGGCTTCATTCCAACGCTTTACGGCGCCGACGTGATGGGCGACCGCTTGTTTTACGACCTAGACCGGTATTTTGACGACCCCGCTGCCGCCTTCGATCCCACCTTGCAGAGCGTTACTTTCCTGCCGAGCAACTGCGTGCCGCGCAGCGAGGGCGAGATAGTGCTCGAATCCGCCGATCCGGCGGTGCCACCCGCGATCCGGATGAACTACTTTGCCGATTCTCACGACCTCAAGGTCATGGTCGCGATCATTCGCAAGGTGCTCGACATCGCCGCGAACTGGCCGGGGCCGAACAAACTCGGCCCGTGGCATTGCCCGCCGATGCTGGCAGCGATGCACGGCCACACTCCGGGCGACGAGCCGAGCGACGCGCTGCTCGAAAACTTCGCGCTGCACTTCGCGACGACGATCTACCACCTCTCATGCACCTGCCGGATCGGCAGCGTCGTCGATCCGGAATTGCGGGTTTACGGCGCCAAAAACCTGCGCGTCGCCGACGCCAGCGTCTTCCCCGAAATCACCAGCGGCAACACCAACGCGCCGAGCATCATGGTCGGCGAACGCGCGGCGGAGATTATTGCGGCGGAGCACGGGGTGCGGCTGGGCGCGATGGCCGCTATGGGGGAAGACGCGTGACCGCGGGCCTCATTTTCGGCGCGTAAGCCCAGTTGCGTTCTGTGCCGAGTGCAGAGCCCTGGTCGTGCGGCTGACGCCAGCGCCGCCTAGTGCCCCAACGCCTTGACGATCTCCTCGACCATCTTCTTGGCGTCGGCGAGCAGCATCATCGTCTGGTCCATGTAGAACACGTCGTTGTCGACCCCGGCATAGCCGACCCCGCCCATGCTCCGCTTGATGAACATCACGGTCTTGGCGTTGCCCACATCGAACACCGGCATCCCGTAGATCGGGCTGGTCTTGTCGGTCTTGGCCGCGGGATTGACCACGTCGTTGGCGCCGATGATGAAGGCGACGTCGGTCTGGGCGAACTCCGAATTGATGTCCTCGAGCTCGAAGACCTCGTCGTAGGGCACATTGGCCTCGGCCAGCAGCACGTTCATGTGCCCGGGCATCCGCCCCGCGACCGGGTGAATCGCATATTTAACCCGCACGCCCTTGGCCTTGAGCTGATCGCCCATCTCGCGCAGCACGTGCTGCGCCTGGGCCACCGCCATGCCGTAGCCGGGGACGATGATGACCTGCTCGGCCTCTCCCAGCAGGAAGGCCGCGTCCTCGGCGCTGCCGCGCTTCCACGGGCGGTCGGTCTTGGCTTCGCCCTGCGCCCCGGCCTCGGCCCCGAATCCGCCGGCGATCACGCTGATGAAGCTGCGGTTCATCGCCCGGCACATGATGTAGCTGAGGATCGCGCCCGAGCTGCCGACCAGCGCCCCGGTGATGATCATCGCGGTGTTGTGCAGGGTGAAGCCCATCGCCGCAGCCGCCCAGCCCGAATACGAGTTGAGCATCGAGACCACCACCGGCATGTCCGCCCCGCCGATCGGGATGATCAGCAGGAAGCCGATGAGGAAGGCGAGCACGGTGATCGCGCCAATCACCCACAGCCCCTGGTCCTGGGTGAACCACCCGGTCAGGCCGAGGATCGCAGTGAGCGTGCCGAGATTGATGATGTGCCGCGCCGGCAGCATGATCGGCGCCCCGCTCATCTTGCCGGCGAGCTTGAGGAAGGCGATCACCGAGCCCGAAAAGGTAATCGCGCCGATCGCGATGCCGAGGCCCATCTCGACCCGGCTCTGCGGGTAGATCGCCCCGTCGAACCCGGCGATGCCGAAAGCCAGCGGGTTGAGATAGGCCGCCCAGCCGACCAGCACCGCGGCGAGGCCGACGAGGCTGTGGAACGCCGCGACCAGCTGCGGCATCGCGGTCATCTGGATGCGCCGCGCGGTGACCAGCCCGATCCCGCCGCCCAGCGCGATCGCCGCGACGATCCAGGCGAGCGTCGCGATCTCGGCAGGGTTGGGCTGCGGCAGGAAGCCGCCCGCGGGCACCGGCGCGTCGAGCAGCAGCGTGGTCAGCACCGCGATGCCCATGCCGACCATGCCGAAGCGGTTGCCGCGCCGCGACGAGGCCGGGGATGAGAGCCCGCGCAGCGCGAGAATGAACAGCACCCCCGCGGCGAGATAGGCGAGCAGCGCCCAGGCCGGGGGCAAGTCGTGCGGCATCAGCCCTGCCCTCCCTCGGTGGCAGACCCAAGCGGACGAGGCGGCTTGTCCTTCTTCTTGTACATCGCGAGCATCCGCGCGGTCACCGCGAAGCCGCCGAAGATGTTGACGCTGGCCAGCACCACCCCGAGCAGCCCCAACCACCGCGCCGCGCCCTCGCCCTCGGCGGCGGAAGCGACCAGCGCGCCGACGACGATGACGCTGGAGATCGCGTTGGTGACGGCCATGAGCGGCGTGTGCAGCGCCGGGGTGACCGACCACACGACGTAGTAGCCCACGAAGCAGGCGAGGACGAAGATCGAGAGGATCGAGATGAAGTCCATGTCAGGGGGTGGCTCCCGCCATATCACTCTGATGAAGGCAAAATCTGGCCATGCTTTCGGCCACGGCTTCGGGGTCGCGAAGCACTTCGCTTGCAGGAATGCGGATCACCCTCAATCCGGCACTTGTCAGCTCTTCGTCACGCTTCAGGTCGAACGCGGGCTGATCGCCCATGTCATGCGAAATCCCGTCGATCTCGAACACGAGCTTGGCGGCATGACAATAGAAGTCCGCCACGTAGTCTCCGATAGGATGCTGTGCGCGGATTTTCACGCCCATCGGCCCGGCCTTGAGAAGTCGCCACAAGAGAACTTCGGGCAGAGACAATTCGCGGCGCAACTTGCGTGCGCGCTCCACCGTCCCGGGTGAATGATCGTACACCTCTAGATACTCCCCCAGAGGGGGAGGTGGCTCGCGCAGCGAGACGGAGGGGGGCTGAGCAAGAACAGCCGCGATAGCGGCTGCGCGCTATCGCGCGCCAATTGGTCAGCCCCCCTCCACCGCTTCGCGGTTCCCCGCCCCCGAGGGGGCGGATCGCAGGACCAACGTCTACTCACCCCAACAACCTCTCGTGTACCACTTTGCCGCCCTGCGTCAGCCGCACCGCATCGCCGATTTCCTCGTCCAGCACCGGCCGCCCGGCGTCCTTGTCCCAGAACGCCGAGAGGAAGTTGTAGAGGTTGCGGGCGAACAGCGCGGAGGCGTCTGCGGCGAGGTGGGCGGGGGTGTTCGACCAGCCCATGATCTTGACGCCGTGCTTCTCGACCACCTGGTCGGGCAGCGCGCCTTCGACGTTGCCGCCCTGCGCGACGGCGAGATCGAAGATCACGCTGCCGGGCTTCATCGTCGCGATCTGCGCGTCGGTGATCAGCCGCGGGGCCGCTCTGCCCGGGATCAGCGCGGTGGTGATGACGATGTCCTGCTTGGCGATGTGGCTGGAGATCAGTTCGGCCTGTGCCTTCCGGTATTCCTCCGACATTTCGGTGGCATAGCCGCCCGCGCCTTCGCCCTCGATGCCCGCGACGCTCTCGACGAAGATCGGCTTGGCCCCGAGCGACTGGATCTGTTCCTTGGTGGCCGAACGAACGTCGGTCGCCGAGACCTGCGCGCCCAACCGCCGCGCGGTCGCGATGGCCTGGAGCCCGGCGACCCCCACCCCCATGACGAAAGCCTTGGCCGCGGTGATCGTGCCCGCGGCGGTCATCATCATCGGAAAGGCGCGGCCATAGAGGTTGGCGGCCTCAATCACCGCCTTGTAGCCGGCGAGGTTCGACTGGCTCGAGAGGATGTCCATCGACTGCGCGCGGGTGATCCGCGGCATGAACTCCATCGCCAGCGCCTCGAGTCCGGCCTTGGCGTAGGCGTCGATCCGCGCGCGTTGGCCGAACGGATCGAGCCCGGCGACCACCCAGGCGCCCTTGCCCGCGCCCTTCAGCGCCGCGGGCTCCGGCCCCTGCACGCCGAGCACGATATCCGCGCGCTTGGCGGCGTCCGCCGAAACCTCCGCTCCCGCCGCGGCATAATCGGCATCGCCAATCGCCGCGCCTTCGCCCGCGCCCGGCTCGACCGCCACCGCCGCGCCCAGCGCGATGAATTTCTTCACCGTTTCGGGCGTTGCGGCGACGCGGGTTTCGCCGGCCGCGCGTTCCTTGAGAACCGCGATCCGCAGCGGGGCGGTCACGCGATCAGGCGATCAGCCAGACGACGAATGCGGCGACCAGCGCCACTAGCACGGCCGTCCACTTCACCAGCCCGGTGAAGCTGCCGTAAGTCGAATCGTGCGCTTTCATATCGTTGCCCGAAGACATCGCCGGTTCCCCGCTGTGTGGCCTGAGTGCGGTTGGCGGTCTAGCCCCGCCCGCCGCCGTTCTCAAGAGGCCAGCCCCTGGCAAAATAGCCCTTATCGCCAGCCTTAATCGGGTCTTTACCCGGCGGGGCTATGCCGCGCGGACAAGCGGGGGATTTGCGGATAGCCATGGCCGAACCCGAGCAGCGCCTGTTGATGCTGATCGACGACGAGCCGGCGCAGAGCCGGCTGATCGCCGCGCTTGCCGCGCGCGAGGGCTGGCGCACGCTGGTGGTGCGCGATTCGGAGACCGCGATCGCCACGCTCGGCACCCGCCAAGGGATGCAGCTCGCCGCGATCGTGCTCGACCAGTGGGTCCCCGGCGACGACGCCTGCGCGCTGATCGCCGAACTCAAGAGCCGCCGCCCGGCGCTGCCGATCCTGATGCTCACGACCTCGGCCTCGCCGCTGCTCGCGGTCGAGGCGATGCGCGCCGGGGCGACCGATTACCTGATTAAGCCGGTCGCGCCCGATCGGCTGATGGTCGCTCTGCGCAGTGCGACCACCCGTGAGGCGCCGCGCGACGAATTGCAGCCGCTCACCGAAAAGATGCCGTCGAACCCCGATTTCGACGCGATGATCGGGGCGGCGCCGACCTTCCGCTCGGCGCTCGCCATCGCCGCCAAGGCCGCGCGCGGGCATTCGCCGGTGCTGATCGAGGGCGAGAGCGGCACCGGCAAGGAAATGTTGGTCCGCGCGATGCACGCGGCGAGCCCGCGGGTGAAGGCCCAGTTCCGCATCGTCAGCATCGGAGGTACCGCGCCCAATTCGGTCGAATCGGTGCTGTTCGGACACGAAAAGGGCGCCTTTCCCGGCGCTTTCGACCGCCAGATCGGCGCGCTCCAGCACGCCGACGGCGGCACCCTGGTGCTCGACGAGATCGACCGCCTGACCCCCGCGGTGCAGGAACGCCTCGCCGAATCGCTGCAGCGCGGCGACGTCCGCCCGATCGGCGCGCGGCACAGCTTCAAGATCGACGTCCGCCTGATCGCGGCGAGCAATCTGCCGCTGCGCGATCTCGTCGCTGCGGGCGAGTTCCTCCCCGAACTGCTTGCCGCGCTCTCCGGCGTCCATGTCGTCCTCCCGCCGCTGCGCCAACGCGCCGGCGATATCGCCGCGCTCGCCCGCCACTTCCTCGGCCGGATCGGCGATCAGCCCGGGCTGCGTCCGCTCGGCATCACCGACGGCGCGCTGGCGCTGCTCGGCGCTTATGATTGGCCGGGCAATGTCCGCCAGCTCCAGGCGGTGCTGTTCCGCGCCGCGGTGTTCTGCGACGGCGACGCGCTGACCGCGGAGGACTTTCCGCAGCTTTCCAACCTGCTTGGCGACGATCACCATTCGGCCAACCCGTTGCAGGAAAGCGTCGGGGTGATGCTCTACACCCCCGACGGCAACCTGCGCCCGCTCGAGGATATAGAGGCCGACGTCATCCGCCTCGCCATTGGCCACTACCGCGGGCGGATGACCGAAGTCGCCCGCCGCCTCGGCATCGGCCGCTCCACCCTGTACCGAAAACTGAGCGATCTCGGGATCGGCGACGCGGCCTAGACCCAAAGTCTAAACCCGGCGCGCTCCGGATACCCATTCCCAGGCCTTCAGCCGCACCAGGTCGCGGTCTTCGGGCAGATGCTCGCGCTCATCGACCGCGCGGGTCTCGAGCAGGACCTCAGACTCAATCGGCTCGTCGAAGGCCATCCCGCACAGCCCGTGGGCGAGCCATTGGACCGCGCCATAGGCTTCGAACCCGGCCCACTGCAGTACCATTTGCTGACCGACGCGCAGACCTTCGACCGCCTTGGCCCGCGCGCCGCCCGTCGAGAGATCGATCAGGACCGTGCTGCGGGTGCCGTCGAGCGTCACCAGCCTTGCCGGAATCCGCGCGCGCAACCGGCCCGATCCGCGCCGGCCGATGCGGTTGTCGATCTCAGGGCGCCCCTTGCGATTCATCGCGCGGACCATGCCGCGGGCGTGGTCAAGCCGGCGCTAGCGTGGCCCTAGGGGCTTTCCCCTAGCGCTCAGCGGCGCTTTGCGGGCTTCCTGAAGCGCAGCACGAACTGGTCGGTCTTGCCGCGGATGCCGGTTTCGGTGACCCGGGTGGTGTGATCGTCGCCGGGATGGCGCAGCACGTCGCTCTGCGCGTCGAGCTTGAACCCGGCGGCTTCGACTTCGGCGATCACGCCCGCCATCTCGATCCGGTGGAGCGTATCGGTCTGACTCGTCCCGGTGCCCTTGGCGCCATCGTGATCGTTGACCAAGTAGACCCCGCCCGGCTTGAGCGCGGCGAAGGCGAGGCGATTGGCGACGATTGCGAAGTCGCCGCCTTCGACCTTGATGATCTTGAAATCGTGGTAGTTGAGCGTAGTCCAGACGATATCGACCGGTTCCGGCGCGAGTGAGGCCGAGGCGGCGGTGACCACCCCCGGCGACGTGTTGCCATGGGTCGCCGCCCAGGTCGCGACCGCCTGTCCGAGCCGCGACGTGCGGGTGTAGATTCGGCCATTGGGTCCGACCGCGAGGCTGAGGATGCGGGTGTAATAACCCCCGCCCGGGGCCAGCTCGACGATCCGCGAGCCCGGCTTGACCCCGGCAAACGCGAGAATTGCGGCGGGCTGCCGGTCGGCATCGCGGACTGTGTCGTCGCCGGGCCGTTCGCTGCTGGCGAGCGCCGCGGAATAGTCCACCGCAGTTTGCTTTGCTGCAAGCGGGGCCAAGCCGCCAACCGCCAGCAAGGCCACCGCCGCCATCATCGCTGTCTTCGCCTGCATCGCCCGACTCCTCTGGTTCGGGCGCACCCTACCGCGCCCACCCACGAAAGCCAGCGCGCTCAGCCCGGCGGGAGCTGCGAGAAATCGCTCAGCGCCGCATCGCGCAGTCCGCGCCAGACGCGCAGCGCCTGGATCGTTTCGGCGACGTCGTGGACGCGCAGCAACTGGACCCCGGCGTCGATCGCCTTGATCGCCAGCGCGACACTGCCGCCGAGCCGCTGGTGTGCCCCCGCTTCGTTCGAAAGCGCACCGATCATCCGCTTTCGGCTCGCCCCGACCATCAACGGCTGGCCGAGCGCGTGGAACAGCGGCAGCGCGTTCAATAGCGCGAGGTTGTCGGCGAGCGACTTGCCGAAGCCGATGCCGGGATCGAGCACGATGTGCTCGCGCGCGATCCCTGCCGCCAACGCCGCGTCGCGCCGTTGGCGCAGCCAGTCGAACACGTCGAGGGCCACATCGGCGTAGGCTCCGTCGGCGTGGAGATCGTCGCCATCGCCCGGCGCGTGCATCAGCACCACCGGCACCCCTGCGCGCGCCGCCAGTTCCATGCTGCGCGGGTCGTGACGCAGCGCCGAGACGTCGTTGATGAGATGCGCCCCGGCGGCCAGCGCAGCCTCCATCACCGCCGGGCGGCGGGTATCGACGCTGATCGCCGCGCCCGCCGCGGCGAGGCGCTCGATCGCCGGGATCACGCGCTTGAGTTCGTCACCTTCCCACACCGCCGCCGCGCCGGGGCGAGTGCTCTCGCCGCCCACGTCGACCAGCGCCGCGCCGGCTTCGAGCATCGCCGCGGCGTGCGCCTGGGCAACCTCGGGATCGTCCATGAACTGTCCGCCGTCGGAAAAGCTGTCGGGCGTGACGTTTAGGATTCCGACGACCTGCGGCTGGTCGAGCCGGATCGTGCGCGCGCCGCACTGCAGCGGCGGGTGGACGCCGCGAAGATCGTCCCACTGCGCGCGGGCTTCCTCGGGCAGTTCGGGAAGCGCCGCTGTCAGTTCGGAAGCGGAATAGCGGTTGCGCGAGACGATCCTGCCGCCCTCTCGCGCGATCAACGCGAACCGGCTGGCATAGACCATCCCCCCGGCGATCCGGACCGCTTCGCCCTCCTCGCTCTGCGGGCTGTCGGCGAAAGCGATCGGACGGAGGTAGTGCGCGAGGCTCACGGTTCGGTGGCGAGCAGGTAGAGTTGGCGCAGCGCGTCGATCGGCTTGCGCTCGCCGCCGTGTTCGATGTGCCAGAAGCTCCAGCCATTGCACGACGGCGCGCCCTGGAGCTTCGCACCGAGGCCGTGGATCGAGCCGCTCTCGCCGCCCGAAGCCAGCGAGCCATCGGCGCGCACGGTCGCCTGCAAGCGATGCCTCTTGTCGCTGAGCACCGAGCCGGGCGCGATCCAGCCGGTTTCGACCAGCGTGCCGAAGGCGACCTTGGGCGCGGACCGGGCGCTCTGCATCGTCGTGAGTGCGCTTTCGTCGAGCGGCAGAGCAAGGTCGATCCGCGCGCGCGCCGCCTTGCGGTAGCCCGCCTCACGCTCACAGCCGATCCACTCGCGCCCGAGCCGCTTGGCGACCGCGCCAGTGGTGCCGGTGCCGAAGAACGGATCGAGCACCACGTCGCCGCGGTTGGTGGTGGCGAGCAGCACCCGGTAAAGCAGCGCCTCGGGCTTCTGGGTCGGGTGGACCTTGGCCCCGCCCTCCTTGAGCCGCTCGGGCCCGCCGCAGATGGGCAGAACCCAGTCCGAGCGCATCTGCAGCTCGTCGTTCAAGGTCTTCATTGCGCGGTAATTGAAAGTGTACCGAGCCTTCTCGCCCTTGCTCGCCCAGATCAGCGTCTCGTGAGCATTGGTGAAGCGAGTGCCCTTGAAATTGGGCATCGGGTTGGCCTTGCGCCAGACGATGTCGTTGAGGATCCAGAACCCGAGATCCTGGAGGATTGTCCCGACGCGGAAGATGTTGTGGTAGCTGCCGATCACCCACAGCGAGCCGTTCGGCTTGAGAACGCGTCTCGCTTCCGCCATCCAGGCCTTTGTAAAATCGTCGTAAGTCTTGAAGCTGTCGAAGCGGTCCCAGTGATCGGTAACGGCGTCGACGTGGCTCCCGTCGGGCCGCGCGAGATCGCCGCCGAGCTGGAGGTTGTACGGCGGATCGGCGAAGACGAGGTCGACCGAGGCGTCGGGCAGGCTGCGCATCGCTTCGATGCAATCGCCATCGAGGATCTGGCCGAGCGGCAGATCGATCCGTGTCGCGGGGCGCAGTCGCGCCCGCTCTCCTACCAGCATTTCGCCCATATCGATCCCGGTTCCCCTCGCCAGAAGCCTTCAGGGTGAGTCATCGCGAGTCCCGCGTCAAGTCGCGACTCGCCGGGAATCCTAGCGATTGATGGTTAGTGAAGGGTTACCGAGAGGCGGAACGAATGGAGTCCGGCACTGCATGTAGAGTCTCCGGCCCGCCCGCGGACTCCACATCTGGTGGTGTGGCCGTGCGGACTCGCCGGCGAAAAAAGTCAGAACAGGGCGAGTTGGGCGACCGGGGCGAAACTGCGCCGGTGGAGGGGGGTCGGACCGTGCGCGCGCAGTGCGGCGAGGTGTTCTGGGGTGCCATAGCCGGCGTTGCGTTCCCACCCGTAGTGCGGGTGGTCTTTGGCGTAGCGCCGCATCAGCCGGTCGCGGTGTTCCTTGGCGACAATCGAAGCGGCCGATATGCACGGGACCAGCGCATCGCCGCCGACCACAGCCCGCGCCGGCCAGCACCATTCGGCGATGCGCCCGTGCGGGGTGAGGTTGCCGTCGATCAGCACCTCGTGCGGCTCGGCGTCGAGCTGCTCGCACAGCGCGCGCACCGCCAGGGTCATCGCCAGCATCGTCGCCCCGAAGATGTTGCGGCGCTCGATCTCCGCGACGTCGACCACCCCCACCGCCCAGCGGCAGCGCCGCTTGATTGTAAGTTCGAGCGCGGCGCGGCGTTCGCGGGAAAGCGTCTTCGAATCGTCGAGCCCGGCGGGGCGCGGGCGGCACAACACCACCGCGGCGGCGACCACCGGCCCGGCGAGCGGGCCGCGCCCGGCCTCGTCCACCCCGATCGTCAGCTTGGCACTTCGACCTGCGATGTGCATTGTGCCGTGCATGAAAAAGCTCCGCCTCGCCCTATCGCCGCTGCTCCTCGGC
>JBOHIC010000091.1:0-23462 GCA_050725835.1 Novosphingobium sp.
GCGGTTCGATCAGCGCGACGTTGCCCAGCCCGCCGAGCCGCGCGTTCATCACGCCGCGCACGTTTGGGTTGAGGTGGACCGGGAACACCACCGCGACATCGCCGCGCGCGGCGATCCGGCGGATCGCCTCGGCGATGTTCTCCATCCCTTCGCCGAAGTTCTCTCGGCGGTGGCTGGTTACGCCGACGATTCGCTTGCCCGAAAAGCGCGTTTCGAGGTCGGCAAGCCCCCCGGCGAGCGAGGGTTCGGCGGCGATCCGATGGGTCACCCAGTGCAGCGCGTCGATCACCGTGTTGCCGGTAACGTGCACCCTATCGGGTGCGACGTTCTCCGCCAGCAGCGCGGCGCGGCTGACCTCGGTCGGGGCGAAGTGAAGGCTAGCGACGGCGCCGATGACCTTGCGGTTCACCTCTTCGGGCCACGGGTGGTAGATGTCGCCGGAGCGCAGTCCCGCCTCGACGTGATCGACCGGGAGCTTGCGGTAGTAGGCCGCCAGTGCCCCGCACATCGCGGTGGCGGTGTCGCCCTGGACGATCACGCGCGCGGGCCGCACTTCGTCCATCACTTGGCCGAGCCCCGTCAGCAGCGCCGCGCTGAGTGCGTCGAGGCTCTGGTCGGGCTGCATCAGGTCGAGATCGAAATCGGGGACGATCCCGGCGATGTCGAGCACCTGGTCGAGCATCCCGCGGTGCTGCGCGGACACGCACACCCGGCAATCGAAGCGCGGATCGGCCTTGAGCGCGGCGACCACCGGGAACAGCTTGATCGCCTCGGGCCGGGTGCCGAAGACGACGAGGATGGTGGCGGGTGCGCTCATGCCGGGCGGCTTAGCACGCAGGCGTTAACCACGGCTAACCCGGCAGCGGCATGGTCAGCCGGACCACCGCGCCCTCGGGCGGCCACTCGCGCTCGATCCGGCCGCGCAGCTGCGCAGCGGCGACGCTCGCCAGCTGGCTCCCGAAGCCGCGCGTGGCCGGCTCGCCCACAGGCGCGGGGCCGCCGCGTTCGGTCCAGTTGAGCACCAGTTCGGAGCTTCCGTCGGCGCGCGCGCGCGCCCGCCACGTCACCGTGAGCGTGCCCGTCTCGACCGAAAGCGCTCCGTATTTGGCGGCGTTGGTCGCCAGTTCGTGGACCAGCAGCGCGAGCGGGGTGAGCATCGCAGGATCGAGCTCGACCAGCGGCCCCGAGACCTCGAGCCCGGCCTGGTCGGCGCCGGCATAGGGGGCGAGAGTACGCCGGATCAACGCCTCGAGCCCGGACTGGGCGCGCTCGGGTTCGAGCGCGGCCGAATGGGCCTGCGACAGCGCCATCACCCTCGCGGCGATATCGCCCGACACCTCTTTTCCGGTCGCCTCCTTGCGCCCGGTCAACTGCACGATCGAAAGCACCACAGAAAACAGGTTTTTGACCCGATGATTGAGCTCTTCGGCGAGCAGCGTCGCGCGGTCGCGGGCGGCGCGCAACAGGTCGGCCTGTTCGGCCTCTGCCTGCGCCGTCGCGCGGCGGCGCTCGCCCACGATCCCGGCCCAGGCGAGCAGGCCGACGGTCAGCCAGAGCAGGAAGATGAGCGGCAGGATACGCCGTTCGACCCGCCCGGCATAGCCGAAGGCCTCGCCTCGCCGCTCCGCCTGGGCGGCGTCGAGCGCGGCGATGTTCTGGCGGATCGTATCCATGTCGCGCTTGCCCCGGCTCGAGCGGACGATCGCCAGGGCGACCTCGCGATCGCCCGCGCGCGCCAGCGAGACGGTATGATCGAGTTCGGCGAGCTTGCTCCGCGAAAGTTCGGCGATGGTCCGCAGGCGTTGCTCCTCGCGGGTGGTCGCCACCGCGGCGAGCAGCAGCTCGGCCCGGTCGAGGTCGCGTTCGAACCGCCGCCGCGCCTCGCCGTAGGGCTGGAGGTAAGCCGCGTCGCCGGTGAGGATATAGCCGCGCTGTCCGGTTTCGGCGTCGAGCAGGGTCGAGCGCAACTCGGTCAGCGCGACCAGCATGTTGCCTTCGCTCTCGGCGCGCAGCCGGGCGTCGGACTGAGCCCGGATGTTGAGGGCGATCAGCACCCCGATCACCACCATCGCAGCGATCAGCGCGGCCAGCACGGTGCGCGGCGAACGGAGCAGGATGGCGCCGAACCGGTGGGCGCGTTCGGACAGCAGGGGGATCGGGGGCATGGGTGCGCGAGGCTAGCGGCGCTTCGGTGGACAAGCAACGCCGCCGCGCTTGCCCCGTCCGGCAGGCTTGGCCATCACCGCCGCAATGGCGATTCTCAGCGACAAATGGATCCGGCGGCAGGCCACCGAGCGCGGCATGATCGAGCCGTTCGTCGAGGCGCAGCGTCGCGACGGGTGCATTTCCTATGGCCTCTCGTCCTACGGCTACGATGCCCGCGTCGCGCCCGAATTCAAGATCTTCACCAACGTCAATTCCTCGGTGGTCGATCCCAAGGCGTTCGATCCCGAAAGCTTCGTCGATCGCACCACCGACGTGTGCATCATCCCGCCCAACTCGTTCGCGTTGGCGCGCACGGTCGAGTATTTCCGGGTGCCGCGCGATGTGCTGGTGATTTGCCTCGGCAAGAGCACCTATGCGCGGTGCGGGATCATCGTCAACGTCACCCCGCTCGAACCCGGGTGGGAAGGGCACGTTACGCTCGAGTTCTCCAACACCACCCCGCTCCCGGCGAAGATCTACGCCAACGAGGGCGCCTGTCAGTTCCTGTTCCTCCAGGGCAACGAGCCGTGCGAGACCAGCTACGCCGACCGCGCGGGCAAATACATGGGCCAGCGCGGGGTGACCCTGCCCAAGCTCTAGGGAACCTTCGCGGTTTGCGGCGCTTCCCCTTTCGGGAGGCGGGGTGGAGGATTCGCCATGTCGACAATTGCCGCTGTTCTGGGCCGCATCCTGCTTGCCGCGATTTTCGTCGTTTCGGGGGCGGGCAAGCTGGTCAACCCGGCCACCTTCGAAAGCATGATCACCGGCGTCGGCCTGCCCGCCGGGCTCGCGATTCCGACCGGGGTGTTCGAGATCGTCGCCGGGCTGTGCCTCGCGCTCGGGATCATGACCCGGCTCACCGCTGTGCTCCTGTTCGGCTTCGTCGGGCTCGCCACGCTGTTCTTCCACAACCGCTTCACCGACCCGCTGCAGCTGGCGATGGCGCTCAAGAACCTCGCGATCATGGGCGGCCTGCTCTTGGTCGTCGCGCACAGCCAGATGTGGTGGAGCTATGACCGGATGCGGCTCGCCCGCCGCGGCGAGCTGGCGACGCACAGCGCCGACGAGCGCGCCCGCGAGGCCGAGCTGCGCGCCGCGCGTGCGGAAGGCGTTGCTCAGGGCATGGGCGGTGATACGGTGGTGACCGAGAAGAAGCGCCGCTGGTTCGGCTGAGCGCCACTTTCGGGAGGGACCATGAGCGCAGCCAAGGCGGATCGCCCGTTCGACATCGTCGTCTATGGCGCCACCGGCTACACCGGGCGGCTGGTCGCCGAATATCTCGCCGCGCATTACCAGGGCGAAGGCCCGCGCTGGGCGATGGCCGGGCGCAGCGCGGCGAAACTCGCCGAAGTCCGCGACCTCATCGGTGCGCCGGCGGACACGCCGCTGATCGTCGCCGATTCGGACGATCCGCAGTCGATGCGCGACCTGGCCGAGCAGACGCGGGTGGTGCTAACCACCGTCGGGCCGTACCAGCTCTACGGCGAACCCCTGCTCGCGGCCTGCTGCGCGGCGGGGACCGACTATGCCGACCTCTGCGGCGAGCCGGTGTGGATGCGCCAGATGATCGACAAATACGATGGCGCCGCCAGGGCCTCGGCCGCGCGGATCGCGTTTTCCTCCGGCTTCGATTCGATCCCGTTCGATCTCGGCGTGCTGATGCTCCAGCATGAAGCGCAGACGCGCTACGGCAGCCCCGCGCCGCGGGTGAAGGGCCGGGTCCGGGCGATGCAGGGGACTTTTTCGGGCGGGACCGCGGCAAGCCTCAAGGAAAGCCTCAAGACGCTGGCCAAGCACCCCAGCCTCGTGCCGATCATGACCAGCCCATTCGGGCTCACCCCGGGATTCGAAGGCCCGAGCCAGCCGAGCGGGCTGATCCCCGAATACGACAGCGGCCTCGATAGCTGGGCCGCGCCATTCATCATGGCGGCGATCAACGTCAAGAATGTCCATCGCACCAATTTCCTCCTCGGCCATCCCTGGGGCTCAGACTTTCGCTACGACGAGATGGTCCTGACCAGCCCGGGCGAGATGGGCAAGAAAGCCGCCGACGCGCTGGTCAGCGCGCTCAAATCGCCGTTCGGCGGCGAGGGCGGGCCCAAGCCGGGCGAAGGGCCGAGCCCCGAGGAGCGCGAGGCGGGCTTCTACGACGTGCTGTTCGTCGGCGAATGGCCCGATGGGCGCACCCTGCGCTACGGGGTTAAGGGCAAGTACGATCCGGGCTACGGCTCGACCAGCCGGATGCTCAGCGAAACCGGGATCGCGCTGCTCGATTGCACCCACCCCGGCGGGATCGCCACCCCCGGCGCGCTGCTCGGCGAAGCGTTGGTCGCGCGGCTGCGCGCCAACGCCGAGATCGGCTTCGCGGTGGAGGATTGACGGCCGTCGCTGACCGGCGAAAGATGGGTGAAGCAAAGGGGGACTCGTGATGACCAAGCGAATGATGCTCGCCGCCCTCGTCCTGATTGCCTGTGCCACCGGGATGATGCCCGGCGCGGCATACGCCCAAGCCACGCGAACCTGGGTTTCGGGCGTCGGCGACGACGTCAATCCGTGCAGCCGCACCGCGCCATGCAAGACATTCGCCGGGGCCATCAGCAAGACCGCGGCTGGCGGCGAAATCAACTGCCTCGATCCCGGAGGCTTCGGCGCGGTGACCATCACCAAGGCGATCGCGATCGTCTGCGACGGCATCGGTGGCAGCGTTCTGGCCAGCGGCACCAATGGGATCGTCGTCAACGCCAAGGAAACCGACAAGGTTCTGCTCAGTGGGCTCGATATCAATGGCGGCGGCACCGGCATCGATGGGGTGCGCGTGCTGGCGGCGAAGAGCGTGGTCATCCGCAACTCGGTGATCCAGAACTTCTCGACCCCCACCAGCCACGGTATTGCGGTTCAGGGCCGGGCGGCGGTGACTGTGGCGGGGAGCGCGGTCGTCAACAACACCGCGGGGTTGAGCGGCCCGGTGGTCAGCGGCGGCGACAACCTGCTCGCCGGTAACGACAGCGACGGGCTATTCGCCTCGTCCAGGCCGCGCAAGTGACCGGCGCGCGGGCCGCGGCATGCGCCGCCGCCTGGGCGCTCGCGCTGGCTGCGCCTCCGGCGTTGGCGGCCCCGGGCAATCCGGTGCTCTACATGACCGGGGCCGAATACTACGTCGCCGGGGGCAAGAACTGGGTCCGCTACCGCTACGACGTGCTCAACAAGGCGCAGTATCCCGCCGACCTGTTCGCGCCCGCCCCCGGGCTGCCGCCGTGCGGAACCAATACCAACTCGGCGCGCGCGTGGGTCGATTTCTTCGACAGCCGCGGCAAGCGGCTCTACGGCTTCTGCGCGCTGGGGAACCCTGCGGACCTGGGGCAAATCTGGTTCGCGCTCGAAGAAGGCGTGATCCCGCCGAGCTATGTCTACATCGAGATCAACGATCGCCAGACCGGGACCAAATACCGTTCGAACCTCGCCGACACCACGCTGTGAGGGCGCTGTCGGACCTCAGCCCCGGGCCTGCGCGATGACGTGCGCGGTGAAGGTTTGAGCGAGCCGCAACCCCCGGCGGTTTCGTCGGAATGGCGCAACGGCTGGCGGATCGTGCTGGCCTGCTCGCTCGCCTCGGGCACCGGGGTCGTGCTGCTGTTCTTCTCGTTCAGCCTGTTTGTCCTGCCGATCACCGCCGAGCTCGGGATGACCCGGGGAGAATTCGGTTCGGTGCAGGCGTTGATCGTCGCCGGTGCGCTGGGCGCGCCGGTGATCGGCTGGCTCACCGATCGCTATGGGGTGCGTCCGGTTTTCGTCGTGTGCACGCTGTTCATCGCGGCAGTCGAGCTGGCGATGGCGCGCTTTGCCGATGGGCTGGCGGCGATGGCCGCGGCGGTGTTCCTGCTCGGGCTGGTCGGGGTGGGAACCACCGCGCTGGTCACTACCCGGCCGGTGACCGCCCATTTCCGCCGCCATCGGGGCAAGGCGCTGGGGCTGGTCGTGGCCGGCGTATCGATCGCGACGATCCTCGCGCCCACGCCGCTACAGTGGCTCACCGACACTTACGGCTGGCGCAGCGCGATCGCGGCGCTGGCCGCCGCGGAGGTGGCGGTCGGAATCCCGGCAATGCTGCTCTTGCTGCCGAGCGAGTCGGGGCAGGCCGCGCCGCGCCGCGTCGGCCCCCGCCCGGCAGCGGATCGCGACTTCCTGCGCGACCGCCGGTTCTGGCTGCTGGCGATTTCGGGGATCCTGATCGGTGCGGCGACCTCGGGCTTTATCGGCCAGCTCTCCCCGCTCGCCCAGGAGGAAGGCCTGAATGTCGCGATGGCGGCGCTGGCGCTGTCGCTGTTCGCCGCAGGCCAGCTCGCCGGGCGGGTGTTCGGCGGGGTGCTGCTCGACGCCTTCGAGCCGCGCCGGGTGGCGATGATCGCCATCCTCCTCCCGGGCACGGGCTTCGCCTTGCTGCTGACGACCCACGGCATGCCCGCGGCAACACTGCTCGCCGCGGCGCTGATCGGCGTCCTCGCCGGCGCCGAGCTCGACATCGGCGCCTACTTCATCTCCCGCCTGTTCGCATTGACCCAGTACAGCACGATCTACGGGGCGATGGCCGCGCTCGGCTGGATCGGCAACGCCGCCGGGGTGATCGGCATCGGCCTGCTCCACGACCGCTTCGGATCCTACGCCAGCGCAGAGGTGCTGGCTTGCGCGCTGCTGGTGCTCGGCGCCGGGATGTTCCTGTGGATGCCCAAGCTGGGCAAGTCGGCCTGACGGCGACTGGAGTGCAGCGCAGGTCGATGGATTCGAACGAAGTGAGAAATGGAGCGGGCGAAGGGATTCGAACCCTCGACCCCAACCTTGGCAAGGTTGTGCTCTACCCCTGAGCTACGCCCGCTCGGTGCGTCCGGTAGCCCGCTGCAAGGCGCGGCGGGCCGGGGAAGAGGCGCGCGGTTAGCATCGGCCTTGCTGCTTGCCAAGCGGAAATGCTGAGCGATGCAAACGCGGTTCAGGGGCGGTTTGACCCTTCACAAACCGGCGCAAAGGCCCACATTGGCGGACAAGAATTCACAGGAGCATTGCGTGGCGAGCCTCGGCCTCAACCTCGACGAACAAAAGGCGGTCGACCGCTTCCGCACCGGCGTCGTCGAACCCTCGATGACCCAACTCGTAATCCTCGATTTCTGGGCCGAGTGGTGCGGGCCGTGCAAGGCGCTCTCGCCGGTGCTCGAGAAGGTCGCGGCCGACTATGCCGACAAGGGGGTGATTCTCGCCAAGCTCAACGTCGACGAGGAGCAGTTCATCGCGGCGCAGTTCCAGGTCCGTTCGATCCCCACGGTCTATGCGCTGTTCCAGGGACAGCCGGTCGCCGATCTGACCAACGCCCGGACCGAATCGCAACTGAAGGCGCAGCTCGACCAGCTGCTCAAGCAGCTGGCGATCCAGCCCCCTGGGGCCGAGGCCGCGCCCGACCTCGCGCCCCTGCTGGCGATGGGCGAGGAGGTGCTGGCCAGCGGCGACGGCGAGCGCGCGGTGGGGGTGTTCGCCCAAATCGTCGAGATCGCGCCCGAGAGCGCCCCGGCCAACGGCGGGCTGCTCCGCGCGCTGACAGCGGCGGGGCGGCTCGACGAGGCGCGCGAGCTGGTCGCCGCGCTGCCCGAAGCGATCGCCGAGGATCCCGAGATCGCCCGCGCTAGGGCCGCGCTCGATCTCGCGCAGGCCAAGCCCGAGGATGGCGAGCTCGCCGCTTTGCGCGCCGCCGCGGCCGAGCGACCGGCCGACATGGAGGCTCAGTTCGCCTTCGCCGAAGCCGCTTTCGCCGCGGGCGAGCGCGACGCCGCGGCCGAAACGCTGCTGGCGATGATCGAGGCAGACCGCGAATGGAACGAGGGCGCGGCCAAGGCCCGGCTGCTCAAGATCTTCGAGGCGGTCGGATTGGAAGACCCGTGGGTCGCCGCGGCGCGGCGGCGGCTGTCGCTGATCCTGTTCGGCTGATGCCGGTCGTCGCCGCCACCCGGGTCTCGATCTTCCCTCTTACGGGCGCGATCCTCTACCCCGGGCTTGCGCTGCCGCTACACATTTTCGAGCCGCGCTACCGCGCGCTGGTCAAGGACGCGCTCGCCCGCGACCGCCGGATCGGGATGATCCAGCCGCAGCGCACCGAAGATCGCGCGCCGCTCTTCAGCGTCGGCTGCCTCGGCAAGATCGGCGAGGTCGAGGCGCTCGACGACGGCCGCTTCAACCTTGTCCTGGAAGGCGAGGCGCGCTTTCGCGTGCTGCGCGAACTCGACGTCGCCACCCCGTTCCGCCAGATCGAGGCCGAACTGATCGAGGAGCCGGTGGGCGAGGCGCTCGCCCCGGTCGAGCGCGCCAGCTTCGAGCGCGAGGCGCGTCGCTTCGCCGATGCGCAAGGCTACAGCGTCGACTGGGAATCGGTCGCGCGGCTCGACGACGTCAGCCTGATCAACGGCGTCAGCCAGATCGCCCCGTTCGACGCCGCGGCGAAACAGGCGCTGCTCGAGGCCGGAGGGCTCGGCGAACGCTGCGAACTGCTGGTCCAGCTGATGCAGTTCTTTGGCCGGCGGGACGCGGACGATGACCGCGTAACATTGCAATAATTCCTCCCTCGGTGGAGGAGGAATTAGGCGAGCATCGCCTTCACTCCATCGATCACATACTGCGCCGCCAGCGCCGCGAGCAGCACCCCCAGGAGCCGCGTGATCACCGCCTCGACGCTCTTGCCCATCGCCTTCATCAGCGGCCCGGCGGCGATCAGCGCAAGCAGGGTCAGCACGATCACTGCGACCATCGCGCCGAGGATCACCAGCGTCGCTTGGGTGCCCTCGGTTCGCGCCATGAGCAGCATCATCGTCGCGATCGAGCCGGGGCCGGCGATCATCGGCATTGCCATCGGGAAGACCGAGACGTCCTCGACCTCCGGGGTCGCCTTGACCTTTTCGGCGCGTTCCTCGCGGCGCTGGGTGCGCTTTTCGAAGACCATGTCCATCGCGATCACGAACAGCATGATCCCGCCGGCGAGGCGGAAGGCGTTGAGCTCGATGTGCAGCGCGCCGAGCAGTTGCTCGCCGAACAGCGCGAAGACGAGGAGGATCGCCGCGGCGATGGCGCAGGCGCGCACCGCCATGCTCAGCGCCTGCGCCCGGGTCGCGCCGCTGGCCAGCCCGGCGTAGATCGGGGCGCAGCCGGGCGGATCGATCACTACGAACAGGGTGACGAAGGCGGAGAGGAAAAGGTCGATCATTTGGCTTCCGCGGCCACCGCTTCATCGAGCACGACGTCGTAAGCCTTGCCGTTCCACAGGCTCACCACCACCCGCCGCGCGCCGTCCGGCTCGACGATGGTGTTCCACACCAGCGTGTTGTCCGCCGCCTGCCCGGGCAGCCAGCCCGGCGGCGGCGGGGGCGGGGCTTTCAGCGGGAAGGCGGGCTTGGGGCCGCATTCGGCGACCTTGCCGGCGATCATCTCGGGCGGATCGAGCGGGAAAGGCAGCGCGTCGCCGTGATCGAGCACCCATTTATGGCGGCCGTCCTTCTGGCGCTGCCAGATCGTGGTGAAATAGCCGACGGTATTGTTGGGCCGCTGCCATGCGCCGTGAGTCACCGCGTAAGAGCCGTCGCAGCTCGACCAGACCTGGTGCGGCTGCCACCTGACCGCCACCGGCGGATCGGCGCGGCCTTTGAGCCAGGTGTGCGCGACGACGCGCTGCGGGACGAACATCACCGCTTCGCCGGTGCTGGTCTCGCGGAACGCGGTCCACTGGCCCTTGTCCTGCGCGAGCTTGGCGAAAGCCAGCTCGGCCGCGATTACCGCGCTAGGATTGGCGCGGGGCGCAATCCGCGGCCCGCGCGGCCCCGCGGCGCAGGCGGTTATGGTGAGAGTCAGGGCGAGCAAGGGGACGAGGCGCTTCATGCGCCGGTTCTATATGGCGTCCTTGGCCAGCGCCACCCCGGCGTTGCGGTGCGCGGCGACGAGGGTGTTGCGCAGCAGCACGGCGATGGTCATCGGCCCGACCCCGCCCGGCACGGGGGTGATCGCGCCCGCCACTTCGCTTGCCGAGGCGAAATCGACGTCGCCGACGAGGCGCGTCTTGCCCTCCTCCGCCGCGGGAATGCGGTTGATCCCTACGTCGATCACGCAGGCGCCGGGCTTGAGCCAGTCGCCCTTGACCATTTCCGCGCGGCCCACGGCGGCGACCACGATGTCGGCGCGGCGGACCACGCTCGCCAGGTCGGCCGTGCGCGAATGGGCGATGGTGACGGTGCAATTCTCGCCCAGGAGGAGCTGCGCCATCGGCTTGCCGACGATGTTCGAGCGGCCGATCACCACCGCCTCTTTGCCCGAGAGGTCGCCGAGCACGTCCTTGAGCAGCATCAGGCAGCCCAGCGGGGTGCACGGGACAAAGCCATGCTGCCCCACCGCGAGCCGCCCGGCGTTGTCGACGGTGAACCCGTCGACGTCCTTGTCGGGGCTGATCCGCGCGATCGTGATTCGCTCATTGAGGTGCGCCGGGAGCGGGAGCTGGACGAGGATGCCGTCGACCGCGGGATCGGCGTTGAGCGCGTCGACCAGCGCCAACAATTTCTCCTCGGCCACATCGGCGGGCAGCTTGTGCTCGAAGCTCGCCATGTTCGCGGCGAGCGTCGCCTTGCCCTTGTTGCGGACGTAGACCTGGCTCGCCGGATCCTCGCCGACCAGCACCACCGCGAGCCCCGCCTTGCGCCCCGCCGCCGCCTCGAATTGCGCCGCGAGTTCGCCGACACGGCCGCGCAGGCCTTCGGCGAAGGCCTTTCCGTCGATCGGGGTTGCGGTCATGTCAGGTTCGCGATCGCCAGGTTGCCGAGCACGATCTGGACGATCTTCAAAAGGATGATCAGCACCATGGGCGAGAAGTCGATCGCTCCGGTCGCGGGCATGATCCGGCGGATCGGCGCGAGCAGCGGTTCGAGCAGCGCGCCCACCGCCTGCCAGATCGCCGAGACGAAATTGTTGTGCAGGTTGACCACGTTGAACGCGATCAGCAGGCTCAGCACGAATTGCACGATCACCAGGGTGAGGACGATCGAGATCAGGTAGTCGGTGATCTGCACGAGGGTCAGCAGCAGCACTTGGGTTCCTCCCGGTGGCCCGGTGCGCTTAGCCGAAAGTGTCTTGCCGGAGCAAGACGCCTCCGTGGGTGTTTCACGCCCGGATCATCGTCCCAGCGCCGCGCGAGGTGAACACCTCGAGCAGCATCGCGTGCGGCACTCGCCCGTCGAGCACCACCGCCGCTTCGCAGCCGCTTTCGACCGCGTGCAGGCAGGTCTCGAGCTTGGGGATCATCCCCCCGCTGATCGTGCCGTCGCCCTGGAGCCGCGCCAGATCGGCGGGGCAGAGGTCGGTGAGCAGGTTCCCGGCCTTGTCGAGCACGCCGGCGACGTCGGTCAGCAGGAACAGCCGCGCCGCGCCGAGCGCCGCCGCCAGCGCCCCGGCCATGGTGTCGGCGTTGATGTTGTAGGTTTCGCCGTCCGCCCCGGCGGCGATCGGCGCGATCACCGGGATCATTCCGGCGGCGCTGGCGGTTTCGATGATCGTGGTGTCGATGGTCTCGGGTTCGCCGACGAACCCCAGGTCGACCGCCTGCTCGATGTTGGAATCGGGGTCCTTCGCGGTGCGCGAAACCTTGCTCGCGGTGACCAGCCCGCCGTCCTTGCCCGAGATGCCGAGCGCCTTGCCGCCCGCCCCGGCGATCCACCCGACCAGTTCCTTGTTGATCGCTCCGGAAAGGACCATCTCAGCGATCTCGGCGGTGGCCTTGTCGGTGACCCGCAGACCGTCGACGAACTTGCTCTCGACTCCGAGCTTCTTGAGCATCGCCCCGATCTGCGGGCCGCCGCCGTGGACCACCACCGGGTTGATCCCGACCGCCTTCAAAAGCACCACGTCCTCGGCGAAGTCGCGCGCCAGCTCGGGATCGCCCATCGCGTGGCCGCCGTACTTCACCACGAAGGTCTTGCCGGCGTAGCGCTGCAGATAGGGCAGCGCCTCGACCAGCGTTTCGGCCTTGGCTAGGAGGGCAGGGTCGTGGGTCATTGCGGGCGCGCTTTGCCCGTCCCGTCTTCCCCGCGCAAGCGGGGATCGCTGGCCGCCGCCCCCGGCCTCGAAGGCCAGCGGTCCCCGGTCAAGCCGGGGACGACGCGCCGTCCAGTTTCCGCGCGAGCGCCATCACGCCCAAGATGATTGCCGGGACCAGCACCGCCGAGAGCACCACCTTTGCGAGCATCTGCCCGGCCATCAGCGTGACGATCTCGCGTTCGCCGAGGAACGAGGCGGTGATGAAGATCAGCGTGTCGACGATCTGGCTGAGCGCCGCCGCGATGAACCCGCGCACACCGGCAAAGCCGAAGTCGGCGCGGCGCAGCCGGTCGAAGATCCAAACGTTGAGCGTGACCGAGGTGCCGTAGGCGACGATCCCCGCGGCCATCATCCGCCACGATTGGCCAAGGATGATCGGGAAGGCATCCTTCGCTCGCGGGTACATGTTGGCGTCGGTCGGCAGCCGCAGCACGAACAGCGTCAGCACGATCGCCGCGACCAAGGGCGCGAAGCCGAGCCGGACGAAGCGGTCGGCGGTGGCCTTGCCGTAAAGCTGGGCGACCGCGCTCGAGATCGCGACGAGGATCAGGAACGGGAAAATCCCCGCCTCGACCGCGAGCGGCCCGAGCGCAACCTGCTTGGCCCCGAGCACCCCGGCGATGGTCACCATCCCGCCGTAGAACAGCGCCAGCGCGAGCAGCGAGCGGGGGACGGCGGGGGTGGGGGCGGGTGTGTCCATGGCGCGGGTCTAGCGGGGAACCCAGCCCCTCGGCAATCCTCCCCGGAACGGGGAGGTGGCAGCCCGCAGGGGTGACGGAGGGGTCGGGTGCTCACCGGCTGACGCGGCGGTGAAGGCGCGCAACCGGCCCCTCCGCCCTGCGGGCACCTCCCCGTTCCGGGGAGGATTTGACAGAGCCGAACGCCCCGTTACCAATCGCGCTCAACCAATCGGGGACCGCGACGCATGCACATCGCCAAGATTCTCGCAGCCATCGGGCTGATCCTGCTGATTGCCTTCGCGCTCTCGTCGAACCGCAAGGCGATCCGGCTGCGGGTGGTGGCGGCGGCGTTCGCGCTCCAGGCAGGGTTCGCGGCGCTGGTGCTGGTGACCCCGTGGGGCAAAGCGGTGATCGGGGCGATGTCGCAAGGGGTGTCGAACCTGCTCGGCTATGCCCAGGCGGGGATCGACTTCCTCTTCGGCAACCTCGCCAAGCCCGAACTTGGCGGGTTCAGCTTCGCGATCTCGGCGCTGCCGGTGATCATCTTCTTCGCCTCGATCGTCTCGATCCTCTATTACCTCGGGATCATGCAGCTGATCATCCGCTGGATCGGCGGCGCGATCCAGTGGGTCACGGGCATCTCGAAAGTGGAATCGCTCGGCTCGGCGGCCAACATCTTCGTCGGGCAAAGCGAGAGCCCGCTGGTGATCCGCCCCTACCTTGCGGCGATGACCCCGGCGCAGATCTTCACGATCATGGCGGTCGGGATGGCCGGGGTCGCGGGAACGATCCTGCTCGCTTATGCGGCGATGTTCGGCCCGGCCAAGGACTTCTACCTGCCCTACCTCCTCGCGGCGAGCTTCATGTCCGCGCCGGGCGGCATCCTCATGGCCAAGATCATGATGCCCGACGAACCCGGCCAACTGGGGGTCGATCCGGTGGTCGAAGGCGAAATCACCTTCGGTGAGGAAAAGCCCGCCAACATCATCATGGCCGCCGCCGAGGGCGCGCAGACCGGGGTCAAGCTGGCGGTTGCGGTGGGCGCGATGGTGCTCGCATTCGTCGCGCTGGTCGCGCTCGCCAACGGCGTGCTCGGCGGGATCGGCGGGTGGTTCGGGCGCGGCGATCTCTCGTTCCAGATGATCCTCGGCACCGTCTTCGCTCCCGTCTTCTGGCTGCTCGGCGCGCCCGATTGGGCCGAAGCGCTACGCGCGGGGAGCTTTTTCGGAACCAAAGTGGTGCTCAACGAATTCGTCGGCTTCATCGATCTGGGCCAGGCCACCGACATCTCGGACTACACCAAGGCGGTGGTCACTTTCGCGCTGTGCGGCTTCGCCAATTTCAGCTCGATCGCGATCCAGCTGGCGGTGACCGGCGGGCTCGCCCCCAACCAGCGCCCGGTGATCGCCAGGCTGGGATTGAAGGCGCTGGCGGCGGGGAGCCTCTCCAACCTGATGAGCGCGGCGCTCGCCGGGTTGTTCCTAAGCCTCTGATTTCGAGGCAAACCCCGCAGATGTCCGAATAGCGCGCGCCGCCCACGCCGCGCGATGGCGCGGCGATGGACTCGCCAAGTGACCACCGCTTAAGCCTTCGCTTACCCGCGCCGCCCATGATGGCGCGATGGGCGCAGTCGTTCCCTTCCGCCGACACCGCACCGAGCGCCAGCCTGCCGGTCGCAGGCGCCGTGTCGCGCCCCGGCGGCTCACGGCGTTCCCGCTGATGCTCGCCGCGCTGCCGCTCGCGGCATTCACCGCCGTGTTCTGGTGGGACGGCGGGCCTCCCGCCATTGCATTGCCGTGGACCGAGCCCGCGGCGACCGCGACCGACCGCGAGGCGGCGCGGTTCGAGGCCTGCGACGGTCCGGACCGGTTCACTTGCGTGGTCGACGGCGACACCTTCTGGTACCGCGGGACCAAAATCCGCATCGCGGATATCAACACCCCCGAAACCGGCGAACCGGGATGCGCCGCCGAAGCCGAGCTCGGCGCGCGCGCGGCCCAGCGGCTGCTCGCATTGCTCAACGCCGGGCCGTTCACGCTCGAGGTGCAGGGCCGCGCTACCGATCGCTACGGTCGGGCGCTGCGGGTAGTGACGCGCGGTGGATCCAGCCTCGGGGACCGGCTCGTCGCCGAAGGTCTGGCCGAGCCCTGGCGCGGAAAACGTTCGGACTGGTGCATCGCGCTTGCCGGGGGCGACATCCCGCGATAGCCGCCGGGGTCGATGGGCGATCTCATCCCCTTCCGCAAGCCCCGGCCCAAGCGCTGGACCCGCCCCGAGGACTACGGTCAGGTGCTCCCGCCCGGCCGTTGGCGCGGCGAGCCGCCCCCGCCCAGCGGCCCGCGCAAGTGGTGGGATGCGGTGCGGCCGTGGCTGCTGCTCACCGCGCTGGCCTCGCTGTGGTTCGGCTACGATGCCGAGACGCTCGAACCATGGTCGGCGCTGGCGAGCGATCCGGTCAGGGTCGAGGGAACCTTCACGATCTGCGGCGAGGCGCGCAGCGCGCTGTGCATGGTCGACGGCGACACCTTTAGGCTCGGCGCGCGCAGCGTCCGCCTGCTCGGGATCGATGCCCCCGAAACCCGTGCACCGCTTTGCCCGGCCGAAGCCGCCAAGGGCGTCGAAGCCACCGCCGCGCTCCAGCGCCTGCTCAACCAGGGTCCATTCACGATCGTCGGGCGGGTCGACGGGCTGACCGACAAATACGGCCGCGACCTGCGCGCCGCCTACCGCACCCGGCGCGATGGAACCCGCCAGTCTATCGCCGAAGACCTGCTCGCGACCGGCACCGTGCGGCGCTACTTCGGCGGAAGCCGCGGCGGGTGGTGCTGAGCTCTATTTGACTTCGGTGGTGCGCAGCTCGCTTGGAACGGGGCGAGGGGTCGCGACGTTGAGCCAGGCCTCGAAGGCTTCGATATCTGTGACGCCGACAACCTTGTCGGTCCCCGCGGTGAGCGCGGTATAGGTGTCGCCGCCCTGGGCAAGGAAGCCGTTGGTCGTGACGCGGTAGCTCGCCGCGGGGTCGATCGGCGCGCCGTTCAGGCTCATCGCCAAGATCCGCTCGCCCACCGGTTTCGATAAGTCGTAGCTATAGGCGAAGCCCGCCGAAGGGGTGAGCACCTGCAGCGGCCCGACCCCGTCGAAGTTCTGCTCGAGCACCGCTTTCAGCTGCGCCCCGGTCAGCGTCTGGGTGATCAGGTCGTTGTTGAACGGCTGGATCGTGTAGAGTTCGCCGAAAGTCAGCGTCCCGTCGGGCTTGGGTATCAGCTCGTGCGGCGGGCGCACCCCGAACGGATTGGTCAGCGTGATCTGCGCCCCGGCTTTGGCGGTGGCGGCAAGCTGGGCGTCGGCGATCAGGTTGCCGAGCGACCCACCGAGCGAACTGGCGTCGCCATCGGGCCGGAAGGCGCGGCCGGCGAGCTTGCCCGCGGGGCGCAGCGCGAATTGCCGCGCGGCATCGGCATATTTGGCGACATAGGCGGCGATGTCGGCGCGCGGGGCGAAGTGCGGCAGCGCGTCGCTCAGCGGCACCGTCCCGCGGTTGCCGAGGTAGGGTTCGGACTGGACCACGACATTGCGCGCGCGCTTGGCGACGACCCGGTTCGCCGCCGGATCGATTTCGAGCGCGATGTCGCTGACCATCTTGCCGCCGACCCCGGTGCTGGTGAGGAGCAGCGGACGGCCCGGATCGCGCGCGCCCCAATCGCAGACGTAGGCCCAGTGGGTGTGGCCCGAGACCACCAGATCGACCGCCGGGTCGAGCTTGGCCAAGATCGGTTCGATCGGGCCGTAGAATTCGCTGCAGGCGGAGGGATCCTGCGCCCCCTTGGTGTAGCCGCCCTGGTGGATCAGCACGACGACGGCGTCGGCGCCGGCAGCCTTGAGCGGGGGAATCGCCGCGTTGATCGCCGCGGCTTCGTCGGCGAAGGTCAGCCCGGCGATCCCGTCGGGCTGGACCAGCGTGGGCGTGTCCTTGAGCGTCAGCCCGATCACCCCGATGCTGACGCGGCTGCGCCCGCTGCCGAAGCGCCGGATATCGCTCGCGACGAACAGCGGTTTGCCGCTTTCGGTGATCACGTTGGCGGCGAGGAACTTGAACGCCGCGCCCTTGAAGGGCTCGATCTGGCAGGGTGCGCGCGCGGTGTGCTTGGCGCAGCCGCCGGTCTGCTTGCGGAGCAGTTCGGCGCGGCCCATGTCGAATTCGTGGTTGCCCACCGCGTTGTAGTCGAGCCCGATGCGGTTCATCGCCTCGATCGTCGGCTCGTCGAGATAGAGCGAGGAGGCCAGCGGCGAGCCCGAAATCAGGTCGCCTGCGCTCACCGTCAACGTGTGCCGGTATTGCGCGCGGATCGAATCGATCGCGCTGGCGAGGTAGGCCGCGCCGCCGGCGGGGACGAACACCGTCCCACCCTTGCCGTCGGGCGCGCCGACCGATTGCTTGGGCGGCTCGAGGTTGCCGTGAAAATCGTTGATCCCGACGATCCCGACGGTGACCGTCCTGGGCGCGCCGCGCGCGGCCATCTGGCCGGCGCAACCGGAGAGCAGAAGCAGGGCGAGCGGGACGAACGAGCGATAAGGAATCATGCGCGGAACCCTAACCGATGCGAGCCGTGCAACAAGCCTTGCGTATTATTCAAGCAAGACAGTTTATTGAAAAATCCCGCCCACCATTCTATATTGCACCTGCGCAATCGAGGGGAGTCACTGCATGTCCCGGCCGCACACCGACATCGACGCCGGACGCGAGCGGCTCGTCGATATCGTCACCGAACTGATCGAGGAACGCGGCAGCGCCGGGCTCAGCATGGGCGAAGTCGCCACCCGCGCCAGCATGTCCCCCGCCAACCTCTATCGCTACTTCGAGAACAAGGACGCGATGATCGAGGCGGTGGCCGAGCGCTGGTTCCGCCCCAAGGTCGCGGCGATGGAGGAAGTGGTTGCCAGCGACCTTCCCGCGCGGCGCAAGATGTTCGAATTCTACGCCCGCCGCTTCGCCCTGATCCGCGCGATGTGGGACAAGGACCCGGTGGTCTTCCAGACCTATTGCGAGGTCGGCGAAGAGCATTTCGACGTGGTCCGCAGCTACGTCGATCTCGGCGATCATTACCTCGGGGTGATCATCGGCGAGGCGATGGACGAAGGTGCCTTCGCCGGGCTCGGGGTCGACGAGGCGATCAGCCTGGTCAACCAGATGCTCGCGCCCTACGTCAACATCAGCCTGATGGCGATGGTCATGCCCAAGCTCTCCGAGGCCAAGCTGGCGCGGATTGTCGATGCGGTGTTCGACGGACTCTCGGGCGCGGACCGCGGCGCGATGGGGGTGACCGGGCTGCGCGCGGCGTAGCAATTTCAGCACTGGCGCAATGATCCGGGCGTCCCTACTTACATCTTTGTGAGTATTCCCACCCCGCACCGCTTCGCGATCGCCGTCGACCCGGCCGACATCGACTTCATGGGCCACGTCAACAACGCGCACTACCTCAAATGGGTGCAGGACGCGGTGCTCGATCACTGGCGCGCGCTGGCCCCGCCCGATGCGGTCGCGGCGCACCTGTGGGTCGCGCTCAAGCACGAGATCACCTACCGGCGGCCCGGCTTCCTCGGCGACCAGGTGATTGCCACCGTTCTGCTCGAAAAGGTCCAGGGCGCGCGCGCGTTCTACGAAACCATCATCCGCCGCGGCGAGGAAGTGCTCGCCGAGGTCAAATCCAGCTGGTGCTGCATCGACGCCGACACCCTCCGCCCGGCGCGGCTAGCGCGCGAAGTGATCGCGCGGTTCTTCGTCGGCGAGGCGAAGAGCGCCTAAGTTTCATCGAGCAGCGCGGGGATGTAGGGCAGCAGCTCGCGCGCGAGATAGCCGACCTTGCCGATCGCCGCGGCGCAGCGCCGCCCGGCCTCACCGTGGAGCCAAACCGCCCACAGCGCCGCGTCGAGCGCGCTCGCCCCGCGCGCGGCGAGTCCGGCGACGATCCCGGCCTGGACATCGCCCGAGCCACTCGTGGCCAAGCCCACGCCGCCGCCGGGGTAGACGAACAGCGCGCCATCGGGCGCTGCGACCAGCGTGTGCGGTCCCTTCAGCACGACCACCGCGCCGAACACCTCCGCCGCATGGCGCACCGCGCGCTCGCGATCGGCCTCGATCTCTGCCGCGGAGCAATAGAGCATTTGCGCCATTTCGCCGACGTGCGGGGTGAGGATCGCTGCGCCGCGCCGCTCGCGCAGGGCCGGGGTCAGCGCCGCAAGGACAGCTGCATCGAAGATCAGCGTCGCCGCGCTGTCGGCGCCCATGACCGCTGCGACCACTCGCTGCGCCGCTTCCGCCGAGTTCATCGCTGGTCCGGCGAGCACCGCGTCACCGTCGCCGCATTCCTCGGTGAGCGCAACGGCCGCGCCGATCTCGCCGTCAGCTTCGGGCAGCGCAAGAATCCCCAACTCGGGCATCGCCAGCCCGAGCGGGACCGCGAGGCTTGCCGGCACCGCGGCGCGGACTTTGCCTGCCCCGGCGCGCAGCGCGGCCTCGCAGCTCAGGGCGAGGCCGCCGGGCACCCGCAGGCTGCCGCCGATCGCCAGCACCCGCCCGCGCTCGTTCTTGTCGACATCGTCGCGCGGCGGCGGCAGCGGGCGCGCGCGCAGCAGCGCGGCGTCTAGCGGTAGCGCCGGGTCAGCCACGCGCGGCGACCATCTTGTCGGGGGCATCGGTCACCGGAGTGGCGGCCTGCTCCATCGGTGCGGTGACGTTGTAGCGCGCCAGCACCAGCTTGCCGTCCCTGCCCGCGGCGGGATCGAAGCGATATTCGGTGACCGCGCAGTTGGCGATGTCGCCGAGCTTGTCGATGGCCAGCACCTCGGCCTCGCTGAGGCTTTCGAGCACGTAGCGCAGGCACAGCACCACCACCTGGTGCGCGACGATCATCACCCGCCGCCCGCCGTAGTGGAGCGACACCGTATCCATCAGTGCGCGCAGGCGGAAGATCACGTCGGCCCACGATTCGCCGCCGGGCGCTCGGTGGTAGAACTTGCCGAGCAGGTTGCGCAGCTCGGCCTGCTGCGGCTCGAATTTGCGGATGCCTCCTGTGGTCAGCCCGTCGAGGATGCCGAACTCCTTTTCGCGCAGCCGCTCGTCGAGGCAGATCGCCTCGTCCGCGTCGCACCCGCCCGCGGCACGGAACAGCTCGGCGGTCTCGACCGCGCGGACATAGGGGCTGGAAAGGATCACCTCGGGCTGCTCGGCCGATCCGGCGAACCACCGCCCCAGCGCCTCCGCCTGCTCGCGCCCGAGTTCGGACAGCGGGACGTCGACATCGCGGTGCGTCAGCGCGATCCGCGCGAGGCCCTCCTCATGCGCCGCATCGCGCGCGACATTGCCCGCGCTCTGGCCGTGGCGGACGATCCACAGGATGCTGGGCCAGCGCGGGGTCATGCCGCCTAAACCGCGGCGGTTCGCCCCGGGTTCCGCGGCTCAGACGTCCAGGTTCGCCACGTTGAGCGCGTTTTCCTGGATGAAGTCGCGGCGCGGTTCGACCACGTCGCCCATGAGGCGAGTGAAGATTTCGTCGGTGACGTCGGCGTCCTCGACCTTGACCTGGAGCAGCGCGCGGTTGTCGGGGTCGAGCGTGGTTTCCCACAATTGCTCGGCGTTCATTTCGCCGAGACCCTTGTAGCGCGCGATCGACAGCCCCTTGCGCCCGGTTGCGAGCACCGCGTCGAGGAGCTGCGCGGGGCGGGTGATCGCATCGCCGGTCGCGCTGGGGCGGGCCGGGGCGAGCTGCGCCTCTTCCGTCTCTTCGCCGTCGTCCGCCGCGGTTTCCGGCTCCGGTTCCGGCTCCGCTCCGGCGCGGACGAGGCGGGCGGGGGCGGTATAGACCTCGGCCTGCTCGGCGGCGAGGCGGGCGAGCTTGCGCGCTTCGGCGCTGGTCAGGAAGGCCGCTTCGATCGGGTGCGCGTCGGTGACCCCGCGCCAGGCGCGTTCGAGCAGGACCGAGCCGTCGTCGCGCAGCGCGGCCGACCAGCTTGCTTCGGGATCGCCGCGGCCGAGCCATTCGCCGGCGCGGCGCACCTTCGCTTCGCGGCCCTTGCGGTCGAGCGACGGGTCGAGCGCCCCGGCGACCGCCAGCGCCTCGATCACCGTGGGGTCGTAGCGCTTGGGGACGAAGCCCATCAGGCTGCGCAGCCGCAGCGCGTGCTCGACCAGCGCCTCGAGCTCGCGCCCCGAGCGCGCTCCGCCCGCGGTTTCGAGCACCCGGCCCGCAAGCCCCGCCTCGACCAGGTAGCGATCGAGCGCGGCGGCGTCCTTGAGATAGACTTCGCTGCGCCCCTTGCTGACCTTGTAGAGCGGCGGCTGGGCGATGAAGAGGTGCCCGTTCCGGATGATTTCGGGCAGCTGGCGGTGGAAGAAAGTTAGCAGCAGGGTGCGGATGTGCGCGCCGTCGACATCGGCGTCGGTCATGATCACGATCTTGTGATAGCGCAGCTTTTCGAGATTGAACTCGTCGCGGATCCCGGTGCCGACCGCCTGGATCAGGGTGCCGACTTCCTTGGAACTGATGATCCGGTCGAACCGCGCGCGCTCGACGTTGAGAATCTTGCCCTTGAGCGGGAGGATCGCCTGGATGTTGCGATCGCGCCCCTGCTTGGCGCTGCCCCCGGCGCTGTCGCCCTCGACCAGGAACAGCTCGCACTTGGCCGGGTCGCGTTCCTGGCAGTCGGCGAGCTTGCCGGGCAGGCTGGCGATGGACATCGCGCCCTTGCGGCTCATCTCGCGGGCGCGCTTGGCGGCTTCGCGCGCGGCGGCTGCGTCGATGATCTTGCCGATCACCGCCTTGGCGTAGGCGGGGTTCTCCTCGAGCCAGTCGCTCATCTTGTCGCCCATCAGGCTTTCGAGCGGCTGGCGCACTTCGGATGAGACCAGCTTGTCCTTGGTCTGCGACGAGAACTTGGGATCGGGCAGCTTGACCGAGACGATCGCGGTCAGCCCCTCGCGCATGTCCTCGCCGGTCAGGCTGACCTTTTCCTTCTTCAGGAGACCGGATTTTTCGGCGTAGTTGTTGAGCGTTCGGGTCAGCGCCGCGCGGAACGCCGCCAGATGCGTGCCGCCGTCGCGCTGGGGGATGTTGTTGGTGAAGCACAGCACGTTTTCGTAATACGAATCGTTCCATTCGAGCGCGACCTCGATCCCGATCCCGTCGCGCTGCGCCGAAATGGCGATCGGATCGGGCAGCAGCGGGGTCTTGTTGCGGTCGAGGTAGGCGACGAAAGCGCCGATCCCGCCCTGGTAGAGCAGGTCGTGCTCGGCGATCTCCTCGTGGCGCTTGTCGCGCAGCAGGATGCGCACGCCCGAATTGAGGAAGGCGAGTTCGCGGTAGCGGTGCTCGAGCTTCTCGAAATCGAAATCGAGCACATTCTTGAAGGTATCGGTCGAGGCCGAGAAAGTCACGCGGGTGCCTTTCTTTCCGGCCGGGGCCGGGCCCTTGACCACCAGCGGGCCGACCGCGTCGCCATGCTCGAAGCGCATCCAATGCTCCTCGCCGTCGCGCCAGATGGTCAGCTCGAGCCATTCGGAAAGCGCATTGACCACGCTCACGCCGACCCCGTGCAGGCCGCCCGAAACCTTGTAGGCGTTGTCGTCGCTGGTGTTCTCGAACTTTCCGCCCGCGTGGAGCTGGGTCATGATCACTTCGGCGGCCGAAACCCCTTCCTCGGCGTGGATGCCAGTAGGAATGCCGCGGCCGTTGTCCTCGACGCTCACCGAGCCGTCGGGGTTGAGTTCGATCAGCACGAGGTCGCAGTGCCCGGCCAGCGCCTCGTCGATCGCGTTGTCCGAAACCTCGAACACCATGTGGTGCAGGCCGGAGCCGTCGTCGGTGTCGCCGATGTACATCCCCGGCCGCTTGCGCACCGCGTCGAGGCCCTTGAGGACCTTGATCTGCTCGGCGCCATAGGCGTTGGCGTTGGGGACGTTTTCGGGGGGAGTTTCGTCGGTGTCGGCCATGCCCAGCATATAGGGATTCGCCGGCCGAAACGGAAGCGAGCAGCCCCCCTTCCATCCACAGGCGAATCCTGCTCAAACCCGCGGCGGAGAGTTCAGGAGGAACCCAATGAAATCGACCATCGCGGCGCTGATAGGCGCGACCCTGTTGGCGGGCGCGGCCCACGCCCAGACCGCGCCATTGCGCGCCGACCAGACGGAATTCCGCGCGCTTTACAAGGAGCTGGTCGAGACCAACACCACGGTCACCACCGGCTCTTGCACACTCGCGGCGGAGCGGATGGCGGCGCGGCTCAAGGCGGCGGGGATGGCGGACAGCCAGCTGACCCTGTTCAGCACGGCCGAGCATCCCAAAGACGGCGGGCTGGTCGCGGTCTATCCGGGGACCGACGCCAAGCTCAAGCCGATGCTGCTGCTCGCGCACATCGACGTGGTCGAGGCGCGGCGCGAGGACTGGACCCGCGATCCTTTCACGCTGATCGAGGAAGACG
>JBOHIC010000092.1:0-2061 GCA_050725835.1 Novosphingobium sp.
TGTCGCTGACCATCGGGAGCTGGGTCGCCGAGAGCGAGGTCGCCGACCTACTGCGCGAAACCGAGGAGGCCCACGACGGCGTCGCCATCGGCAGCTACCCGTTCTTCCGCGAAGGCAAGACCGGCGCGAACTTCGTGATCCGCGGCACCGACGAAGCGCTGCTCGAGGTCTGCGCAGAGGCGCTCAGCACCGGCCTCAGGGCGATGGGACGCGAGGCGGTGGCCGGTGGGGTCTGAACGCTGTCTCATGGCGCTTGCGTTGGTCGCGGGGCCGGCGGGAGCGCTCGGCGCTCAAGACGAGCCGTGCAGCGACGATCGCGGCGAGGAACGTTGCACGCGAGCCGCTCGCGCCGCTCAGCGTGAGATATATGGAGTCCCGCCAATCGAAGAACTGACACGTCAGCGGGTTGAGATGGTGCGGGCCTTCTACGTCGATGGCTATGGCCGCGACCTGTTGATGCTGGCGCTCAGCCGCCGGGGCGACCAGGCGATCACCGTCGAGGTCCGCGTGCCCAACGACGACAAGGCAAGCATCGGCACTTCGCTCACCCCCCGCCAGTGGCGCGAGGTCGCCCCGCCTTCCAAAATTTTCAAGTCCACCAAGCCGGCACCTTCCGATGCCGAGAGCATGGTCATATGCATGCATGGCTGGATGGCGACCGTCGAAGCCGCCGACGCGCGTGGACGCATCCGAACCATTACGCAGTCCGCCTGCCATCACGACGATGGGGCGGTTGACTACGCCCTATCGCTGACCGAGGCGGTCCTCCCCTCGCTTGCGGGCTGCGCAAAGTTGGACCCGGCCTACAGCCGCAATGAAGCCACGCTGCTGGCGACCTGCGCTCAGCTTGCGGGAAACCGCGCAGTTGCGGCCGAAGCGTGGAATGCGCTCAACGCAGCGGACGCCTTCAGCGAGCCGGGCGCACTGCGCAAACTGTTCGTTCCGGCGATCACGGCTTCGTGGCCCGGGCAGGCCGAGCTGTCCGGAGCCGAGGCGGTCGGCGACGCACTGTCGCGGGCATTCGGTGGCGATGATCTCTATTGGGACGAGATCGCGGGCGAAGCGGGGGACCAGGCAAGGGTGGGAATCGCGCTCTACGCGCCGCCGAGCGAGGATGAAGATGTTCCCTGGCTGCCCAAGGCTCGACTCGATCTAGATTTTGCGCGTCAATCCGATGGGATGCTCAGGATCGTTCGGATTGGCTCGCGATGATCACAATCGGAGATCGTCGTCGGTGGGGTCTGATCGCGCGGTGCTGACGGTTGAGGACGAAAGCGAGGTCGCGCTGCTGGCGCGGTTCGCCGCGACGCTCGCCGCGCACCACAGCGCGACCGCGGCGCTCGAGGAATGGTGCGCCAAGCAGGGGATCGGCGATCGGCCCGTGGTTACCGCGCGGCAGCTGCCCGCGCCTCACGCCGACGACCCCGCCGAACTGCGCGCTCTGCTCGAAGTCTCCGCCGAGGCGCCGCTCGGTTACCGCCACGTCGCGCTGTGCTGCGGCGAAGCGGTGCTCAGCCGCGCGCACAACTGGTTCAACCCGGCGCTGCTGACGCCGGAGATAAACGAGGCGCTGGCCTCCACCGACCTGCCCTTCGGCAAGGTCGCCGCGCCGCTCGGCTACGCCCGCGAGGCGCTGCCGCCCCCGCCGCGCGACTGGTGCCCGCCGGGCACGGTCCTGGTCGGCCGCGCGCTGCTGCGTCTGCCCGACGGCCGCCCGCTGGCGCTGGTGATCGAATGCTACACTGCCGCGGTGCTCGCCGTGCCTTCACCTTAACTTAACCACGTCGCGCGTTCCCAAGGCGGGACGGCGCCCACGGCGCGATTGCCGCCCCACAGCCCCGCGCGCAGGGTCTGCCCACAACCCGGGTCGCAACGGGACGAACGGCAACCATTTGCGGAGCAGCGACGTGGGCATCGAATTTCACCGGGGATCGGATTTCATCGAGCGCCGCCGCGCGCCGCGCGAGGCGGTGCAGTTCGCCGTCGCTGTGCGCGAACGCGGGCGCTCGGCGCTGGTCGCGCGGGTCGCCGAGCTGACCACGCTCGGCTGCCGGATCGAGG
>JBOHIC010000093.1:0-2070 GCA_050725835.1 Novosphingobium sp.
GGCTGATCCCGGCGACCAATGCGATAAATGCCTCGCCCCGGCCGGGCAGCATATAGCGCTTGGCGATGGTCCATTCGAAGGGGGAAAGGATCAAGCTGGGCTCGCTTCGCGGTCCGGGAGGGCGACCGCCGCGATGTAGGCGGCGTTTTCGGCGAGGGCAATGCCGCCCAGGTTCAGGCGGCGATGGCGAGCCGGTCGCGGCCCGCGGCCTTGGCCTGGTAGAGCGCGATGTCGGCCTGTTTGAGCGCGGCGTCGAGCAAGCCGGTCAACGGGGCCAGCCCGACGCTGGCGGTGACGCGCCAGCCTTTGGGCACCTCGGGCGCGGCCTGGGCGGTAAGGGCATCGGTCAGCCGTCCGCAGACCAGTCGGGCTTGGGCTAGCGTCGCGCCCGGTAGATAGACCGCAAACTCCTCGCCGCCGATCCGCGCGACCACGTCGTCTTCGCGCAGGACCGCGCGCGCCGCACGGGCGAAGGCCTTGAGCACCCGATCGCCGCAATCGTGGCCGAAACTGTCGTTGATCCGCTTGAAGTGATCGAGATCGATCATCGCGACGAACCCCTCGCCGCCGCTCTGCCCGACGAACATCTCGAAAGCACGGCGGTTGGCGAGCCGGGTCAGCGGATCGGTCAGCGCGACAGCACGCAGCTCGTCCTCGCGGCGCTTGCGGTGGGCGATGTCGCGGATCACGCTGCACACTCCGTCGACCGCACCGTCGTCGCGGACGATCGCGCGCAAATGCGATTCGAACCAGCGCAGGTGCTTGCCCGCGGTGACACAGAGGAACTCGACGCTGCGCGCCTCGCCGGGCGAAGCGATCACCGCAAGGTGCGCAGCCATCACCGCGGGACGATAGTCGGGCGCGATGAATTGGCCGGCCGAAGTCCCGACCAGCGCGTCGGGCTGGAAGTCGCCGATCTGATCGACCGAGGGCGAGACGAACCGGATCGCCCCGTCGCGGTCGGTCACCAGGATGATATCGGTCGAAAACTCGGCCAGCGCGCGGTAGCGCGCTTCGCTCTCGGCCAGCCGCGAGAACATCCGCCGGCGCCGCTCGATGAGGATGCCGATCGGCACCGCGGTTAGCGCGATGCAGGCGAAGTAGCCCTGGAGGAAGAAGAACTGCCGCGCCCGGTCGGCGCTGACGAAAGTCAGCGGACCGGTCCCGGCAAAGGTGAAATAGGCGGCGATCGTGAGCAACAGGAGAACCCCGATCGCCGCCACCACCAAGTCGCACAGCAGCATGACGAACATCAGCACCAGCGTCGGCAGGAACAGCAGCGGCACTCGGCCCTGGCCGAAGACCAGCGCCCCGACGACCCCGAGCACGACCAGCACCGCGGTCGCGCGCCAGCGCTCGGCGCGGTCGGCGACCAGCGGCTGCTGGCGGGTGCGCGACCGTGCGATCAACCCGGCGAGGGGGAACAGGGTGAGGAACCCCATCGCGTGGGCCGCGCCCCATTCGGCCAGCGCCTGGCCGAACGGGCGCGCCGCAAGCTCGGTCACTGTCGCGGCGGCGATCAGGCCCGATGCCAACGGCGCGACCACTCCGCCCGCGGCGAAAACCACGACCAGCCAGGGCAAGGCGGTGAAGGTGCGATAGCGCCGCGTGGCGTAGCCCACCGCGGCGGCGGCGATGGCCGCTTCGACCAGGTTGGCCAAGGCCAGCGGCGCGGCGGCGAGCCAGCCCATCCCGAACCATCCGGTCACCGCGACGTTGGCGAGAACACAGGCGAACGCCAGCGCCGGCCAGTGCCGCGGCCGCTCGCTCAGCGCGACCGGCACGATCACCGCGGTCGCCATCCAGAACAGGGCGAATCCGCCGTTGAAGCGCGTCAGGGTGACCGACAGCAGCACACAGGCGCCATATAGCAGCGCTGCAGCCGCGATCCGGGCAAGAGGGGCCTCCCGATCCATGAGGCGCAGCTTAATGCAGCATGGTTGCCCTCCGCTGGCGCGCGGCATCGGTAGGAATGCGGAGGACGGCTCGTCGCTGCGCGCTTGCCTTCGGCGGCGTTCGCGGCCAGAGGGCCGACACGCCACTTGGAACCGCGCCGGGCGAATCTTGACA
>JBOHIC010000094.1:0-2872 GCA_050725835.1 Novosphingobium sp.
CGCTTGGGATGCCGCGCGGCGCACGAGGGGCGGCAGTAAATCCCGGTGGTCAGCACTCCGGTGACGAAGCGCCCGTCGTGGGCGCGGTCGCGGGTCAACACGGCGTTCCAGCACTCGTCGTCGGCGATCAGCATGATCCGTCTCCGTGGCGCTCGATCCGCGCGGCGAAGCAGCCGGCCGCGGCGTTGTGGGCATGGATATAGGAAATGTCGGGCTGAGCGAACAGGTCGCGAATCCGTGCATCGGCCTCACCGGGTGCGGCAAGCCGCGCATCGCGCAGTGTGCCTTCGGCATCGAATCCGCGGAGCGCCAGCGGGCGGCCCTCGAACACCGGCGGCGTGGTGTCGATATAGGCCGCCGGTTTCGCGTCGCGTCCGACATAGATCGCATAGGCGCTCCGAAAAGGCGTTGCGACATCGTGGCTGACGTGATGGACCAGGATCAGCTCCTCGCCCGCGCGCGCGTCCTCGAGACTGACCCGGCAGGGAAACCCGCGATTGGCGGTAGCACGAACCCGGCGAGCATTGCGCGTCGCCAGTTCGGCGTCGCTCAGTGCGAAAAGGGGGATGAAGGGTTCGGGGTCAAGCCCGGTGATGCGGTAGGTCATGGTCGGCTCCGATAGGTTGGAGCCGTGTGTTTACGCGGCCAAAATTCGCGGCGCGTCCCGGACCTTGCGGTCAAACCCTTGCTAACCCCCGCAAGCGCGAAACAGCATCAACGTCCGCTCGCGCGCCGCTTCGGCGCTTGCAGGGTGATAGTCCTTGCGGCGGTCGGAGTTGAAGCCGTGGCCGGCCTCGTAGACGAAGATTTGAGCGGTCGGGTGGTCCTTGGCGATCAGCGCTTCGACGGGGGCGAACTCGACCAGGGTGTCGTAGCGGCCGAAGTGAGCGATGGTGGCGCACAGCGGGGCCTCGTCGGCGAAGCGGGTGGCGATGAAGCCGCCGTAGTAGCACGAAGCCGCCGACAGGTTCGGGCTGGTCTGCGCCATCCGCCAGGCGACCGAGCCGCCGAAGCAGTAGCCGAGGATGAACACCGGGCCGCCTTTCGCCCCCAGCCAGTCGATGCAGGCTTGGGTGTCGCGCAGCCCCTGCTCCCAGTCGTGCTCGTTTCGGGCGATCTGCACCGCGCGCTCCCAATCGGCGCCAGAATAGCCGAGCGCGCAGCCCGGCTCGATCCGCTCGAACAGCCCCGGGCTGAGCACCTCGTAGCCCTCGGCGGCATAATCGTCGCACTGCTCGCGGATGTGCTCGGTGACTCCGAAGATTTCCTGCACCAGCACCAGCCCGCCGCGCCGCTCGCCGGTGGGAGCGGCGTGGTAGCAAGGCATTTCGAAGCCGTCCGGCATTGTCAGGGAAAGAGTTTCGGACATCGTCCCTCGTGCTGCACCGGTCGCTTGGCCAGTCGCGAGGGTCATGCCGCGCCTTGCGGAAATGGACAAGCCTGCGCCGCCGGACTGAGGCGGCGCAGGCCTGGGCTCTGTCGCCGGGCACGTCGCCGGCGGCGGAGCCTAACCGCTTAGTAAGCGCTGGCGACGATCACGCCGCCCTTGGTGTTGATCGCCAGCTGCCGCTGCGGCGCGATCTCCGCAGTGGCGATCCGGCGGCACCGACGGCTGGCGGCCTGTTCGCGCACAGTGGCGTTGCTGCCCTTGCCGCAGACCATGCTGACCGCGCGGTCGAGCCGGCGGTCGAGAACGGCCTTGCCGTCGCTCGACGAGAGATCGAGATCGGCATAGCTGACCTTGACCTGGACGCCTTGCGCGGTGGCTTCGGCGGTGACGGGAACCAGCGCCAGCGCGGCGCCAAGCATCGTGATGTGAAGATAGGACATGACGTACCTCCGTGATTGGGGCGCACGCTGCGCCACGGCCCAAGACGTCGCCCGGATCGAGCCGCGCCGATAGGACGAGGAGCCGATGAAGTGCCGACCGGCAACCGATGAAACGCCGATGTTGTCGAAATTATACAACTTTTCGTCGAGAGGGCTGGCTGAGCGCTCGGTCCACGGCCGCTAGGCGCGTTCGGCGAAATCGGGCTTGAGTCGATTCGTCCGCCAATAGCTCGACAGGCCCAATCGCTCGACCAGCGACGCAAACCGGGCGTCTTCACGCACCGCCCGCATCGGCGGTTCGAACAGGAAGTAGGTCAAGACCCCGCTGTGAGGCTGCAGCTGGCGGGGGGGAAATCTCTTGCGGAAACTCCGGACGCCCAGGGCGGTGAAGTAATAGAGGTCGAGGTAGTCGAAGGCGGCATCGACCCTTCCAACCGCCGAGGCGAAGATTACAGCCTCCTGGGCCTTGCTCATCACCGACGCCGCAATCCCATCGAAGAGGCGCAGAGCCGCGGTTACATCATCCGGGCTACCGGACAGGATCGCCTTGGTCTGCGACGCCCAGATTGCGAAATCGATGTCCTCGAGTCCGACCGGGGAATCGCCCAGCATGTTCTCGGCCTTCTTGGCCTTGCCCGAGAACAGCAGGAACTTGTAGCGCGTCGACCACACCGAATAATGCCGCGGCCAGCGTCCGATCAGGGTGTCGAGCAATGCTTCGGCCTCGTCGGGTCGGCCCGCGGCCCACAGCCTGATCGCCTGCGAAGTAGAACCCGGCAGCGGCAAATGCGGATCGACCAGCGCGGCCCCCACCTCGACCGATTCGCGCACCCGACCGGTTTCGAACAGGAAGCTGGCCCGCGTGCGGCGGGCAAGTGAATGGTCGGCGAATTGCGCTAGAACACGCGCCGTTGCCCCATCGTAGTTTGCATAACTCGAAAACCACAGCCCGTTGCCAACCGCGATCACCACCGCCCCATCGGCGTTGTCGCCATCGATCTCCACCGCGCGCCGTGCGGCGGCCTGCGCGCGGCCCATGATG
>JBOHIC010000095.1:0-1082 GCA_050725835.1 Novosphingobium sp.
GCGACGAGGGCCTGCATTTTGGCCTTGCCGCGGGCCACCAGGTGTTCATAGAAGGCGCGCAAGTGAGGGTCGTGGCGGACGGCGACCAGGGCGGGCATGTAGAGGGCGCGGCGCAGGTGTTTATTGCCGGCCTTGGAGATGCGCGCTTTCTTTTCGACGGAAGAGCCGGAGGTGTGCTGGCGGGGATCGAGGCCGGCTTGGGCCACCCACTGGCGGACGTCGAGCGAGGCGGGCAGCAAGGCCAGCTCGGCCAGGGTGCGCAGGGCGCTGGTGGTGGCGAAGCCGGGAATGGAGAGCAGCAGTTCGTAGCGGCGGGCGAGCGCAGGATCGGAGAGCACGAATTCCTCGGCAGCGCGCGTCAAGCGTTCGATGGCGCGCTGCTGAGTCTGGATGCTGCGCTCGATATCGCGCCGGATGATCGCCGGGATCGCTTCCGAGAGCGAAGCAGCATGGCGGCGATTCTTCTCTGCTGCCAGCATGTCAGTGAGGGCTTCCAGCCGCCGCGCCACCGCCATCAGCTTGAAAGCGGCGGGGGAAGGGGGACGCCAAACGACGAAGGGCATGCGTGCCGCGAATTGTCGTAGCACCTCGGCGTCCAGGAGATCGGTCTTGCTGCGTTGCATCATGGCCTGAGCGAAGTGACGGACGGCGCGGGGATTGGCGACCATCACTGCCACGCCCGCTTGATGTAAGCAGAGAGCCAAATCGAGACCGTAGAGCCCGGTCGATTCCATCGCGACGCGCGCCGGCCGATCCGAGCCTTCGAGAAATCGCAGCACCGCCTGATGCCCCGCCGGCGTGTTGGGGAATTCGCGAAGCGCGGCCGTGCGTCCCTCGGGACCGAGTGCGACCACCAGCGTCTGGGCGCTGACTTCAATGCCACCAGGATCGAAAGTGGAAAGGGAGTTGTTCATGGCTGCCTCCTGCGATAGGCTGAGGCTTCGGCTCCCCGACCCTGGGCCGTCTCCCGCCGGGCTTGCCAATGCAGGCTCTCCGCACAGGCGGGGCCTGAGATTCTTCCTCGGCGTCGGAGAAGAGGGCGGGGGGCCGATCTACCTTTCAGGCTGTCGTTCCCGTTCACC
>JBOHIC010000096.1:0-2441 GCA_050725835.1 Novosphingobium sp.
TGAACCCCTCGGCCTCGCCCAGCGCGATCGCTTTGCCGTTGCCGATGAACGAGAATGTCCCTGCCTTGACCGTGTAACCGGCTTCCTTGGCCTTGGCTTCGGTAAGCCCGACGCTGGCGACCTGCGGATGGCAATAGGTGCAGCCGGGGATGTTGTTCTTGTCCATCGCGTGGGGATGGACGTGCTTGTTGCCGAGCGCCAGGGCGATTGCCTCGGCGGCGATCACGCCCTCGTGGCTGGCCTTGTGCGCGAGCCACGGGCCGGGAGTGCAATCGCCGATCGCCCAGATCCCGGGGACATTGGTGCGGCCCATCGGGTCGATGGCGATGATCCCGCGCTCGTTGGCGATCTTGAGCGTGTCGAGGCCGATGTTCTCGGTGTTGGGCGCGATACCGACGGCGACGATGACGTGGCTGAACTCGCTTTCGGCAACCTTACCGTCTTTGCCCTTGATCTTCGCCTTCACCCCCGCAGCGCCGACCGCGAGGCTTTCGACCCCCGCGCCGGTCATGATCGTCATGCCCTGCTTGGTCAGCGCCTTTTCGAGGAAGGCGGAGACGTCGGCATCCTCGACCGGAACGATTCGCTCGAGCATTTCGACCACGGTCACCTCGGCGCCCATGTCGTTGTAGAAGCTGGCGAACTCGATCCCGATCGCGCCGCTGCCGATCACCAGCAACTTGCTCGGCATCTCGGCCGGAGTCATCGCGTGGCGATAGGTCCAGACCCGCATGCCGTCGGCCGGGGCGAACGGCAGGTCGCGCGCCCGCGCCCCGGTCGCGATGACGATGTGCTTGGCAGTGAGGGTTTCGACGCCCTTCTCCCCGGTCACTTCGAGCTTGCCGCCACCCTTCAAGACCCCGGTGCCCATGTGCACCGCGATCTTGTTCTTTTTCATCAGGTGCGTGACGCCCTGGTTGAGCTGCTTGGCCACCCCGCGGCTGCGCTTGACCACCGCCGCGATGTCGGCGCTGATCCCCTCGGCGGTGAGGCCATAATCCTTGGCGTGCTGCATATAGTGATAGATCTCGGCCGATCGCAGCAGCGCCTTGGTCGGGATGCAGCCCCAGTTGAGGCAAATCCCGCCGAGGTTCTCTCGCTCGACAATCGCGGTCTTGAGCCCCAGCTGCGCCGCACGGATCGCCGCGACATAGCCGCCGGGCCCGGAGCCGAGGACGATGAGGTCGTATTGGTCGCTCATCTTACGCCACCAGCCCCAGCGGCTTCTCCACCAGCGCCTTGAACGCCTGCATCAGCTGCGCGCCGTCGGCGCCGTCGATTGCGCGGTGGTCGAAGCTGCCGGTGGCGCTCATCACGCTGGCGACGCTCAGCGCGCCGTCGATCACGTAGGGCCGCTGCTCACCCGCGCCGATCGCCATGATCATCCCCTGCGGCGGGTTGATCACCGCTTCGAACTGCTTGATCCCGAACATCCCCATGTTCGAGAGGCTGGCGCTGCCGCCCTGGTATTCGTGCGGCTGGAGCTTGCCCGCCTTGGCCTTGTCCGCCAGCGCCTTCATCTCGGTCGAGATGCTGCTCATCGATTTGTTCGCGGCGTCGGCGATGATCGGGGTGATCAGGCCGGTGGGCGTGGACACCGCCACCGAAATGTCGGCGCGGTGGTACTGGATCAGCGCCTCGGGGGTGTAGCTGACGTTGCACGAGGGCACCTGGAGCAGCGACTGGGCGAGCGCCTTGATCAGCAAGTCGTTGACAGAGAGCTTGACCCCGCGGGCTTCTAAGGCGGCGTTGAGCTCGCCGCGCAGCTTGAGCAACGCGTCGAGCCGGATATCGACCGTTAGGTAGATGTGCGGGACCTGCTGCTTCGATTCGGTCAGCCGCCGCGCGATGGTCTTGCGGATGTTGGTGAGCTTGACCGCCTCATGCGGGATTTCGGTGGTGAATGGGGTCGCAGGCTTGGCCGCTACCGGGGCTGCTTCCGTTGCGGCGGGCGCTGCCGTCCCTGGCTGCGCGCCCTCGACGTCGTCCCTGACAATCCGCCCGCCTGGGCCGGTGCCTTTGATGGTCGAAAGGTCGATGCCCCGTTCCGCCGCGATCCGCTTGGCGAGCGGCGAGGCGATGATCCGATCCCCCACTGGCGCTGTGGAAGGCGCGGCGGCAGGCGCAGCGCTGGCTGGCTCAGGCTTGGCTTCGATCTTGGCTTCGATCTTGGGTTCGGCCTTTGGCGCGGAAGCTGGCGCTGCCTCGTCCCCTTCGCCCGCCAGAGTTGCTATCACCGTGCCGACCTTGACCCCCTCGGCCCCTTCGGCGACGTCGATCGAGGCGATTACCCCTTCGTCTACCGCTTCGAACTCCATCGTCGCCTTGTCGGTCTCGATCTCGGCCATGATGTCGCCCGAAGAGACCGTGTCCCCCACTTTGACCAGCCATTTGGCGAGGGTGCCCTCCTCCATAGTCGGAGAGAGCGCGGGCATCTTGAT
>JBOHIC010000097.1:0-15422 GCA_050725835.1 Novosphingobium sp.
GCCAAATCCTGCAAGGCCGCGAGTGAGCGACCGGCTGGGTGTGGTCGTGCCGCGCTGGCAGGCGCTCGCCGCGCGGCTGCTGGGATGGCGACCGGCCGAATTCTGGGCCGCCACCCCCGCCGAGCTCGCCGCGAGCCTCGCCCCGCCCGACCCCGCCGCCGCCCCGCTCGGCCGCGACGACCTGACCCGCCTGATGGAGCGCGAGCCATGACCGATGCCGTCGATACCCTGCTGGTCGAGGTCCGCGCCGAAACCCAAGGGTTCGCACAGGACGTCGCGGCGATGCGCGGCGCGGTCGACGGCCAGCTGGTCGACGGCTTCGCCCGCGCCGGCAATGCGCTCGAGCGCGGCCTGCTCAGCGCGATCCGCCGCGGTAGCCTCGGCTTCGAAGATCTCCGGCGGATCGCGACGAACGTGCTCGACCAGATCGCCGGGCAGGCGCTGCAGACGCTGTTCGGATCGAGCGGGGGCGGCGGCCTGCTCAACCTCGGCTCGATCTTCGGCGCGCTGCTCGGCCTCCCCGGCCGCGCCACCGGCGGTCCGGTGTCGCCCGGACGCGGCTATCTCGTCGGCGAGCGCGGTCCCGAAGTGTTCGTGCCGAGCAGCGCCGGACGGGTCGAGACCGGCCTTGGCTCCCGCTCCCCGCGCGACGTCCGCATCGCGATCACCGTCAATGCCCCCGCGGGCGGCTCGGCCCCGCAAGCGCTGCAACGCTCCTCGCGCCAGGTCGCGAGCGCGGTGCGGCGGGCGCTCAGGGAGGTTTGAGACATGCCCTTCTGGCTCGCCCAGGCCCGCAATGGGCAGGACAGCGACTGGATCCAGCGGTTCGATCCGCGCTTCTGGACGGTCGATTTCCCCCGCCCGATGATGGCCGCGCTGACCGCCCCCGCGCCCGATGCGCTGCGGGTCGATGCGACCTTCCTCACCCAAGGCGATCTCGCCGGGATCATCTGGGCGAGCGCGGACACGCTCGATCACCCGCTGCTCCGTTACGACACCGACCGCGACTATTCGCGCACCACCTTGGCATTCCACTGGCGCTCGGGCGGCGTGATCGCGCTCGACGCGCCCAACGGCCCGACGCTGACGATCGAGGGCAAGGACGCCGGCGGCGCGGCGCGGACCTGGTACGTGCGGCTGTGGAACTACGCCGTCGGCAGCCCCGAGGACGCCGAAATCGCGCTGCCGTTTGCTGAGCTTGCGGAGGGTTGGCTGGCCGATGGCCAGGCGGTTCACCCGGGCGCTATCGACCGAATGTTCATCTCGCTGGTCGCTCCCGGCTACGTTTCGGCCAGCACCGCCCCGCTCGCCGCAGCGGCCGAGGGCTGGGCCGAGATGTCCGCGATCCGCTGCGAGGGCCACCGCGCGATGCTCGAGATCGGCGACGTCATCGTCCCCCCGCACGGCCTCGCCGCCGCCACCGGCTACGACGATTGCACCAACCAGGCGCCCGCGCGGCTGGTGCGCACGCTCCAGCATCTCGGCTATCGCGGCAGCGTCCTCCACTACGCCGGGATGAGCCACTTCTTCCGGCTCTTCGCGGCCGGCGGCGGGTTCACCGTGGCCAACGGCGGCGATCCGCTGTGCGGCCCGGCGCGCGCCTGGCACCGCGCGTTTTTCGCCGAATGCCTCGCCGCCGGGTTCAGCCCGATCGTCTCGATCTCGTTCGAGGTGCTCGCTCAGCATTGCCCCGACGACTGGCAGCAGCGCGCGTGGAACGGCGACCCGGCGCGGACCGGATGGAGCCCGCCGAGCGCGCTGCTCAGCCCCGCCAACAGCGCCGCGATGACCTGGCTGCGTAATGCCGCGAGCGCCCTCGCCGACCTGCTCCAGGAGGTCGGCGCGCCCGCTCGGGTCCAGCTCGGCGAGCCGTGGTGGTGGACGATGGCCGACGGCCGCCCGTGCCTTTACGACGATGCCGCCAGAGCCGTATTCGGGGGCAGCCCGGTCGAGATTGCCGATCTGCGCGCGGCGCTCGATGCCGCGCAGAAGGCGCTGCTCGACCAGGCCGGGGCGCTGCTCGCATCCGCCACCACAGGTATCCGCGACGCGGTCCGCAACGCCGCCGCGCCCGCGCCCGCCGAAGTGCTGCTGCTGGCGTTCCTCCCCACCGTGCTCGACCCCGCCATGCCCGAAGCGCGCCGCGCAAACCTGCCGACCGGCTGGGCCAGCCCGGCCTTCGACCGGCTCCAGCTCGAGGATTACGACTGGCTCACCGCCGGAGCCGACGCGCACCGCCGCGCGGCTTACCGGACGGTGGAAACCCGGCTCGGCTATGCAGCCCAAGACTGCGATTACCTCGCCGGCTTCGTCCCCGCTGGGGCCGACCCGGCGCTGTGGCGCGCGATCGACGCCGGGATCGACGAAGCCCGCGCCGCCCCTCGTCACGAGGTGTTCGTCTGGGCCGCCCCGCAGATCTGCCGCGACGGTTACGTCCGGCTCCCCGACCCGAGCGAGGACGACGACATGCAGGCTTTCGACGACGTGCCCTATCCGCTCGCGCTGGGCCGCGACGCGACGGTGATCCCCGAGTTTTCGACCAGCGTCGCGCTGACCGCCTCGGGTCACGAGCGGCGCAATTCGCTGTGGTCCGACGCGCGTCTGCGCTTCGATGTCGGGCCGGGCATTCGTTCCGAGGCCGAGCTCGGCGTGCTGCTCGGCTTCTTCCGCGCCCGCCGCGGCGCGGCGCGCGGCTTTCGCCTGCGCGATCCCTCGGACTTCAGCTCGAACGGTATGACTGGCGCACCGACCGCGACCGATCAGTTGCTCGGCGCCGGAGACGGCCTCACCGCCAGCTTTGCCCTGGTCAAGCGCTACGGAGCGGAAGACGCGCTCCAGACCCGCCGGATCACCCGGCCCGAGCCGGGCAGCGTGACGGTCAGCGTGAACGGCGCGGCGGTGCTCACCGGCTGGACGCTCGACCCGGGCGGAACGATTGTCTTTTCCAGCGCCCCGGCCGCCGGCGTAGAGGTCCGCGCGGGGTTCCGCTTCGACGTGCCGGTGCGTTTCGCCGAGGACCGCCTCGAAATCGCCGGGGCGGCCTTCGCCGCGGGCGAGGCGCCCTCCGTGCCGGTCATCGAAGTGCGCGAGGCGGCATGACCAGGATCTGGTTCTCCGACCCGCTCGAAACCGTCGCGACCTTCTGGCGGGTGCTGCGCCGCGACGGCGTGGCGCTCGGCTTCACCACCCACGACCGCGACCTGTGGTTCGACGGCCTTAGCCACCGCGCGGCCCCCGGGATGGTCCCCGCGGCGATCCGCAAGAGCGCGGACTTCGAACCCGACAGCGCCGAAGTCGAAGGCGCGCTGAGCCACGATTCGCTCTCCGCCGCCGATCTCGCCGCGGGGCGCTTCGACGGCGCGCGGGTGACTATCGGGGTGGTCGACTGGACCACGCTCGAACGCCACGTGCTCTACGCCGGCGCGATCGGCGCGGTCAGCGAGGAGGCGGGCGGGTTCACCGCCGCGCTGCATTCGCGCAAGGCCGAGCTGCAGCGCGATTCCGTCCCGCGCACCTCGCCCGGCTGCCGCGCCGCGTTCTGCGGGCCGGGGTGCACGCTCTCGGGATCGCGTTTCACCCATTCGGGCACGGTAATCGCCGCCGAGCCGGAGACCGGCAGCGTGAGCCTGACTGCGCCGGTCGCCCCGGCCGATCTCGTCGGCGGGTCGCTGCGCTGGTTCGACGGCCCGCACGCCGGACAGACGATGGAAATCGTCGCGGGCACCACAACCGGGGTGATGCTTGACGCCGCGCTCGATCCGGGCGTCACGGCGGGACTGCGCGTGGCGCTGCGCGAGGGCTGCGACCGCACTCTGGCGACCTGCGCCGCGCGCTTCGCCAACACGGTCAACTTCCAGGGCGAGCCATTCCTCCCGGGCAACGACCTGATCGCCCGCTACCCCAGCCCGGTGCAGTGAGCGGCGCGGCGCTGGCGCGCGCGGCGGAAACGCTGGTCGGAACCCGCTTCCGCCTCCACGGCCGCGATCCGTCGGTGGGGCTCGACTGCGTCGGGCTGCTCGCCGCGGCGCTCGCCTCAATCGGACGGCCGATCAATCTGCCAAGCGGCTATCGTCTTCGCAACCGCACGGTCGACGCACTGCTGCCCGATCCCGAGCCGTGCGGATTCGTCGTTACCGCCGACGTCGTCTCGCCCGGCGATATCGCGCTTGTTCAGGCCGGACCGGCCCAGCTCCACCTCGCAATCGCGGCTGGCGGCGGCGGCTGGATTCACGCCCACGCCGGGCTGCGCCGCGTCGTCCACCAGCCCGGGCCGCCGCCGGGTCCGATCATCCACCGTTGGCGCATCGCGCCCGCAGCCGAGGATTGAGCCATGGCCACCCTGCTGTTCTCCGCGCTCGGCACGCTGATCGGCGGGCCTGTCGGCGGCGCGATCGGCGCGCTTGCCGGGCGCCAGGTCGATGCGCTGGTGTTCGGTCCGAACGGGCGCGAGGGCCCCCGGCTCAAGGAGCTGGCGGTCACCACCTCGAGCTACGGCACGCCGATCCCGCGCCATTTCGGGCGGGTGCGCACCGCCGGGACGATCGTCTGGGCGACCGACCTCGCCGAACACAAGACCAAACAGGGCAACGGCAAGGGCCGCCCCTCGACCACCACCTACAGCTACACCGCCTCGTTCGCGGTGGCGCTGGCGAGCCGGCCGATTGCCGGGATCGGGCGGATCTGGGCCGACGGCAACCTGCTCCGCGGCGCAGCCGGCGATCTCAAGGCGGCGGGCGCGCTGCGGCTTTACACCGGCGAGGGCGACCAGCTCCCCGATCCGCTGATCGCCGCGGCCGAGGGCGCGGCGAACTGCCCGGCGTTCCGCGGGCTGGCCTACGCCGTGTTCGAGGACCTCGAGCTTGGCGACTTCGGCAACCGCATCCCCGCGCTGAGCTTCGAGGTGATCGCCGAAGACGGCGACGTCGCCCTGGCCGACATCGTCGCCGGGATCGCCGAGCCGGTCGATGCCGACGTTCCGCTGCCGGGGCTCGCCGGGCTCTCGTGCGAGGGGCCGCTGGAAGATACGCTGGCGCTGCTCGATCAGGTCTATCCGCTCGATTGCGCCGCGGGCGAGGACCTGACGCTCGCGCCCGAACGGCGCCAGGCCGCGGCGCTGGTCCTGCCCGAGCCCGCAACTGCGCGCGATCCGGCCGACTTCGGGCGCCAGCGCGGCTTCGCTCGCCGCCGCGCCGCCGGCGGCGATAACCCGCTCGCCGCGCTGCGCTACTACGACCTCGAACGCGACTATCAGCCGGGCGTCCAGCGCGCGCCGGGGCGACCCGCGCCGGGTGCGCCGCGCACGATCGAGCTGCCCGCGACGCTCTCCGCGGCGACCGCGCGCGGACTGATCGAAGCGGCCGCACGGCGCGGCGACCGGGCGCGCCAGACGCTGTCGTGGCGGGTCGCCACGCTCGATCCGGCGCTCGTTCCCGGAGCGCTCGTCACTGCGCCGAATGCCCCGGGGCATTGGCGTTTGCGCGAATGGGAATGGCGCGAGGACGGGGTCGAGCTGACCCTGCTGGCGCTGCCGCCGTCGCTGGCGCAAACGGCTCCGCCCGCAGATCCCGGCCGCGCCGCGCTGCCGCCCGACCTGGCGAGCGGCCCGACCGCGCTCGCCGCTTTCGAGCTGCCGTGGGACGGGATCGGCAGCGGCGCTACTCCGGCGCTGTTCGCCGCGGCTTCGTCGGCGGCGGCGGGATGGAGCGGGGCGGCGCTGTTCGCCGACCATGGCGACGGCGCATTGATCGAACTCGGTCCGAGCGGACGAACCCGTTGCCTGCTGGGCAGCGCGGCAAGCGTGCTGCCCGCCGCCCATCCGCTGCTGCTCGATCGGAATTCGACGGTCGAGGTCGTGCTGATCGATCCGGTCATGATCCTCACTCCGGCGACCTCGCGCGCGCTCGCGGCGGGCGCCAATCGCGCGCTGCTCGGGGACGAGCTCATCCAGTTTGCCGGCGCCGAATCGCTTGGCGCCGGCCGTTGGCGGCTGTCCGCGCTGCTGCGCGGGCGCGGCGGGACCGAGGCAGCGGTCTTCGGCCACGCCGTCGGCGAGGCTTTCGTGCTGCTCGACGGCAGCGCCACACCGCTCGACGCCGCGACGGTGGGGAGCGCGCCGGATACCGTGATCGCCGCGCTCGGCCTTGGCGATGCGGCCCCGGTCGGCGCCGCAATCGCGCTGCGCGGCGCGACCCTGCGGCCGCTCAGCCCGGTGCATGGCCTCGCCGCCATTGCCGGCGACGGAACCCTGCAACTTGGCTGGACCCGCCGCGCGCGGGGCGCGTGGCGCTGGCTCGACGCGGTCGAAACCCCGCTCGGCGAAGCCCGCGAGGCCTACGAAATCGCCTTCGGAGCGGGCGAAATCCCGGTTGCGCGGTGGGAGACCGCCGAACCCTCGCTCGTCCTGTCGGCGAGCGCGCTGGCCGAACTGCTCGCCGCCGCTCCCGGCGGCCGCTTCACCGTTCGCCAGCGGGGCGACGCAGACCTTTCGCCGGCGCTGGCGATCCCGCTGCCCTGATTTCCTCGACCCCCCGGAGACACCCTTCATGTCCGACCCGCTCGCCTTCGATCCCGCCAGCCCGCGCTTCGCCCTGCCGCTGCTCTATGCCGGGCAGGCGCAGAAGGAATTCTACGTCAACCAGGCTCATGCGCTCACCGACGCGCTGCTTCATTGCGCGATCGAGGGCACCGCCAATGCCCCGCCGGCCGAGCCCGGCGAAGGCAGCGCCTGGCGGGTCGGGGCGAGCCCGACCGGGGCGTGGAGCGGGCAGGCGGGCAAGCTCGCCTGCCGCCAGGGCGGGAGCTGGCTGTTCGTCGCGCCGCGCGACGGGCTGCGCGTGCTCGACCGCGTCACGGGTCAGGATCTGCGATATGTCGGAACCTGGCAAAATCCCGCGGCTCCGGCCTTACCAAGCGGCGGGACGGTGGTCGACGCCGAAGCGCGCGGCGCCATCGCCGCGGTGGTCGCCTGCCTGCGCGCCGCCGGCCTGATTGCGCCTGCTTGACGCGGAACCGATTGCCGCGATGACAGTTTACCGCGCGCAAAGGCAAATTCAGGGAAGAATCTTTTGCATGGGGACCGTTTTGCGGCATTCTTGCAACAGTTGCCTATTTTGCCCGCTTGCACCGGGATTTCTAAGCAGTTAGACATCCGGTTACTCGGTGGCTCTAAATCTCTAAAAAGGGGAATAGCATAATGCGCAAACTGGTCCTTGGGATGGCCCTGGCCTCCACGGCCTTGGCGACCCCCGCGCTCGCTAACGATGACACGTGGTATGTCGAGGTCGATGGCGGTCTGATGATCGTCGAAGATTCGAAGGTCGATGTCGGCACGACGGCAGACGCCATATCGGTCGATCACAAGGTCGGTTACGACTTCGGCGGGATCGTGGGCTACGACTTCGGCGGCTTCCGTCTCGAGGCCGAAGCCAGCTGGCGCGAAGCCGATCCCGACAACCTGACCTCGACCGTCCGCATCCCCGCGGCCGGCTCGGTCGCCTCGCTGCAAAGCGGCATCGGCAGCTACAGCTATGTCGCGGGCGATTCGAACGCGCTCAGCTTCATGCTCAACGGCCTGCTCGATTTCGGTGACGACGACGGCCTGCAGGGCTTCGTTGGTGGCGGCGCTGGCGTGGCGCGGGTCAACCACCACCTCTCGATCAACCGCAACGGCCCCGGCATCGTCGACGATTCGGACACCGGGTTCGCCTGGCAGGCGCTGGCCGGCGTTCGCGCGCCGCTCAACGACAACTGGGATGTCGGCATCAAGTACCGCTTCTTCAACGTCGACGACGTCGACCTGGTCGACAGCGGCGGGCGCGCGCTCAACACCCGCTTCCGCTCGCACAGCCTGCTCGGCACGCTGAGCTACAACTTCGGCAGCGCGCCGGAGCCGGCTCCGGAAATGGCTCCGCCGCCTCCGCCGCCGCCCCCGCCGCCCCCGCCGCCTCCGCCGCCGCCTCCGGCCGTGGTGCAATGCAACAAGGGTCCGTACATCGTGTTCTTCGACTGGGATAAGTCGGATATCACGCCCGAAGCGGCCGGGATCCTCGACAGCGCGGTTTCCGCTTACGGCAACTGCATGAGCGTTCCGATCATGCTGGCCGGCTATGCCGACCGGTCGGGTTCGGCGACGTACAACGTCGGTCTCTCGAACCGCCGCAACGACTCGGTCACGGGCTACCTGACCAGCCGCGGCATTCCGGGCAGCGCGATCACCGCGCAGGGCTTCGGCGAAACGAACCCGCGGGTTCCGACCGCCGACGGTGTCCGCGAGCTGCAGAACCGCCGCGTCGAGATCACTTACGGTCCGGGTTCGGGCATGTAAGCGAGCCGACAGGCAAACGGATTGGGGGCCGGAGCAATCCGGCCCCTTTTTCGTTATGGCTTCCGTGCCGCACCCGCATGGAGATCGCCGATGCTGCGAAGTCCGCTTGGCCTAGCGCCGTTCGCTGTCCTCGCGCTCGCTGGCTGCGCCAGCCTGGACGATAGCAATGCCGCCCCACTCGCCACCGCAACGCTGGTCCAGGTGGGCGGGCTGCCGGCGGGCACTGCGCTGTTCAGCGCGAGCGGCGAGGGCATCACTCTGCACCTGGCCGCCGCCGGCCTGACCCCGGGCGGGCATGGGCTTCACCTTCATGCGGTCGGCAAGTGCACGGGCGGCGGGTTCACCGATGCCGGCGCGCATCTCAACCCCGGCGCACGCCAGCACGGGACCGAGAATCCCGCCGGCAGCCATCTCGGCGACCTGCCCAACCTGGTCGTCGGTGCGAACGGCGCGGGAACGCTCACCGCGCGCTTGCCGGGCCTGCGCCGCGAGACCGAGGCCGCGCTGTTCGACGCCGATGGAACCGCGCTGGTAATCCACGCCGCGTTCGACGACTACCGGACCGATCCCACCGGCAACTCGGGCGCGAGGGTTGCTTGCGGGGTAATCGAGCGGCGCTGAGCTTTACCCAGCTTCGCCCGAGCGCGCGACGAGGCTCGCCTCGGCCGCCGGGACGGAGCGATAGGCATAGAGCAGCAAGCCGATTGCGATCGGCGCAACCGCGATCAGCGAGAGGATTCCGGTGCGCAGATCGCCCACCGGCTTGCCGCCGACGACCTCGCCGGTGAGGTCCGAGATCAGCCCGACGATATACGGCCCGAAGGCCAGGCCGACGAGCGTCGTGCCAAGGAAGAACGCCGCGGTGGCGGTGCCGCGCATCCGGGGCAGGACCAGGTCCTGCGTGGTCGCAGCGGCGGCGCCCAGCGCGGCGGCCCCGAACATCCCGGCAAGGAAGTTCATCGCGTAGAACAGCGTGCCGTCCTCGGTGGTGTAGCCGATCCACAGCGGGACGATCGGCGCGAGCACACCGAACAGGATCACCAAGACCCGCCCCGCCGGATTGCGCGCGCGCAAGTAGTCGGCGGTTCGCCCGCCGATGATAACGCCGAGGAAGCCGGCCAGCGCACTGTTGGCGCCGAGCACGAAGGCAAGCTCCTGTTTGGGCAGGTGGAGCACGGTTTCGGCGTAGGGCGCCGCCCAGAACCCCAAGGCCCATGCGACCAGCGACACCAGGCTGTAGCCCAGCGTGGTGCACAAGAACGCCGGTGTTCCCCAGATCAGGCGAAATGTCGCCGGGTCGCGCTCCTTGAGCGTGCAGGCCCACGAAAACACCGCGTAGTAGCCGAAGGCGATCGACGACCACTGTGGCAAGTTGTCGGTCAGCCCGATCATCGCCCAGCCGCCCAGCGCCGCCAGCGCGGCGACGCCGAGATTGATGGCGAAGGCGGTCGGCCCGCGTTGCCACGCACCGAGCAGGGTGAACGGCGGGACGATGGTCGAAAGGTCCGAGACGAAATTGCGGAACGGAGTTGGGCAACCCGGGCTGGGCACGCCGTCCATCGCCCCGCGCACCGGCTCGCGCAGCGTCGCCACCCACACCGCCATGAGCAGCCCGGGGATCCCGACCGCGAGGAACGCGCCTTGCCAGCCGACCAGCCCGAGCGGCCCCCCGTTCGGCCAGGCCTGGTTCCACGCCTGCGCGATCTTGGCGCCGATCAGCAGCGAAACCCCGCCGCCGAGGTAAAGGCCCGACGAATAGATCGCGAGCGCGGTGGCGCGCTGGCGCTTGGGGAAATAGTCCGAGATCAGCGAATAGGCGGTCGGCCCGGCGGTCGCCTCACCCACCCCGACCCCCATGCGCGCGAGCGACAAAGCCAGCTGGTTCTGCGCGAATCCGGAGAAGGCCGTCATCGCCGACCACAAGGTCATGCCGATGCTGAGCAGCTTCTTGCGGTTCCAGTTGTCCGCGAGGCGGCCCAGCGGAATCCCGAACAGCGCATAGAACACCGCGAAGGCCGCGCCGCCGAGGAATCCGAGGTCGCTGTCGGTCAGGCCCAGGTCGGCCTTGATATCGACCGCGAGGATGCTGAGGATCTGCCGGTCGATGAAATTGATAATGTAAACCAGCACCAGCACGCCGAGCACGTACCAGCTGTAAGAAGTGGCCCGGCTCTGGGCAGGGGCTGGCTGGGTCATGCTGGGGTCCTCGTCAGGCGGCATAGCGGAGCGGGTCGATGAGGCCGGCATCGGCGAAACCTTTTCGGCGCAGGCGGCAGGAGTCGCACAGCCCGCAGGCCGCGCCGTCGCCCTGCGGATCGTAGCACGACCAGCTCAGCCCCGGATCGAGTCCGAGCCGATGCGCTTCGGCGGCGATCTTGGCTTTGCCGAGATGCTGGAGCGGGGCGTGGACGGTGAAACCCTCGCCCTCCGCGCCTGCCTTGGTCGCGAGTTCGGCCAGCCGCGCAAATCCGGCGATGAACTCGGGCCGACAATCGGGATAGCCCGAATAGTCGAGCGCGTTGACCCCGATGAACAGGTCGCGCGCGCCGAGCGCCTCGGCCCAGGCGAGGGTCAGCGAGAGGAACACGAGGTTGCGCGCGGGAACGTAGGTCACCGGAATGCCCGGCCCGACCCCGTCCTTGGGCACGGCGATATCGTCGGTCAGCGCCGAGCCGCCGAACCGGCCAAGATCGAGCGGCAGGATCACGTGACGCTTCGCCTCGAGCCGCGCGGCGATCGCCCGCGCCGCGTCGAGCTCACGGCGATGGCGCTGGTTGTAGTCGATGGTCAGCGCATTGAGCGCGAAGCCCTGTTCGCGGGCCAGCCCCGCGACGACCATCGAATCGAGCCCGCCTGAAAGCAGCACCACGGCTTCGCGCGGGGCGGGCGGGGCGGCGGCATCCATCGAACCCAGAGCTAGCTTGCCGGGGTGCCCGGCGCAACCGCGCCGCTTAGCTTGTGCAGTCTCCCACCCGCCGGGCTTCGGCGGTGAAATCGAACGGCAGCCCCTCGGCGATCCCCTGGGTCTCGATCTGGACCAGCCGGTCGGTTTCGCGGCGGATGTGGGTGCGGCCATAGCCCCGGCCCCGGCAGGTGTATTGCACCGTGACCTCGCCCGGCTGATCGTCGATCACCAGGCGGTCGCAATTTTGGCGGTCGTGGCGCAGCTGGATCAGCCCGCGGCCGTTGTCGAGGCACAGCGGATAAGCGCGCCGGGTGCCGTCGCGCAGCCGCACCTCCCAGCGCCCGACTTCGAGCCCGTCGAGCATCGCCAGCGCGCTGCGCTGTCCGTTCGCTGGGGCAAACGCCGCAGCGGCGCCCAGCATCCCCAGCACAATTCGAACCGATCGCTTCAACTCATCACCTCGTCGCAACGCAAGACGCGCAGCAGAAAGACGTTTCACGCGCTTGTAGCGACGCGCACGCCTGCGTCCAAGCGTGTATTTTGGGCGACGAAACGTTAATTCAAGCCGAAATTGCGAAAATCTTCGAACAGAACGCGCAATCGACCTCGATCAGCCCGTCGCGCCCGCGCATCTCGGCGCGGTCCTCCTCGGGAAACTTGGCGAGCACTTCGCGGTAGTGCGCGACGCTGCAGCGGCAGCCCTTGGCGAGGCCGGGCCCCTGCTCGACGCGGACCTCGGCTTCCTCATGGAACAGCCGCCAGACCAGCGCCTCGAGGCTGAGGTCGGGATCGACCAGTTCCTCGCGCCGCGTGCTCCCGGCGATCGCCGCGACGTGCTCCCATTCGGGATGGTCCATGCGCACGTGCAGCCGCCCGCGCCCATCCTCGCCTTCGGCCAGGTGCTGGACCAGCAGCCCGCCAGCGACGCATCCCGCCGCGCCGTCTCCCACCCCCACCCGGATCAGCGTCGGTACCTGCTCGGACTGGGCGAAATAGCTCTGGCAGGCCTCGGCCAGCGACGCGCCTTCGAGCGGGACGATCCCTTGGTAACGCTGCCCGGTCGCGGCAAGGTCGAAGGTGATCGCAAGGTAGGCCTGCCCGAACAGCGCATAGAGCGATGGGTTCGGACCGAGTTCGTCGAGCCGCGAGCGGTCGTGGCGGATATAGCCGCGCAGCTCGCCGTCGCGGTAGTCGCAGGCGAGCAGGTCGACCACCCCGCCTTCGGTCTGGACCTGCATCGTCAGCTGGCTGCCCTGGTCCTTGAGCAGCGCGCCGAGCAGCGCGGCGAGGACCAGCGCCTCTGCCAGCAGGCGGCGGATCGCCGCGGGGTAGGCGTGCGCGCCCAGGATTTCGTCGAGGACCGGGCCGAGCCGCACGGTCCGTCCGCGGGCATGACGATCAGGGATCGTGAAGCGCAGCGCACGGTCATAGCCGGTTTCCCCTGCCGCGATGTGCTCGGGCAGGCTCACAACTGGCCGAAGGCCCAGCGCAGCACCGATTTCTGGGCGTGGATGCGATTCTCGGCCTCGTCCCACACCGCCGACTGCGGCCCGTCGATCACCGGATCGGTGACCTCCTCGCCGCGGTGCGCGGGGAGGCAGTGGAGGAACGCGGCATCGCTGGCCGCCCCCGCCATCAGCGCCTCGTCGACCTGGTAGGGCGCCATCGCCGCGAGCTTGTTGTGGACGTGCTGCTGGCCCATCGACACCCAGGTGTCGGTGACCACCACGTCGGCCCCGGCGACCGCTTCGCGGGCGTCGCGGGTGAGGGTGATCTTCGCTCCCAGCGCCTCGGCGCGGGCAATGTATGCGGGATCGGACTCGTAGCCCTGCGGCACCGCGATGCGGACGTTGAACTGCATCAGCCCGGCGGCCTCGACGATCGAGTTGAGCACGTTGTTGCCGTCGCCGAGCCAGGCGACCTCGAGCCCGGGCAGCGCCTTGCCGCGCTCGATCAGGGTGAGCAGGTCGGCCATGACCTGGCACGGGTGCGAACGGTCGGTCAGCCCGTTGATCACCGGGACATCGGCGTAGTGCGCCAGCTCCTCGATCTTGGCGTGATCGTCGGTGCGCAGCATGATCGCATCGGCCATCCGGCTGAGCACCCGCGCGGTATCGGCGATGGACTCGCCGCGCCCCAACTGGGTGCTCGCCGCGTCGAGCACGATGGGCGCGCCGCCGAGCTGGCGGATTGCGACGTCGAACGAGACCCGGGTGCGGGTCGAATTCTTCTCGAAGACCATCGCCAGGACGTGGCCGGCGAGCGGAGCGTCGGCGTCGACGCGGCCCTTGGGCCAGCCGGCGCGCGCCGCCTTGCGGTCGAGCGCGTCATTGATCATCGCCGCGACGGCGTCGGTGCCGGCGTCGGCCAGCTCGAGGAAATGCCGGGTCATGCCGCAGCAGCGGGCGGTTGCCAGCTCGCCGCTCCGGCCGAGAGCTTGTCGAAGAACTCGTCGATCTCGGCGTCCTCGATCACCAGCGGCGGGACCAGCCGCAGCGTGTTGTCGCCCGCGGCGACGGTGAGCAGCTGGTGCTCGTCGCGCAAGTGGGCGACGAAGCCGCGGCTCTCGTGGCGCATCTTGACCCCGAGCATCAGCCCTTTGCCGCGGACCAGTTCGAACAGTTCGGGATAGTTGCCGATGAATTGCTCGAGGCGGCTGCGCAGGCGTTCGCTCTTGGCGCGCACCTGGCCGAGGAATTCGTCGTTGGCGACCGCGTCGAGCACGGCTTCGCCCGCCGCCATAGCCAGCGGGTTGCCGCCGTAGGTCGAGCCGTGCGCCCCGATCGTCATCCCGCGCGCCGCCTTTTCGGTGGCGAGGCAGGCGCCGAAGGGGAAGCCGCCGCCGATACCCTTGGCGGTGGCGAGCACGTCGGGCTCGATCCCGTATTGCTCGTAGGCGTAGAGCGTTCCCGAGCGCGCCACCCCGCACTGCACCTCGTCGAGCGCGAGGATCAGGTCGTGCTCGTCCGCAGCCGCGCGCAGGCCCTGCATGAAGCCGTCGGAGGCCGGGCGGATGCCGCCTTCGCCCTGGACCGGCTCGACCAGGAAGCCCGCGGTGTTCGGTCCGATCGCCGCCAGCGCGCCGTCGAGATCGTCGAACTCGACGTATTTGAACCCGGCGAGCAGGGGCAGGAAGCCCTTGTGCATCTTTTCCTGATTGGACGCGCTGATCGTCGCCATGGTCCGCCCGTGGAAGGCGTTCTTGAAGGTGATCAGTTCGTGCTTGTGCTCGTTGCCGACGTGGCTGTGATAGGCGCGCGCGGTCTTGATCGCGCATTCGACCGCCTCGGCCCCCGAATTGGTGAAGAACACGGTATCGGCGAAAGTCAGGTCGACCAGGCGCTGGGCGAGGTGCTCGCCCTGCGGGCTGCCGTAGAGGTTGGAGACGTGCATAAGCGTCTCGGCCTGGCGCTGGATCGCCCCGATCAGTCCGGCGTGCGAATGGCCAAGCACGTTGACCGCGATCCCCGCCGCGAAATCGAGGTAGCGGCGCCCGTCTTCCCCGATCAGATGGCAGTGCTCGCCGCGCACCGGGCGAAAGCCGCAGCGGGGGTAAACCGGCATCAACGGGGTAATCGACATCGCGCGTGTCCTTTTACTTGGCTTGAAAATAGCGGGCGGGAAATCTCCGAAACGACAATGGCGGCCCCGTGCAGGGCCGCCATCGCTGTGCCACTAGGCGGTCGGTCGCCGCGGGTAAACCCCCGGGGCGGATGCCGGCAGGGTTCAGGCCTGCTGCGGCACCAGGTTGACCGCCGAGTACTTGCCTCGTCGATCGACCTCGATATCGAACTCGAGTCGGTCGCCCTCGTTGAGTTCGCGCAGCCCGGAACGCTCGACCGCGCTGATGTGCACGAACGCGTCGGGCTGGCCGTCGTCGCGGGTGATGAAGCCGAAGCCCTTCATGCTGTTGAAGAACTTGACCGTGCCCAGCGCCTTCTCGCCGGTTAGCGAACGCTGCGGCGCTTCGGCGCGCTTTTCGACCGGGATGACATCGCCGACGACCTGGAGGTCGCTCGCCGAAACCTTGCCGCCGCGATCGACCAGGTTGAACTCGAGCTCCTGCCCCTCGGCCAGGCCTTCGAGCCCGGCGCGCTCGACCGAGCTGATGTGGACGAACACGTCCTCACCGCCGCCGTCTTGCTGGATGAAGCCGAAGCCTTTGTTCGCGTTGAAGAATTTGACGGTGCCTTT
>JBOHIC010000098.1:0-11497 GCA_050725835.1 Novosphingobium sp.
GATATTCAGCTTCCGCAGCGCCAGCCACGGCTGGGACCCGACGAACCAGCGGCCCGAGCTGTGGACCCTCTCCAACGCCCGCAAGCACAAGGGCGAAAGCATACGAGTCTTCCCGATCTCGAACTGGACCGAGCTCGACGTTTGGCAATACATCCAGCTCGAAGCCATCCCGATCGTCCCGCTCTATTTCGCCGCGCCGCGCCCGACGGTGGAACGCGACGGGCTGCTGCTGATGGTCGACGACGAGCGTTTCCCGCTGGCTGCGGGCGAAGTGCCGGTCGAACGCTCGATCCGCTTCCGCACGCTCGGCTGTTACCCGCTCACCGGAGCGATCGAGAGCGAGGCGGCGACGCTTTCGGACGTCATCCGCGAGATGCTGCTGACCACCACCTCCGAGCGCCAGGGCCGCGCGATCGACAAGGACGCGGGCGGCGCGGGGATGGAGAAAAAGAAGGCGGAGGGCTACTTCTGATGGCCTTCGGCTTCCGCCCCGACGCGCTGATCGGCGAGGACATCGCGGCCTACCTCGAGCGGCATCGCCGCAAGACCCTACTGCGGTTCATCACCTGCGGCTCGGTCGATGATGGCAAGTCCACCCTGATCGGGCGGCTGCTCTACGATTCGCAGCAGATCTTCGAGGACCAGCTCGCCGCGCTCGAAGCCGATTCCAAACGCGTCGGCACCCAGGGCCAGGAGATCGACTTCGCGCTGCTGGTCGACGGCCTCGCCGCCGAGCGCGAGCAGGGGATCACCATCGACGTCGCCTACCGCTTCTTCGCCACCGACAAGCGCAAGTTCATCGTCGCCGACTGCCCCGGGCACGAGCAATACACCCGCAACATGGTGACCGGCGCGAGTACCGCCGAGCTCGCGGTAATCCTGGTCGATGCGCGCAAGGGCGTGTTGGTCCAGACGCGGCGGCATTCCTATCTCGCCCACCTGCTCGGCATCCGCCACGTTGTTCTGGCGGTGAACAAAATGGACCTGGTCGGCTATGACGGCGCGCGGTTCGACGAGATCGTCGCCGACTTCGCCGCCTTTGCGCAGGAAATCGGCCTCGGCGGTTTCACCGCGATTCCGCTCTCGGGGTTCAAGGGCGACAATGTCACCGGCCCTTCGCCAAACACCCCGTGGTATTCCGGCCCGTCGTTGATCGCGCACCTCGAGAGCGTCGAACTCGATGGCGATGCTGCGCAGGCGCAGCCGTTCCGCCTGCCGGTGCAATGGGTCAACCGCCCCGACCTCGACTTCCGCGGCTTCGCCGGGCTGATCGCGAGCGGCGCAGTCAAGCCCGGCGACCGGGTGCGGGTGCTGCCTTCGGGCAAGACCACCAACGTCGAGAGGATCGTCACCGCAGATGGCGACCTCGCCGAAGCGGTCGCCGGCCAGTCGGTCACGCTGACTTTCGCCGACGAGGTCGATTGCTCGCGCGGCGACGTGATCGCCGCCGCCGACTCCCCGCCGCAGGTCGCCGATCAATTCGAGGCCGCGCTGGTGTGGATGAGCGATGAGCCGCTGATCCCGGGCCGCGGCTACTGGCTCAAACTCGGCGCCCAGACGGTCAGCGCGAGCATCCAACCGCCGAAATACACCATCAACGTCAACACGCTCGAGCACCTCGCCTCCAAGACGCTCGATCTCAACGCGATCGGGGTGGCCGAGCTGACCACCGACAAGCCGCTGGTGTTCGAACCCTACGAGGTGAACCGCTCACTCGGCGGGTTCGTGCTGATCGACAAGTTGAGCAATGCCACGGTCGCCGCGGGGATGCTGCACTTCGCGCTGCGCCGCGCGCAGAACGTCCATTGGCAGGCGCTCGACGTGACCCGCGCCGCGCACGCCCGGCTCAAGAATCAGGCGCCATCGGTGCTGTGGTTCACCGGGCTTAGCGGCTCGGGCAAGTCGACCATCGCCAATCTGGTCGAGAAGCAACTCCACGCGCTCGGCCACCACACCTTCCTGCTCGACGGCGACAATGTCCGACATGGGCTCAACAAGGACCTCGGCTTCACCGAGACCGACCGGATCGAAAACATCCGCCGCGTCGGCGAAGTCGCCCGGCTGATGGCCGACGCCGGGCTGATCGTGCTCACCGCGTTCATCAGCCCGTTCCGCGCCGAACGCGAGCTGGTCCGCGCGATGCTTCCCGCGGGCGAATTCCTCGAAATCTTCGTCGACACTCCGCTCGCCGAGGCCGAACGCCGCGACGTCAAAGGACTCTACAAGAAGGCGCGTGCAGGCGACCTTAAGAACTTCACCGGCATCGATAGCCCCTATGAGCGCCCCGAGTCGCCCGAGCTGCGCATCGACACCACCGCGATGACCGCCGAACAGGCCGCCGATCTGATCGTCGCGCGCGTCGCCGGCGCGTGGACGCCGACGATATGACCGACGCCGAACTGGCCGCGCGGCTTGCCGAGGAGGCCGGGCGGCGGCTCGTCGCCCTGCAGACCGAAGGGTCGCTTGAGGGCAAGGCGCTGGGGGCCGAGGGCGACCGGATCGCCAATGCTTTCCTGGTCGATGCGCTGCGCCGCGCCCGGCCCCAGGACGGGCTGCTCTCCGAAGAGATGCGCGACGACCGCACCCGGCTCGGCCAGGCGCGGGTGTGGATCGTCGATCCGCTCGATGGCACCCGCGAATACGGCGAGCTCCGCGACGACTGGGCCGTGCATGTCGCGCTGGCGATCGAAGGGACCGCCGCGGTCGGCGCGGTGGCGCAGCCCGGGGTAGGCCTGTTCCGCTCGGACCGCCCCGCCCCACTCCTGCCTGCTCCGGCGATCCCGCGCATGGTGGTCAGCCGCACCCGCCCGGCAAGCGAGGCGCTCTCCGTTGCCGAAGCGCTCGGCGCAGAGCTGGTCCCGATGGGCAGCGCCGGGGCCAAAGCGATGGCGGTGGTGCGCGGCGCAGCGGAAATCTACTTCCACACCGGCGGCCAGCACGAGTGGGACAACTGCGCGCCCGTAGCGGTGGCGCGGGCGCACGGGCTCCATGCCAGCCGCGCGGATGGGTCGCGGCTAACCTACAACCGCGCCGACACAGCGCTGCCCGACCTGCTGATCTGCCGTCCCGAGTGGGCCGAACGGGTGCTCGCCGCGGCCAGCGCGGCGCATCGTTAACGACGATTCCGGCGCTGTTTGCGGGGACTTGGCCGGCGTGGTATCGTCGCCCGACAGACAATGCTCCTGGGGAATCGCGCCATGTTTCGCGGCTTTATCTGCACTTTAGCGGTCGCCCCGCTCGCTTGTGCGGCGCTCGCGCCCGCGGCGGCCGACGCGCTCGAACAACTCGACCGGCTCTCGCTCGCCAGCGCCGATCCGGACCAGGGGCTGGCGCTCGCGCGACAGCAGGCGGCCTCCGGCGCCTTGCTCGACGCGCTGGCGACGCTCGAGCGGACCATCGCCGGGCACCCCAAGACCAAGCGCGCGTTGCTGCTCCACGCCAGTATCCTGTGCCGGATCGACGACCGCGTCGGCGGCGAGGTCGAATTCGCCCGGCTCAAGGCGAAGGACTTTAGCAAGGCCGAATGGGCCGAGGCTCGGACGCCGTGCGAAGGAGCGGGCCAATGACCGCGCGTTCCGCCCGTTGGCGCGCCGTCGTCGGCGCGGTCACCGCTCTTGCAATGACCTCCACCGCACTGGCGCAGACCGGCCAGGCGATCGGCGTCGCTTCGGCGGTGGTCAAGGACGTCAAGTACAGCAACGCCCAGGTGCCGCAGCCGCGCCCGGTTACGGTGCGGCAGCGGGTGCAGCTCGCCGACCTGATCCAGACCGGCAAGGCGAGCCAGATGCAGATCCTGCTGCTCGACCGTTCGACCTTCTCGATCGGCGCCAATGCGCGGCTCAGAATAGACCGCTTCGTCTATGACCCGGCGCGCGGACGCAATGTGGGGGGCACCGTGCTGCGCGGGGCGTTCCGCTTCATGTCGGGCCAGCCCAACCGCCAGACCGGCTCGACCATCGCCACCCCGGTGGCCACCATCGGCATCCGAGGGACGATAATTGAGGGCGTGGTCGGCGAGGGCGCGATCGACATCGCCAAGCGCGAGGGGCAGATTCCCAAGGGGATCAAGGCAGACAAGAACACCGCGTCGCTGATCGTGCTGCGCGGACCGGGCGCTGGGAAACAGGGCGGCGACGATGTCGGCGCGGCGTCGGTGACTTCTGGCGGAGCCACGGTCGAGCTGACCGCGCCGACCCAGACGGCGTTCGTGCCCTTCGCGGGCGCTGCGCCGATCGTGTTCAACCTTTCGCCCGCGGGCCACCTGCGACTGCGCGACCAGGTTTTCCCGAGCCTCGCCAAGGCGGGGCTCAATCCGCTGCTCGGCGGGCTGCTGCTGGCGATTCCGGTCGCCGCGGGAATCGCCGCGGGGGGCAAAGGCAAAGGCCGCAACCCCGAAACGCCGCCACCCGATCCCACCGGCAGGCCGCCAGGCCAGTAGCGACTATTTGCCGGGAGCTACGAACACCGCGTCCCAGTCCGCGCCGGGCGGGTTGTCGGCAAAATCGGCGATGCGCGCGGAGTAGAGCGCGTAGAGCTTGCCCAGCCCTAATGGCGCGCCCTGCTTGGTCAGCCGGTCGATCAACTTGCCTGCTTCGCCCCAACCCCGTGATCGATAGGCCGCGATCATCTCCGCATGGTTCGCGGCGAGGGCGCAGAAATCGGCCCGCTGCACCACCGCCTCATCGCCCAGCAAGACATAGATCTGCTCGGGCGTGTCGCGGCCGACCACCTGGACCTTGTCGAGTTCGAGCAGGGCGAACCCGTCCAGATGCGCCGCGAGATCGCTGCCGACCGCGATGCTGACGCCGTAAAGCTTGGTCAGCCCCTCGATCCGGCTGGCGAGGTTCACCGTATCGCCGATCAACGAATAGGACAGCCGCTGCGCCGAGCCCATGTTGCCGACACAACACAGCCCCGAGTTGAGCCCCACCCCGATCTTCACCGCGCCCGGCCAGTCTTGGGGCGGCGCGGCGTTGAGCGCGTCGAGCGCGGCGACCATTTCGAGCGAGGCGCGCGCGGCGTTGCGATGGTGGTCGGGATCGTCGAGCGGGGCGTTCCAGAACGCGACGATGGCGTCGCCGATGAACTTGTCGATTGTCGCCTTGCGCGCCAGCAGGACGTTGCACAGCGGGGTGAGCAGGCCGATCAGGAAGCCGATCACTCCTTTGGGCGGCATGTGCTCGGAAATGCCCGAGAAATTGCGCACGTCGGCGAACAGCACGGTCATCTCGCGGTCCTCGCCGCCGAGTTCGAGCCGGTCGGGGTCGGCGGCGATGCGGCGCACCAGTTCGGGCGAGAGGTAGCGGTCGAAAGCGCCGTGGATATAGGCGCGGCGGCGCTCCTCGCGGTAATAGGTCATCGCGGTTTCGGCGAGATAGACCGCCGCCAGGGTCAACACCGGCCAGGTCGGATCGAGCAGGTAGCCGCGTTCGCCGAAGGCCAGCCAGCTCCCGGCGCCGATCCCCGCCACCGCGATTCCGCCGAGCAGCGCCCCGCGCAGCGCGCCGAGCCGCGGCAGGAGCAGCGCCAGCGCCAGCCCCAGCGCGATGAGCAGCCCGCGTTCGAGCCCCGGCGCCCAATCGGGGCGGAGCAGGAACTTGCCGAGGATCGCCTGTTCGAGCGCCTGGGCGTGCGCGACCACACCCAGCTCGCGCGCGCTGAGCGGGGTGGCGATCAGGTCGCGCAATCCGATCGCGCCCGCCCCGATCAGCACGATCCGCCCGGCCACCAGCGCTTCGAGTTCGGTGGGCGGGGTCGCCTCGTCGAGCACCTTCCACGCCGGGACGATCCGCTGCGGTGCGGGCCGGGTGTAGTGCAGCCACAGGCTGCCGCTGGCGGTGGTGGGCAGCTCGAATTCGCCCACCCGCACCGCGACGATATCGCCCGGAGCGCCGCTGGTTTCTCCACTGGCGTCGCTGGTGCGGACCGTGACCGAGCCCGCGCCCTGCGCCACGCGCAAGGCCTCGAGCGACAGCGAGGGCAGCAGCTCGCCGCCCTGCCGCGCCAGCAGCGGGACCTGGCGGACAATCCCGTCGCCGCCGGCGGCGAGGCTGACGAAACCCTTGCCCGCAGCCGCGGCATCGAGCGCGGGGAGCGATTCGATCCCGCGCCGGAACACTGGCACCGCGGTCGGCGGCGAACCGGCTACGCCGAACCCCGCTTTGGGTGCGATACCCGGTCCCACACGATCGTTGGTGAGGAATAGTCCGAGGACTACGGCGCTTTGCCCGAAGGCGTCGGCGAGGACTGCGTCGTTGTCGGGAAGGCGGCTCAGCCCGGCGAGCGTCGCGCTATCCACCCCGCTGGCGCGCAGCTGCGCGGCGAGGCGCGCGGGCGAGGTGCGGTCGGGCTCGGAGAAGACGATGTCGTAAGCGATCGCCGAGGCGCCCGCCTGGGTCAGGCGTGCGTTCAACCGGGCAATTTCGGTGCGCGGCCAAGGCCACTGCCCGAACCGGCGAATGCTCTCGTCGTCGATATCGACCACCCGCACCGCGGTGTCCTCGTACGGGCGCGGCGCAGCGCGTTGATACGCGTCGAACAGGAGCGGGCCGAGCCGGTCGATCGAGGCAAATCCTACGCCCTGCAGCACCGCCATCAGCGCGACCAGCAACACGCCCGCGAGCATCGGCACGCGGTCGCCGCCGAGCAGTCGGGTTGCAGCACGGACCAGCCCCCCCGCCTGCATCAAGTGCCGCCCGTGCGCCTGCGAGTCATGATTTGGGCTTTGTCCCCTTGCCCCGCTTGGGCGGCGCTGCAGCCGCCGGCGCAGGTGGAGGCGGCGGCGGGGCGCGCAGGGCGACGAAGCTGGCGAGATCGTCGACCAGCCCGGGTAGCTTGTCGAGCCGCGCGCCCATCGCCGAGTCCAGCCGGGCGATCCGCTCGAGCGGGAGCGGATGGGTGCGGTTGTGGAGGCCGTAACCCTCGGCCTCGGCGCTCGCGGTGAGGGTCTGGAGCACCCCGCCGAGCCCGTAGGGCGAATAGCCCGAGCGCGCCGCGATCACCACCGCCATCCGGTCCGCCTCGTATTCGTCCTCATGGTCGAGACCCTGGGTATACATGTCCTTGCCGGCGCTGAGCACGGCGTTGGTGAACTGGTCGGCGAGGCCGCTGCCGGTGCTGACGCTGAAATAGTTGCGCATCTCGCTCAGCGCCTGGTCGCGCAGCCCCTTTTGCAGCGCCTTGACGTGATGCTTGCGCACGACATGGGCAACCTCGTGCGCGAGAACCCCGGCAAGCTCGGATTCGTTGCGCATCCGGTCGAACAGCCCGCGGGTGATGATGACGTAACCACCGGGGGTCGAAAACGCGTTGTAATCGTCGCTTTCGACGATCCCGAACTTCCACGGCAGGTTCGGGCGTTCGCTGTGCAGCGCGAGCCACTTGCCGAGCGTGTTGACGTATTGCTGCTTGGCCGGATCCTCGATCAGCGGCGCCGCCCCGAGGAGCATTCCGGCAAGGTCGCTGCCGAGCCTGATTTCTTCCGCCTCTCCGATGCTGCGCAGGCCCTCGCCGATCTTCTGCGCGCTGCGCGCCTTGTTGACGATCCCGCCGAGCCCGCCGATGCCCGGAATCTGCGCCTTCGCCGGAACCACGGCGAGGCAGAGCGCGAGCAGCGACAGCGCGGCCGCGGGGCGGATCACGTTTTGCCCTTCTTGAGGTAATCGACCTTCGGCTCGGTCAGCTTGTAGTCCGCCGCGGCCTGCCGCGCCTGCGCCTCGTTCGCGCCAAGCGCTTCGAGCCGGGCTAGTTGCTCGCGGTCGATCGCCGCGGCGCGGATGTCGGCCTCCTCGAGTCCCTTGACCCCGGTGGCGACAGTGCGCCCCGTGCTGCCGGTACGCAGCCGCGCGGTGGACTTGCCCGGACCCGGCGCGCCCGCCTCGAGCCGGACGTTGAGCATCCGCACCCAGCCGCGCCGCCCGCCCGCTTCGACCGCCAGCCAGCCGCCGCGGCGCTCGGTGACGACAACCGCCGAGTTGGCGGCGAGCGGCCCAACCTTGGGCGCGTCGATGAACGGCTGGCTGTAGAGATCGCCGGCGCGGATCACCTGCCCGCGTTCGCTGGCGGCACCGGCGGCAACCGCCGAAAGCAGGAATGCGGCGGGCGCGACGACGGATAGGAGTCGCAAGGCCGGCAGATGCCGAGTCATGCTTGAAAACTATCACCTTTGGCCCGCGGCTCATAGAGCCGAACGCCCTCTTCGCGGCCCTTGACCGCATGCACCCCGCAATCGCGCCAGTCGAAGGCCTCGCTCGCCGCGTCGCGGGTCGCCTGGGTCACCAGCACCCGGGCCACGCCCTTGGTCAGCCCCTCGACCCGGCTGGCGAGGTTCACCGTGTCGCCGATCGCAGTGTAGTCGAGCCGGTCGGCCGAGCCGATGAAGCCGACCACGGCGCGGCCGCTGTGCACGCCGATGCCGACATCGAGCCCTTCGCCGAGCCCGCCGAGCTGGTCGCGCAGCTCGTCGAGCGCGGCGGACATCGCCAGCGCCGTGGTCACTGCCTGGACCGCGTGGTCCTCGACCGAAACCGGCGCGCCCCAGAACGCCATGATCGCATCGCCGATGAACTTGTCGAGCGTCCCGCCGTGGGCGAAGATCACCCCGACCTGCTTTGAGAAGTAGTCGTTGAGCAGCGCGACCACCTGCTCGGGCGGGGCGGTTTCGGACAGCGCGGTGAAGCCGCGGATGTCGGAGAACAGCACGCTCACTTCGCGCGCTTCGGCCTGGGTGCGATAGTCGATCTCGCCCTCGTCGATCAGGCTGGCGACGACGCGGTGGTCGAGGAACCGCGCGAACATCGTCGCAGTGCGCAGCCGCCGCGCGCGTTCCTGCAGGTAAGCTATGCCGCTGGCGACGAGGTAGTAGGCCCAGGCAAGGGTCAAGGCGCCGAGGACCGGAACGAACGTCCCTGCGGCCAGGAGGAACCATGCCGCGGCGAGCGACGCCCCGCTGGCGGCGAGCATTGCCAGCAGCAGCGCCTGGACGCTCGCCGCCCGCGCAAAGCCGAACGCGAGCAGCCCGATCAGCGCCAGCGCGAGCCACAGCATCGCGGCGCGCGGAACCTCGCGCAGCCAGTCGCCGCGGTCGAGATTGTCGAGCGCGGTGGCGAGGATTTCGACCCCCGGATAGGTGCTGTCGAGCGGACTGACGCGGAAGTCCATCAGCCCCGGGGCTGAGGTGCCGATTACCACGATCTTGCCCGCGAACTCGTCCTGCGGGCGCTGTGGCGTCTGGCGCAGCCCGTCGAGATAGATCTCGGAGTACGACAAGTGCCGCCAGCCCGAGCGCCAGTTGAGCAGGATCTGGCGCTGCGCCGGGACCGGCCGACCGAGGCTCTCCCCGACCCGCGCGGGCAGCGATGGAAAGCGCCAGCCGCTGCGATCCGCGTAGAGCGCGTGATGCCGCCCGGTGCCGTCGCTGTCGGCGGTGAAATTGATCAGGCCGCCGCGCATCGCTTGCGAATAGCCGGCGACCACCAGCGGCAGCATCAGCGGCACGCGGGCGTCGGGCCGCGCGCCGGACAGCGGTTTCATCCCCGCCGCGGGCGGCATATCCCCGACCCGCGCGCCCGTCCCGTTCGAGTTCAGCGTCATCGCCAGCCACACGTTCGGATGGGCCGCCACCGCCTCTGCGAAAGCGGCGTCGTGTTCGGGACGGAACACGTCGGGTTCGTTGAACAGGATGTCAAAGACGATCGCGCGGGGCTTCTGCCGCGCGATCAGCTCGATCAGCTCGCCGTGGACCGAGCGCGGCCACGGCCAGGAGCCGGCCTCGTCGTTCATATCCTCGAGCGATTTCTGGTCGATATCGACGATCGTCACCCGATCGGTGAGCGGACGCTGCCGCGCATGGAGCGCCAGCAGCACGTCGCCGCCGCGCTGGTCGACGATCCGGGTGAGGTTGAGCCAATGGTAATCGGACACCGCCAGCACCGCGAAAGCCAGCGCCAGCGCCAGCCAGCGCCCGCCCGGCATCCGGCGCAGCATCGATTGAACAGCCCGCAGCATCGCCTGCGCTTATGCGGCAGGCCGGGCGGGCTGACAACGCGAACGCTGTGCGTTGGGGCAAGCGCGTCCTTGCGGCGAATCGCGCGGCTTGTCAGGATGTTGCTCCGGACCCGGAGGCCGGAGCCATGGGGCCTGTTTCGAAGCTGCTGCTGACCCTCGCAATCCTCACCGGCCTCGCCGGTGGGGCGGTCGCGGCGGGCCGCACCGAAGGCGTCGCGAGCTGCGCCGGATCGACCTGCCACGGCCGCGCCGAGGGCGACGGCAAGGTCGTCCGCCAGGACGAGCTGCGGTTGTGGCAGGAGCCTTCGGCGCGCTCGGGCGCGCACAGCCGCGCCTATGCCGCGCTGACCTCGCCGCGCGGGCAGCGCATCGTCGGCACGCTCGGGTTGGGCAACGCCGGCTCGGCGGGCGCCTGCCTCGGCTGCCACGCCACCTCGGCGGGCGTTCGCGGCGAGCGCTTCCAGGTTTCCGACGGGGTCGGCTGCGAGGGCTGCCACGGTGCGGCTTCTGGCTGGATCGCGAGCCACTATGCCATGGGCGCGACCCATGCCGGCAACGTCGCGGCGGGAATGATCCCGCTCGACGATCCCGCGGCGCGCGCCTCGGTCTGCCTCGATTGCCACCTCGGCAGCGGCAAGCCGGGGCAGTTCGTCAGCCACGCGATGATGGCCGCCGGGCATCCGCGGCTGGCCTTCGAGCTCGACCTGTTCTCCTCGCTCCAGCAGCACTGGAACGAGGACGCCGACTATCAGCAACGCAAGCCGCGCGCGGATTCGGTGCGGCTGTGGGCGGTAGGGCAGGCGCAGGCAGTGCAGCGCTCGCTGAGCCTTTACGGCCGCGCCGACCTCGCCAGCGACGGGGTGTTTCCCGAATTCACCTTCTACGACTGTCATTCGTGCCACCGCCCGATCGACGACAATCCGGGGCGTCAGCGAACCTTCGAAACCAACCCCGGCCGGCCGATGCCGTTCGGCCAGCCGCCCTTCAACGACGAGAACATCATCATGCTCTCGGCGGTGGCGCAGGTGCTCGCGCCGGGCGAGGCGGCGCGCTTCGATGCGGCGGCGCGAGGCTTCCACGCGGCGATGGGCAAGAACCGGGCCGATGCGGCGGCGGCGGCGAGCCGGCTCGATGCCGCGGCGGGCGCGCTGGGCGCGGCGCTGGCGCGCGGTCCGGGCGGGAGCGACACCGCCTTCCGCGTGATCGCGGCGATCGGCGGCAAGGCGATTGCGCCGCGCTTTACCGACTATGCGGGATCGGCGCAGGCGGTGATGACGGTGGATACCCTGCTCAACGCGCTGGTTCGCGAGGGGCGGGTGACCACCGGGGCCGCCGCGGGGATCCGCGCCCACATTAACCGCGCCTATGCCGCGGTGACCAGCCCGACGAGCTACCGCCCCGCAGCATTCCGCGCAGCATTGGGCGAAGCGGTGCGCAGCATCGCCGCGCTGCGATGAGGCGCAGCGCGCGCCTGCTGGCCTGCGCCGCGGCG